>CALAMB010000469.1 GCA_937925645.1 uncultured Acidobacteriota bacterium
GAATCCCCCGCACCGTGCCGAGTGTCACGGCGCCCGTCCGGCGGACGGGCGCTACTTCGCCCCCCTACGCCGCGTTCGACGAACGCGGCCGGACGGCAGGCGTAAACAGAATGCTCCCCCTACACATCGAGTGTCGCGTAATGGGGGGCGCCCAAAACCCTCCGTCCCATACCCTCCGGCATGATACGGAACATCCTGCTGTCCGTGCGCGTTGCGGCGCAACGCGCGTCCGGAGATCATTCACAGTTCACAGCAGGATCCCGCCGCGCCAGCGGCGGCGGCGTGTAGCCCGGACCGACAGGTCCGGGTGCGCGGAGAACACGGGCCATCGATCAGCTCCGCAGGAGCGGGGGAAGACGCAATCCGGGCGGTACCGCAACCGGCGGTGCATCCACACCCCAACCCGAACCCGGCGCCCTTATCCCGCCGCCGCTGGCGCGGCTGTTTCCGTACCGACGATTTTCCCGGCTACCCGGGCCTCTCGGCCCGGGCTACATGCCGCGGCCGCTGGCGCGGCCGGGTCATGGTGCCACGCCTGTGGCGTGAGTGGTGTGGCTGGACGCCGCTTTGGATGGCACGCAGTGCTTTGGAGTCCGGCGGCATGACACCGCTCTGGATGGTGCGGGACGCGCTCGGTAATATCGCAGGGTGTGGACGCGGTGATGCTCCGCAAGAGTTCAATCCCCGCTTTGCGGGAATCCAGAGCGCAGACATGTCCGCGCACTCCAGACCGGCACCGCAGCCCCGCAATCGTAGGGAGAACTACCGACTCGGATTCCGGGTGCGGGTGGCAATGAAGCGGGTGCCGTCCCAGTACAACACGGGATCGAGGTCCCGCACCATTTTGGGAGAGAACGCGCGCCGCAACTCCCCCTGCTCGAACAGCCGTCGATACAGGAACGCATACGCGCTGCTGGTCTCCACCCGATCCAGACTCAGGTCGAACCGCAGAAAATAGTCCAAGGTCCCGCTCACCTGGAAGCCGTACGCATCAGTCCGCGCGATGATGCCATCGGGCAGAATCTCAACCGCACCCACACATCCCAACGGCATCAGCCGTTCCATGACGGGATCCCGGGGAAACAGCAGATAATACAGCTCGCGTCCGGCGGGCCGATCCAGGCACAGGTAATCGGGCGTGTCCTGCTGGGGTGAGGCGCCCCCCATGTCCCGGGGATCGAGCACAAACAGGGCGGGTCGCGCGGTGCCGTTGTGGTACGCGCCGGCGATGATTTCACGGGTGCCGTCCCCGTCGAGGTCGGCGTAATTCACGTCCTCCACCCAGCCGCCATTGACGTACTCACTGCGGATTCGCCCGTCGCCGTCCAGAACCGTCACTTTCGCCACGAACATCCGGTGGTTGCGCGACAGCACCACCAGTTCCCGCCGTCCGTCGTCGTCCAGGTCCACCGGGTCCACACAGATGCGCCAGTTCGTGTCGCTGGTCCGCTTGGGGTACCGGATGACTTCCCCCGGATCGTACCGCCAGAGCAACCGGCCGGCATCGTCCAGGCAGTTCAACACCCAGGGCTTGATGGCCTCCGGATAGCTGTCTCCGGAGATGACCAGGACCTCCGGCCGGCCGTCGGCGGTGATGTCCGCGATGCGAATGGAGGATTTCATTCCCCGGTTGGAATAAAAACGAAAATTGGTGGGTCCCGGGTTCACCGGCTCGGGGAGAATCCGCCGCCACAGCTCGTGGCCGGCCGCATCCAGGCCGATCAGCGTGTGGCCGTGGGCCTTGACTTGACTCAGTGGTGACGGGAAGCCGGACGAGTCGTCCGCAAAATAGACCAGCGCGGCGGATCCCAATCCCAAGATCCCCAGGACAAGCAGGACCGCCGCCAGCGGCCGGGAAAACCTGTGGAGGATTCTCTTCTTGTTCGGTTCAGCCGATCCCACTGATATCGCCGACCCACTGCCGGTGGTGTCAACCGGTTCCTCCGGTATCACCGGCTCGCTGCCGCCGGCGCCAACAGACTCTCCCGTCACTGCCGACATACCGCTTGTGGGGCAAGCCGGTTTTACCGGTACGACCGGTTCGCTGCCACCGGCGCTCGCTCCGTTCTCGAAACGGGTTGCGTCCGCCCCGGAAACCGGAGGGGCGCCCGCCGGGGCGTCTTCAGCGGGCGGCGACCGGTGCAGCCATTCGTCCAGCGCGTCGGTGTAGGCAAAGACCCGCCGGCCCGGCTCGCCGGTGACCCGGAATACCGGCAGCCGGCTTTCCCGCTCCCACCGCTGGGCGGTCCGGACGGTGCAGTCGAGATACTCGGCGATTTCTTTCCAGGATGTGAGCTTGCGCCGCTCCCCCATCACAGCCTCTCATTGATCACAGCACCAGCAAGGGCGAATTATAATGGATCCACACCTCCCGAACGCAAGCGCAAACTTCAACGCAATTCTGATTATCAGGACCGCCGTCCGCATCCGATTGGGCGGAGATGATTCACCACGCCTGAAGCCGAGGGTGCCGGCTCTCGTCGCCCGCGTCCTGCGTCGATTCAGAGCGCCGACGAGTCTGCGCACTCCACAGTACCTCGCGCATCTGCAGCGCGCGAGCTCGGCCTCGGGCAGGATCAACCGGCCAGCCCGACCATCCGAACCGATCATGCCGAATATCCTCATCCTGCCGCTGAACGCCCCAAAATCGCGCCGCCCTCGGTATGGGTGACGCACATCCATCAGGAGCGGCGCACACCAGGCGGCACAGCGCACGGGTTGAGGCGGGCATCTCG
This sequence comes from uncultured Acidobacteriota bacterium, assembly GCA_937925645.1. Taxonomy (GTDB): domain Bacteria; phylum Acidobacteriota; class JAAYUB01; order JAAYUB01; family JAAYUB01; genus JAAYUB01. The sequence continues at coordinate 2,736 of CALAMB010000469.1, forward strand.
CGGCTCTCACAGGGTTGATTTCCGGCGGGGCGGAAGGTTACAATCCCGGCAGGCCGGGACGGCACCACACCCAGGGCGGGTTGGGTTGCCCATGGCCGATCACCCCGCCCGCAGCCAGGAGACGCTGCCAGTCGGCAGGCACGCCCGGCGTTGGCAACATTTCGACCAGTTGGAGAAACGGTGACCGAGGAAACCGGTCGGCGTTTGGAATCATGGAAGGAGATCGCGGCTCATTTGGGCCGGTCTGTTCGCACCGCGCAGCGGTGGGCGGCAGAACGGGGGATGCCCGTCTATCGGGATGCCGGCGGATCGAGCGAGCGGGTCTTCGCCTTTGCCGCCGAGTTGGAGCAATGGCGGCAGGGTGGGCCGGAACCGCCCGTTTCGGCGGCGGCGGCCGGGCCCGACCCTGACAAGGGGGTTCCAGTCACCGCGCCGGATGCCGCCGTCCGGGCAGAGCATCCAACCCGCCGCCGGCTGGCGCTCGTGGCGATGTTACTGGCCGGGCTCGGGCTGGCCGGGTCCGGGCTGGTGCTGCTCCGCCCCGCGCCAACACCGGACCTCGCCTCCTACCAGGTCGCCGAGTTCACCGCCGGGTCGCGAGTCGACCTGTTCGACGCCGCTGGCCGCCTGGTGCATTCCCTGACCACGCCGCTCAAACTCAATTCCTACCGACAAAACGGGATCACGTACCTCCACCTGACCGACCTGGACGGGGACGGCCGGAAGGATTTGCTCACCCTGGACCCGGCCGGCGGTTCCCTGAGCTTGCTGCTCGGCGAACCGGGAGGAGGATTCAACCGGCGGTCCCGAGACCTCCACCTCCGCCTCGACTTCGAGGGGAAGGTGTACGATTCCTTCAAAACGTCCAACCTGTGGGTGGAGGACCTCAATGGGGACGGACGACCCGAGGTTGTTGTCTTCCAAAATCACACCACCGAGTGCTTCGCTTGCTGCCGGATTCTGGACGCCGGCCAGGACCCCCTCCTGACCATCTGGCACCCGGGACACCTCCACTACTGCCGCTTCGGGGACCGAAACCGCGACGGGCGCAAGGAGATCTACCTCAGCGGGACGTTCAACGACTCGCCCCGTTCCAGCACCCCGGTCCTGCTGGCGGCCGAGGCGGACTGGTCCCGGCGGGGCCAGGTGCTGGACCTGATCCGGCCGGGTCGGATCCTGCCGGCGTCAACGCCGGCGGGGATCACCCTGGCCTACGTCAACCTGAAAAAGGACCGGCTGAACCCGCGCGTCTACGCCTGGGAGAAGGCGAGGATCTGGCAGCTTGGCACGGACGACGGGGAATTCAAGCTCGACGTCGGCGCCAGCCCGTTTCGGGTCCAGCATGCCAACGAGGGGCTTGCCATCGGGTTCGACACCTGTCTGCGGCGGTTCTTCTTCGACCACGACCTGGCCTGCCGCTCCGCCGATTTCACCCCCGGGCCGGCCGAGGCCCTCGGCGTCGATACGGCCAGCCCGGCGGCCCGGGAGTTGCTGATACCCCTTTACTGGAACGGCGCCGCCTGGCTGTCCACCCCCTGCACCCTCCCTGCCGCAGCCGCCGGCGATCCGGTCGCGGGCGACGGACGCCAGGAGAAGATGATTGACGTGGGCAGTCGAAAATTGCACGGTCTGGTCTATGGCCAGGGCCGGCCCGCCGTTGTGCTGGTCAGCGGCCTGAATTCTCCGCAAACGTCCTGGGATTCGGTCGTTCCGGCCCTGGCGGCGATCACGACCGTGGTGACCTATGACCGGGCCGGCGTCGGCAAAAGCGAGATCGGCGACCTGCCGGCTCATGGCGAGCGGTCCGCTCAGGACCTTCACCTGTTGCTTGACTCGCTGGGCGTTCCCAAGCCGGTTATCCTGGTCGGGCACTCCTTCGGTGGCTTTATCGTTCGGCTATTCGCCTCTCGTTACCCGGAGGACGTGGCGGGCATCATTTTGGAAGAGGTCCAGCATGAGGACAATCTAACGGAACTGCGCGCCATTCTCCATGGAAAGGACCTCGAAGCATACGATCAGATGATAGCCGATATGTTCAGTGAGTCCGGGAATCCAAAAACCGAGGCCGACTACCGGGACATCACCCGGGAACAGGTGAGAAGAAGCCAACCCCTACCCCGGGTGCCGTTCGTGATTCTGACGTGTTCCGGCCGGGCCAAAGCCATGTCGCCCATTTTCAGCCCTGAGGCGATCGAAGCCATGACTAAGCTGGACCTGGAGCTGATGAACCGTTTGGCCGCCTTGATTCCCCGGGGGATGCAGATTCTGGTCGGGGGCACGGGACATTACATTCATGTGGACAAGCCGCAGGTTCTGATTGAACCGACAGTGGAAATGATCAAGGAAGTGAAAGCGAAAGGAAAATACTGATGCTGGCGATGTTTTCATTCGCCGTTTCCGAAGGGTCGTCGGGGTCTTCGCCCGGCGCACCCGGACCTGTAGATCATTCCCACCGGTGAGCCTGTGGTGGTATGTGCGCTGCCCGCTGAATCACCACGATCCGTTTTCGGAGTGCGGTGATGAGGCGCCCGGCACAGTTCACAAAGCACCGGGATGTGCCCGGCGCCGAATCACCGCTTTGACACGGCACGCCAGGAAGCCGGTTGCGCCGCGACCGGCATCGGCCCTTAGGCCGCGTTCGATGAACGCGGCCCGCTCCCCCGGCACGTTTGAGCGATTCACCCTCTGGTTTGAGTCGCGGCGAGAGCGGATCGGAATCCCCCGCACCGTGCGGAGTGTCACGGCGCCCGTCCGGCGGACGGGCGCTACCTAGTCCCATGCCGCGGCCGCTGGCGCGGCCGGGTCATGGCTGCCACCCGGCTAATCAACTCCAGCCCACTCGGCCGTTAGCTTGCCTCCATTCAGTGAATCGGTGAATCTGGAGACAGGAGACGAGACGTGTAATTCTAACAGAGCGCCCCGAACCACGAATCCCAAACCCCGAAACCCCAACCGCGAGACCCGAAATCCGAATGGTGGGAACGAGTGTCGAGTTTCGATGACGATGACGATTACGAGCTTCGATTATGATCACGATTACGATCACGATTACGAATTACGATTACGAATCACGAGCACGACGAACTCCTATCTCCTATCTCCCAACTCCTCACTGTTCACCAACAAAAAAACCGGGCGCTCGCCCGGTTTTCATCCAGTCATTTCCAAAGCTGGGTCGTTTTACTTGTACAGGTCCTTGTACTTGGCCTCGTCCTCGGGAGTGGCGTCCTTGGCGCAGCGGAAGCCCACGCCCAGCTGGTAGTTGTTGGGGAAGGCCGCCCGGGCCGACAGCGGGTACTTCGTCCCGTCGATGTACAGCGACGCGCCCTTGACCACCATCAGCTTGATGCCGTAGTTTCGGTCCTTGGCCTTGGTGCCGGGGTACGGATCGTAGTAGCTTGAGGTCCACTCGAAGATGTTGCCCAGCATGTCCTGGGCGCCGTAGAAGCTCACATCGCCCTTGCTCTCGCCGATGTTCATCAGGACGCGGCTGCCGCTGTTGGCGGCACCGTCAATCCATTCGTCACCCCAGGGGAATTGGCGCTGTTTCTGCGTTTTCTCGTCCCACAACGCGGCTTTCTCCCATTCTTCCTGGGTAGGCATGCGCTTCTTGGCCCACTTGGCGTACGCCTCGGCGTCGGAGTAGATGACGTTGTAGATGGGGTGCAGCGGCTTGTTCGGGTCGCAGACGCGCCAGTTGCCCTTGGTGGCGTAACCGGACTCGGCCACAAACTGGAGGAACTGCTCGTAGGTCACCTCGTACTTGTCCAGCCAGAACGCCTTGAGATTCACCTCGTGCGGCGGCGAGCTGGTCTTGGTGACCGCGTGCTCGAACGGTCCGCCAATGATGCACTTGCCGGCCGGGACGAACACCATTTCATTGTAGTCGATCACCGGCTCGGCGGGTTCCGTCGGCGCCGGTTCGGTCGCCGGTTCCGGCTGCGTGCCGCACCCGGCGGACAGGAACAGGAATACGACCGTCAACAGAAGCATGAAAAACCAAACACACCGTTTGCTCATTATGCCTCCCAAAGCTGACTGATGATCTCTCTTGGTTGTGGCCCGGACTGGTTCCACCTGCAGCATCCTTGAACACGGGATCTCATTATAGATGGTTCGGCCGGCTTTCACAACAAAATTCATCGGCCGCGCGCGCCCGTCCGGCGGACGGCAGCTTATTCCCGCCGGTATTTATACCAGGCGGCACAGGTGCCTTCCGACGACACCATGCAGGCGCCGATGGGCTGCTCCGGCACGCAGGCCGTCCCGAACAGCGGGCAGTCCGCCGGCTGGCAGATGCCCTTGAGCACGTCGCCGCACCGGCAGCCGGCCGGCTCCTCGGACGGTTCGAGCCGGACTGGAAAGCGCGCGGCGGCGTCGAATTCCCGGAACTCGTCCCGCAGCTCCAGCCCGCTCCCCGGCAACAGGCCGATCCCCCGCCAGCGGTCGTCGCACGGCTGGAACGTCTCCGCCAGCAGGCGCCGGGCGGCCGGGTTGCCGTCCGGCCGGACCACGCGGGCATACTCGTTGTCCACCCTCGGCTCGCCGCGGATGATCTGCTCCGCCAGCAGCCGGATGCCCTCCAGGATGTCCAGCGGCTCGAAGCCCACCACGGCGCAGGCGACGCCGTAGCGCTGCGGCAGAAACTCGTAGGCCCGCGCGCCGATGACGGCGCTGACGTGGGCGGGACACAGGTATCCGTGGACGCCCACCGCCGGGTCACGGGCCAGCGCGTCCATGGCCGGCGGAATGAGCTTGTGGGCCACGAGCAAGGAGAAGTTGCCCAGTCGCTCCCGCCGGGCCTGCTGCACGGCCGCCGCAACGGTGGGGGCGGTGGTTTCGAATCCCACGCCCAGAAAGACCACCTGGCTGCCGGGCTGGCGGCGGGCCACCTCAAGCGCGTCGAGGGTCGAGTACACGACCCGGATGTCCCGCCCGTCCGCCCGCTCGTGGCTGAGCGTGGTGCGGGCGCCGGGCACCTTCATCATGTCGCCGAAGGTGGTGAGCACCACCCCCGGAAGGCGGCCGATGGCGATGGCCCGGTCGATGTAGGCCATCTCCGTCACGCAGACCGGGCACCCCGGGCCGGAGATCAGGTTCACCGCTTCGGGCAGCAGGTCGCGGATCCCGAAGCGGTGGATGGCCATGGTGTGGGAGCCGCACACCTCCATCAGCGTCATCCGACGATCCAGGCGGAGTCCGCGGATCCTGTCCGCCAGCCGGCGGGCCTCCTCCCGGCCGCGGAATTCCTGGATGTACTTCATGGGTGATCCGGCCGGCGGCGCGTCACTGGGCGGGGGCGGCCGGCAGCGCCTGCTTCATGTCGTAGGCGAGGTCGCGGACCAGGGTGAGCTCCTGGCGCGTGATGGTCATCTCCATCACCTGGTTGCGGTCGTTCACCCCGATGGCCACGCCCTGGAATCCGCCCACGTCGATGAAGAAGCGACGCAGGGTCATCTCGCCGAGCGGCGTGGGCACCTTCTGCTCGCCGGAAAAGCTCAGTTTCCCGCCGAGTTCCTGGGCGATCTTGGGGATGTACAGGCGGATGGGCACGTTCGGCTCCCGGGAGTGGCCGTACTTGCGGAGGATCAGCCCGTACTGGCTGAACACCGCTTCCTCGAGAATCCGGAAGTTGGCGCTCACTTTGGCTGTCCGGCTCAATGCCTGCCCGCCCATGAGGGCGCTGTCCTGGGCCTTGCCCCCGGAGAAGGTGACGTACACGTTGCTCGGCCGGTCGTTGACCGTAAAATTGTCGGTGTACTCGATGGGATTGAACTTGTCGTCCATGACTTCTTTCGTCTGGTACGAGAAGAAGGTGTTGCCGGCCCCCCGCGGGAGCACGAGCTGGCTCTCGGTTTCCATCACCATCTTGCCGTCCGGCTGGCGGGACAGGACGTACTGTTCGAAGCCGGCTTCGATGTTTCGGAAATAGATGATCAGGCGGCCTTCTTCCACCACCGTCCGGCCGCTCGGGGCGCCCTGGCCGACGGCCAGACCCGCCAGGACGATGCCGAACACCGTAACCAACGCTCTGTAACCCATGACCGCTCCCTGTTCTCTGGATTGGCGCTCAGTCGCCGTCCACCGGGACGGCCACCCGATTGTGTTGCTTGCCCACCTCAATGGTCAGCACGCCGTCGCGGATGCTGGCGTTCACGCTGTCGGTCCGGATGGGAGTCTCGAAGCGGAACACCCGGTAGCACTCGCCGAACTCCCGGCCCAACTGGTGGAAGTGTTCCTGGGCGGCCTCCGGATACGGTTTCTTGAAGCCCTTGATCTTGATGGCGTCCGCCTCCACGACCAGTTCGATCTCCTCCCGCCGGACGCCGGGGACCTCGAGCAGAATGATGAACTTGTTCTCGGTTTCGAAGATGTCGCTCAAGGGGGTCCAGACCATCGCATCGGCCGGGAAGCAGTCCCGTTTATCCCGGATCAGCCGCTGCATCCGGTTCTGGAGGTGAAACAGATCCTCGAAATCGTCAAACGGTTTGATCTTCATGGCTTCGCCTCGCGCCCTCCACCGCCATCTATCTTACCTTCTCCAAATAAAAAAGCCAAGGATCACCTTGGCTTGTGAATCGCATCCGTCGTTCGGGCGAGGATCAGGACTCGGGCGTTTCCTCCGCCTTCGGCTTCTTGGCGCGGGGGGTTTTGGGCTTGGCTTCTTTGGGCTCCTTGGCCTTGGCCTTCTTCGGTTCCTTCGTTTCGGCCGGCTCGGCGGCCTTCTTGGCCCGACCCTTGACCTTGGCGGGTTTCTTGTCGGCCGCGGCGAATTCGCTGCCCAGCAGCTCGATCAGGGCGATCTCGGCTTTGTCGCCGGCGCGGTACCCCAGCTTGATGATGCGGGTGTAGCCGCCGTTCCGGTCCGCGAAGCGCGGGGCGATCTCCTCGAAGAGTTTGTGGGCGACATCCTTGGTCTGGATGTAGGCGAGGATCTTCCGCCGGTCGTGCAGCGTACCCCGCTTCCCCTCGGTGATCAGCTTCTCCACCACCGGGCGCAGTTCTTTGGCCTTGGGCAGGGTGGTGATGATCCGCTCCCGCTGGAAAAAATCCGTGGCCAGATTGCGCAGGAGGGCCCGGCGGTGCGACGAGGTCCTGCCCAGTTTGCGGCCTTCTTTACGATGACGCATGGTGCAACTCCTTCACGACTTCATTTATCCAGCGGTTTCCGGACGATTCGTCCGCTCTTGTCCAGGGCCATGCCGAGGGCGAGGCCCATCTCGGTCAGCACTTCCTTGATCTCGTTGAGCGATTTCCGGCCGAAGTTCTTCGTCTTGAGCATCTCGGCCTCCGTCTTCTGGACCAGGTCGGAGATGGACTTGATCTCGGCGTTGCGCAGGCAATTCTGGGCCCGCACCGACAGCTCGAGCTCCTCGACGGACTTCTGCAGGTATTCGTTGAGGACGTTCTCCTCTTCGGTGACCTCGATTTCGGTCTCCTCCGGCTCCTCCTCGAAATTGATGAAGAGCATCAACTGGTCCTTGAGGATCTTGGCGGCCTGGCCGACGGCGTCCGCGGGCGTGACGGCCCCGTTGGTCCACACTTCCAGAATCAGCTTGTCATAGTCGGTCGCCTGCCCGAGGCGGGCCGCTTCCACCTGGTAGTTCACCTTATTGATCGGGGAGTGGACCGAGTCGAGGGGGATGTAGCCGATTTCCAGCTCCTCTTCGAAATTGGCCTCCGCGGGAACGTAGCCCCGGCCCATCTTGACGCGCAGATCCATCCGGAGCCGACCGCCCACGCCCAGCGTGGCGATGTGGACGCCGGGATCCAGGATGACCACCTCGGGGTCGGTCTTGATGTCGGCGGAAGTGACCTCGGCGGGCCCCTCCACGTCGACGTAGACCGTCTTCACGTTCTGGGTATGCATCAGGATGGGAACCTGCTTCAGGTTCAGAATGATGTCGGTCACGTCCTCCAGTACCCCCCGCATCGAGGAAAACTCGTGCAGCACGCCGTCGATCTTCACGGCGGTGATGGCCGCGCCCGGGATCGAGGACATCAGGATCCGGCGCAGGGAGTGGCCGATGGTGGTTCCAAAGCCCCGTTCGAACGGTTGGGCGTGGAACTTGGTGTATGTGGCGGTGGCGGTCTCCACATCATGCATCAGCCGTTTCGGCCGTTGCAGTTTCGGTATGGTCATGAATCAGGCCCTCCCGGTTATTTGGAGTACAGCTCGACGATGAGCTGCTCGTTGATCTCCAGGTCGACGTTCTCCCGCTTGGGCAGTTCCAACACCGTGACCTGGACGTTGTCCTTGTTCACGGACAGCCAGGACGGCACGCCCCGGCTCAAAGCCGCCTCGAGATTATTGAACAGGAAGGCGTTTTTCCGGAACCCCTCCGCCACGCCGATGACATCGTCCTTCTTGACCTGGAAGGAGGGGATGCTCACGCGCTTGCCGTTGACCTGGACGAGCCCGTGGCGCACGAACTGGCGGCCCTGAGCCCGCGACGCGGCGAAGCCGCACCGGTAGACCACGTTGTCGAGCCGCCGCTCCAGCAGGGTGAGGAGCACCTCGCCGGTGACCCCTTTCTGCCGCTCGGCCTCCTGAAAATAGCGGCGGAACTGGGCCTCCAGCACGCCGTAGATCCGCTTCACCTTCTGCTTCTCGCGGAGCTGCAGGCCGTAGCCCACGATCTTCTGCTTGCGGGTCCGGCCATGCTCGCCGGGCGGATAGGGCCGGCGGGCGACGGCGCACGTGTCCTTGAAGCAGCGGTCTCCCTTGAGGAATAGCTTGGTGCCTTCTCGGCGGCACAGCCTGCATACGGATTCTTTATATCTGGCCACGGCTGATCTCCTTCACAAAGATGGTTAGACTCTCCGGCGCTTCTTGGGCCGGCATCCGTTATGGGGAATGGGCGTCACGTCGCGGATCGTGCGGATGCGCAGGCCCGCCAGACTCAGCGCCCGGATCGCCGATTCGCGGCCGGGGCCGGGTCCCTTCACTTCCACATCGACTTCCCGCATGCCGTTGTCGTACGCCAGCTTGGCCGCGGATTCCGCCGCCTGCTGGGCCGCGAACGGCGTTCCCTTGCGCGAGCCCTTGAACCCGATGGAGCCGCCGCTCGCGGTGGCGACGGCGTTACCCACGGGGTCCGTCAGCGTCACGATGGTGTTGTTGAACGTGGAATTGATGTGCGCCACGCCCTGAGCGACGACCTTCTTCACCTTCTTCCGGAGCGTCTTCTTGCCGGTGGGGGCTTTCGTTTCCTTCGCCATGTCTCACTCCTGTCGTCCCTTCAATTACTTCTTCTTCCGCCGCGGGCCCTTGCGGGTCCGGGCGTTGGTGTGGGTGCGCTGGCCGCGGACCGGCAGTCCCTTGCGGTGGCGCAGGCCCCGATAGCAGCCGATGTCCATCAGGCGCTTGATGTTCATCGACATTTCCTTGCGCAGGTCGCCCTCGTAGCCGCCCTCCTCGAGCAGGATGGCCCGGATCCGGGCGATCTCGTCCGCGCTCAGATCCTTCACTTTTTTAGTATGATCGATGCCCGCGCGTTCCAGGATCTCCATGGAACGGGACCTTCCGATCCCATAAATGTGGGTCAGACCGATGAAGACATTCTTCTGGTCCGGCAGGTTGACACCTTCGATTCTAGCCAAGATCGACCTCCATCACTCCGAAATGTTACCCTTGTCTCTGCTTGTGCCGCTTGTTTTCACAAATGACCCGCAGGACACCCTTCCGCTTGATTATTTTGCACTTCGGGCAAATTTTTTTGACTGACGCACGCACCTTCATGGATATTTCTCCCAAAATTACTTGAAACGGTAAATGATCCGGCCGCGGCTCAGGTCATACGGCGAAAGTTCCACCAAAACCTTGTCGCCAGGCAGGATCCGGATGAAGTTCTTCCGCATCTTGCCGGACACGTGGGCCAGCACCACGTGCTTGTTTTCCAACTCCACCCGAAACATGGCGTTGGGCAACGTCTCAATGATCGATCCATTCAGTTCAAACGCGTCTTCTTTGGGCATGAACTCCTCTGAATTACTCACCCATTCGAGTCAGGATTTCCGGCCCGTCGTCGGTGATCCGGATCGTGTGCTCGAAATGGGCCGAGTAGCCGCCGTCCACCGTCACCGCCGTCCACCGGTCGGACAGGACGCGCACGTGGGGCGTGAACTCGTTGACCATCGGCTCCAGCGCCAGCAGCATGCCGGCCTTGAGCACCGGCCCCTGGCCCGGCGGTCCGAAATTGGGCACCTGGGGCTCCTCGTGGAGCTGGGAGCCGATGCCGTGCCCGACGAAATCCCGCACCACCGCGAAGCCGAATTTCTCCACGTGACTCTGCACCGCGTGGGAGATGTCGCTGAGCCGGTTGCCCGGCCGGGCCTCGGCGATGCCCTTGTACAGCGACTGTTCGGTCACCTCGGCCAGGAGGCGGTGTGTATCGGACACCTCGCCCATCAGCAGGGTGGTCGCGCCGTCGCCGTAGAAGCCCTCGTACACGGCGCCCACATCCACGCTCAGCAGATCGCCGCTCTTGAGCACATAGCCGGACGGGATGCCGTGGA
>CALAMB010000470.1 GCA_937925645.1 uncultured Acidobacteriota bacterium
CGGCTGGGACATCTTCAGCCGCTACCGTCGTTGACCACTCGTGCGGCGGGACCGGGCGGTACCGGTCCCGCTGCTCACCGTCTCTCCGCCTGAATCACCACAGCCCCCGCGCAGTGTGGACGATTCGCCAAAACACGGACCGGGCTGGGGGATAGGCGCCACAGTCAGGATGGGCCGAAATCCGGTTGTGCTCACCGGCATTTTTCGCCAGCGACCGACGGGCGTGGCCGGCCTGATTTTCACGCCCATCCTGGCATCCGGATTGCAATAAGAAATGCGGCCCGGACACCGACCCCGGAGATGAATGCACGGATGCACCGTCAATCCACCCTCAACGAAGCCCTCGACTTCACGGGCATCGGCCTGCACACCGGCTGTCCCGTCGAAATGGTCATCCACCCGGCGCCCCCGAACACGGGGATCGTCTTCCGCCGCAGCGACCTGAACGGATTCCCCATCGAGGCGCAGGCCGCCCACATCGCCAACGTGAGCTACGCCACGACACTGATGAAAAAAGGCGTCCTGATCTCCACCGTGGAGCACATCCTGTCGGCACTCTACGCCATGGGCATCGACAATGCCCATATCGATGTGGACAACCTGGAGGTGCCCATCCTGGACAGCTCCGCCCGCCCCTTCGCGGAGCGGATCGCGGCGGTGGGCCGCCGGGTCTACGACGAGCGACGGCGCGTCCTCCGGATCCGGCGCGAGATCCAGCACGCCTTGGGCGACAAGACCGTATCGGTGCGGCCGGCCGACGCGTTCATCGTGAGCTATCGCATCGATTTCACCCATCCCCTGATCGGGGTTCAGGAAATGCGGTGCGCCATCCAGCCCGAGCACTACCGGCGCGAAATCGCGCCCGGCCGCACCTTCGGTTTTCTCAAGGAGATCTCTTCGCTGAAGGAGAACGGCCTGGCCCAGGGCGGCTCGCTGGACAACGCCATCGTGCTCACCGACACCGGCCTGCTCAACCCCGAAGGCCTGCGGTTCCCCGACGAGTTCATCCGGCACAAGATCATGGATTTTCTCGGTGACTGCTCCCTGGTGGGGCATCCCGTCCTGGGCGAGTTTCACGTGGTCCGGGGCGGCCACGCCGTGCACGCGGCCATGGTGAAAAAGATCCTGGCCGATCCCGCCAACTACTCGCTGGAGCCGATTCCCGAGTCCGTGGCCACCGGCGTCGCCTGAGACACCCGCGGCCCGTTGCCGCGCACCCCGGCGGTGGCCCCGGCCGCTGCCGGGTGAGCGCGCGATTCTCAAGGAGGACACGATATGCGTTCCGCCCTGCTTCCGCTCCTGCTGGCACTGGCGGCGGCCGCCGGTCCGGCGGCCCGCGCCCAAACGGACAGCCGGCCGCTGGTCTTTTTCATCCAGCAGGACATCCGGCCCGACGCCGACCGGCTGCTCCTGAACGATGGCATGCGGGAACTCATGGGACGCCTGCCGGCGGAACTGCCGGTGCAAATCTACCTGACCACCCGCAACGAATACACGCGCATTCACGAGGGGCCCGCCGGGCAGCTGGCGTGGCCGCCGGCCGGCTTCGCCCTCACCGTCACCTCGCCGGCCACCACGCCGTACCGCAACCTGCTGAGTTTCCTCGCCGGCGAGGGGCTCGCCGGGCACACCGTGGTGTTCATCACCAACGGCCGATCGGAGAACCTGTTCCGCCTGGTCGACACCGAGGGCTTCATCCAGGGAGCCGATTCGTTCGCGCCGTCACGCTACCAGCCCCTGCGCGATCTGGTCAAGCATTGCAAGGAGCACCAGATTCGTCTGGTGGGGCTGTTGGTCTCCGCCACCGGTCCGCGGCTCCAACCCGACTTGCTCCGGGTCGTGAACGACGCCTTCAATTACGGAATCAACGGCTCGGGCGGCTGGGCCTATTCCAATTTCACCACGTTCACGAGCGTCTTCAACAGCCTGCTCAAGAAAGGGCGGCTCCAGCCGTAACGGCGACGGCCTCCCGGACCGTCCGACACCGCGACGACCGCGGCCTGTTTCGGCGTCACATCGGCCTGAAAGCATGCGCTTGTTCTTGACCCCGCGCCGCTCCTCTGATAATTTATTAAGCTCTAAATTTTCAATATTCAGGTAATCACATGAAGACCCTTGCCATCCGTGAAGAAGACAAATCCATCCTGGAGCGGCGGACGCCGGTGACCCCCGCCGATCTGCGGTCGCTGGTGGCGGCCGGCTTCCGCTGCCTGGTGGAGCCGTCGAACCACCGCGTGTTCCCTGACGCGGAATTCGCCGCGGCCGGCGCCACGCTGAGCCGGGACCTGTCCGCGGCCGACCTGATCCTGGGACTCAAGGAAATCCCCGCGCAGAAAATCCAGCCGGGCAAAGTCCATATCTTCTTTTCGCACACCATCAAGGGCCAGCCCTACAACATGCCCATGCT
>CALAMB010000471.1 GCA_937925645.1 uncultured Acidobacteriota bacterium
AGAATCCGCTCCGTCAGCAGGAACGTCGAGGGATTGTACACGTTAAAGAAATTGGGGTAGGCGAATCGCCCGTCGTGGGCCAGAATCTGGTGGAGCATGGTGGTGCCGCTGCGCGGGGCGCCCAGGATCAAAAGCAGCGGCTGGATCGGCGCTCGGTCGATCGATCGCTGGTACAGTACCCGCTCGGCGACTGCCGCGGTCGAGTTGAACAGGCTGACGCCGGTGATCACCGCCGCCCGGGGCCAGTATCGCGCATCGACGGAGAAACGGTTTTCTCCGAGCAGACGCAGCCACTTGCCGAAGGTGATCCCCCGCAGCAGGCCGGTGTTGAGTCGCCAACGCAGAATCCATTCGCCCAGGTGCATGGTGTTTGAATGCTGACCCGATTGAAAATAGTCCGACTGGTGCTCTTTCACCAATCCGAATCCGGCCGCTGATTGTACCACTTCGACCAGTCGTCCGCTCACGAATAATGAGTCGGCCGGCTCGGCGGCCACTGTTCCGTCCGGCCCCGGCAGGAGGTATAATGCCCTTCCGTGATGCGCCGGGCCATCCGGGCGCAGACTGATACCGGCGGCCAAAGAAACGGCTTGAACGAACCATTCATCACCGTGGTGCTGTGCACGTATGACCGTCCCCGCCGGCTGGCGGAATTCCTGGCTGGCATGGCCGGCCAGACCATGGACCGTTCCCGGTTCGAGCTGGTGGTGGTGGATGATGGCAGTTCCCCGCCGGTCGCTCCGGTGGTCGAGCCGTTCCTGAGCCGGCTGCCCATCCGACTCTTCCGGCAGGCCAACGCGGGCGTGGCCCGATCGCGCAACGCGGGAGCCGGCCAGGCCCGGGGACGCTTCCTCGCCTTCACCGACGACGACAACCAACTGCCGCCCGACTGGCTGGAGCGGCTGGCCGCGCGCTGCCGCCGCGATCCGGACGCCCTGATCGGCGGACACACCGTCAATGCGAATGACAACGATCTCTACGCCCGGGCCAGCATGATGATCCTGGACGTGGCCTACCGGTGGCACAACACCGATCCGTTCGCCCCCCGGTTTTTCCACGGCGGCAACATGACCGTAAGCCGTCAAGGATTTCTGGAACTGGGGGGCTTCGATCCCCGTTACGGCAAGGCCGGCGCCGAAGATCGCGGCTTCTGCGCCAGTTGGGCCGCCGCGGAACGCCCGTTGGTCTATGCGCCGGAGGTGACCGTCGTCCACGCCCATTATCATCTCAATCTGCGCGCGTTTTGGATCCAGCACCGGGGCTATGGCCGCGGCGCCCGGATCTACCACCAGCTGCACACCGGCCGCTCGGCGCCGGTGCCGCTGCGCCGGCAGCTGGCCTTCTACGGGATGCTGCTGGCCGCCCCCTTCCGCCACGGCCAGCGGTTGGGGTGGCGCGCGCTGCCCGTCCTGGCGCTCCTGGTGATCTCGCGCCTCGCCAATTGCGCGGGTTTCTTCGCCGAAGCGCGGCGCGACTCGGACCTCCGCCCCGTCCCGCGGCCATCCGGCTCGCCTGATCAGTCGAATCCCGCAGGAGAGCGATGAACCTGATTGAGCGATTCCGGCTGTTCTTCGGCCTCCTGAGCGGCGGGCGGGCCTTCATCGGTCCGCCCTACATCCACCTGGATGTCACCCGGCGTTGCAACCTGCACTGCCCGGGTTGCCGGTTCCACTCGCCCGACGGGGCCGGCTCCTGCTATCCCGGGGATCTCGCCGTCCGGGATATCTCCCTGGGGCTGGTGCGACAGGTGGCCGGAGAGGCCCGCCGGCTGGCCATCCGGGAGGTGATCCTGGCCGGCGACGGGGAACCGCTGCTGCATCCCCAGCTGCCCGAAATCGTCACCATCCTCAAAGCGGCCGGCTGCGCCATCCGGCTGTACACCAACGGGACCTGCCTGGCGGAGGCGGACGATGCGGTCCTGTTCGAGCCCGGCGTCGACGATCTGATCGTCTCGCTCTGGGCCAGCAGCCCGGACGAATACGCGCGTTGCTATCCGTCCAACCCCCGCGTCTTCGAGCAGGTGACCGCCGGCGTCCAGGCGGTGGCCGCCCGCAGGACGGCCCGCGGGGCCCGCACGCCGCGCCTCACCCTCTGCGGCCCCGTCACGCGGGACAACTTCCGCAACCTGGGGGAGCGGGTGCAACTGGCCCGCCGGCTGGGTGCCGACGCCGTGGAATTCACCGCCTACCGCCAGACAAGGCAAGAGCACGCCGTCCACGCGCTGGATCCCGAAGACATCCACGCCCTCGACAAGGAGTTGGACGGGATCCGCCGGCTGGCCGACCGGCTGGGCGTCGGCCACAACATCCCCGACCTGCGGCGGCAGCACCGGCTCGGCCGGACCGACTGGAAGCTGCGCCCCTGCTACATCGGCTGGCTGCACCTCAACGTCCACGTCGACGGCACCGTGACCGCCTGCGGCTGGTGCCCGGCGCCCGTGGGACACCTGGGCGCCGAAGGACTGGCCGCCATCTGGAACGGTCCGGCCCTGCGCGCGTTCCGTCGGTCGGCCCTGACACCGGGCGGATGGACGCGGTTATCGCCCCACTGCATGTGCGACTGGTGCTGTTTCACGAAGGACATCCACCGGGTGCACCGCGTCATCCGCTGGTTCCTGCCGCTGGCCCGACGTCGAACGGCCGCGCCGGCGAAATCCGCCGATCAATCTTCGTTTGCGGAGGTCGACCGCTCATGACGCTGTCCGCTCCGGCCATATCGGTGATTCTGGTCCCCGGCCCCAGGGTCGAGGAGGCGCAGCGCGTCCTTGACGCCCTGGCGGCGCAGAGCGCCGCCGACCGTCTGGAACTCGTCCTCGTGGAGGTCGTCCCTGCAGCCGCATCGCTTTCGCTCCCGGCCGTCGGCGGGATCATCCGTCTCCAGTCGGCCGAAACCCGGTCGTGGGGCCACGCCCGCGCCATGGGCGTGCGGGCGGCACAGGCGCCCATCGTGGCGTTTCTCGAGGATCACTGCTACCCGGCGCCCCGCTGGGCGGAGGCGTTGATCGAGGCTCACCGAAATCCTTGGGACGCGGCGGGCTACGCCTTCACCTGCGCCAATCCGGACAACTGGTTCACCCGGTCCACCTTCCTCTACGAGTACGGTGCCTGGGCCGTTCCCCAGGCTGAAGGTCCGCGGCCGGCTCTGGCAAGCAATAACATCTCCTACCAGCGGGCTTTTCTGCTGGCACTCGGTGACGAATTGGACGACCTGCTGGAGGTGGACTTCATCCTGCACGAACGGTGCCGGGCCGGCGGCGGGATCACCATGGGCCTGGCTGGCGGCGCCCAGGTCGCCCACGAGAGCTTCCGCTCGGCGGCCAATCTTCTGCGGGGGGTGTACCGGTACGCGCGCCACCTGGCGGCGTTCCGCGCCCGGCTCCTGGGCTGGAGCCGCTCCCGGCGCGCGCTGGCGGGTTTGGCGGCATTCGCCGTCCTGCCGCTGCTGAAGCCGTACCGGCTGGGCCGCGCCGTGTTACGACAGCGGGCGCATCGCCGGGCGTTCCTGGTCGCCCTGCCGTTGCTGCTGGTGGCCAGCGCCGCTTCGGCGGCGGGCGAATCGCTGGGCTACCTGCTCGGCGATCCGCCGCGGGGCGCTCATTGGACCCGACGGCAGTTTATCCCGAAGGACTAGCGCCCCGGCACCCCGCCATGTTCCCCCATTTGTCAGGCCGGATGCGGCGCGGAGAAGAACCGCCGCAGCATCCAGTACAGCACCGCCAGCCCGGCCACGAACGTCACCAGGAACATGGCGAACGGCCCCCATTGGGGCACGACGTTCAGAGCCGCCGGGTCGAACCGGCCCTCGAGGTAGACCAGCCGCAGGTAGTGGCGCGCCGCCACCATGCAGACCACGCCGAGGAACACGAGTCCCGACGCCGCCATCACCGGCACCAGCGGGCGCGCCGCGCGCCGGACCCGCCACGCCAGCACCCCCGCCACGACGTTGAGGACGATGGCGGTGACGAGCGCATGCAGCGCGGGCGATCCGAGGAACCGGCCCAGCACCTCCCGGTCGATGAGCGCCAGGTAGATCAGGCTCAGGACGGTCGCCTTGACCGCGGCCACCACGAACACCCGGCCGCCCAGCGCCAGCATGTCCGTGCGCCCTTTCAGCTTCGGATGGAAGACCGCGAACCACAGCACGATGATCCCGGCCACCGCTACGGCGCCGGTGATCGAGTGGCCCCAGCGGAAGATGGTCTCCGCCACGTGCGGATTGAGGCTGGCGCCCCCCGGCGACGCCTGGTAGAGTCCCGCCCACAGGGCCGGCTTCTCCGCCAGGTCCGAGATCATGGTGAACGTGTAGGAGATGTACACGAAACCCACCGCCGCCGCCACCAGCAGGCCGCGCCGGACGACGGCCGACAGATTCTTCTTGAGCGCCACGATGTAGAGCAGATAGTACACGGCCATCACCACCGGGATCTGAAGGAACCAGTTCCACCCCGAAACGATGGTGGCGGAGTAGAAAAACTCGCCGTACACAACCTGGGTGAACAGCAGCGGCGCCACGCCCAGAGTGATGGTGACGGCCATCGCCACCGGGAAGATTTTGATGGCGGTCTCCTCCAGGAGCCGAACGGCCGCGTGCCGGCGGGCCAGCAGCAGCACCAGCAGCAGGCCGAACAGCAGGTTCATCGCCACCAGGTGCAGAGTGAAGGTGAGCCAGTGCAGCGCGGTGAGCAGCCAGTAGGGCGCCGGCTGGACGAGGGCCGGACCGGCGGTGGCCAGTACCGGCGCGAACGATTGCAGGACGTTCATTTCGCACCTCCTGTCAGGTGGCGGGCCACCCGTTCCTTTTCCGCGTCGGGTCCCGTGAAGGGAGGCATGGAGTCGGACATGTCGCCGATGCCGGCGACGATGTCCGCCGCGTCCGCCGGCGTCAGGCCGGCGAAGGCGTCCGCCAGCGGACGGAAGTTGCCGGCGAGGGTGTGGCAGCCGCCGCAGCGCCGCCCGAAGGCGAGCGCGTCCTGCGCCGCGGCGCTCAGCCGGCCGCCGGCGATGGGATCAGGCCCGGCCACGGACTTCAGGTAACGCCCCAGGGCTTCGACGTCGGCCGCGTTGCCCGGAAAGGGTGGCATTTTCTCACGGTAGAAGTGCAGCCGCGGGACGATGCCGGCGATGTACGCCTCGTCCAGCCCGGCCAGGTAATCGTGGAGCGGGTGATAGCCGTCGGCGGTGTGGCAGGAGCGGCAGCCGTGCAGGTACAGGTCGCGGCCCCGGTCTCCGGTGGAGAACGCCACGGGCAGAGGGTCGGCGGCCGGCAGCGCGGCCGCGTCGCGCGCCAGCAGATTGTTGCTGAAGAGAAATTCGTGGATGACGTACGGCTTGCGGACGGCCTCGCGGGCCCACTCGAAGCCGCCCATGGCGACCAGCGCCAGCGCCAGCATCACGCCGGCGGCGACGACGCCGGTTCGGCGGGGGATGAGCAGCAGGAGGACCAGGGCCGCCAGCGCCAGCACCCCGGCTGACACGAGCATCACCTGCACCGCCAGCGCCGGCACGCGCGCCGACACCAGCTGCTCGGCCGCTACCGGCGGCAGCGAGAGGAAATACCAGTAGCCCGACGGCACGCCCACCACCAGCGCGCCCAGCGTCAGGGCGCCGTTGAAGCGGAGCATCCGCGTCTTGAGTTCCGCGTTCTGTTCCCGGGCCGCCGTGAGCGAGGCGTACAGGCCGGCCAGGGCCAGGCAGATGCCGGTGCGGAAGACCATCCCCGGCAGGAAACCGGGGTTGAAGAACCCTTCCCAGAAGCTGCCCGAGGCCAGCCAGCCGCCGGGGGTCAGCATGAAGGTGAGGATGCCGTTGATGATCACCAGCGACAGCCAGGCGGTGACGAAGTAGATCCAGCCGATGGCCAGGTGCAGTTTCGGCGACAGCCGCCGCCAGCCGTACAGGTAGAGCATGGCGGCGGTGATCTCCAGAAAGAACATCACCCACTCCGTGGCCCAGCCCCAGACGAAATGGTTGATCAGCCACTTGGTGCCCACCGGGTGGATCAGCCCGATGGTGACCCAGATGGCGACGCCGGTCACGGCGCCGAACACCAGGGTGAGCAGGACGAAGAACCGGGAGTATCGCTCCAGGTACGCCAGGTGGGCGTCGTCGTTCCGGCGCCGCGCCCAGATCTCGGCGAGCACCAGGTACAGTCCGCCGCCGATGGCGAAGTGGGACACGAACACGTGGACGATGGCGATCACGCCAATGAGCACGCCGTTGGCTACAAATGGCTCCCATACGGGGTAATTCATGGTCACCTCGTCAAAACTCGAATAATGTATAACGTGGAAAGCAGATTAGCACATTTTCCGGGGCAGCAGAGCCATAATTAACAAAACCGCAGTATTTATGACCGCCGGGGCGGTTCATCTATTCAGTAATTATTATCTTTTAATAATTATTATTGACATAGATTGCATCGACGGGTAGATTATCGGTATGCGTCAACGAGAATCAGCTGCCGTTATCCGCCAACGTTGCGAGCAGATGTTGGAAAAACTGAAGGCGCGGGGGTTCCGCATTACCCACCAGCGCCTGGCGGTGCTGGAGGTGCTCGCCGCCAGCGAAGGTCACCCGAGCGTCGAGGCGGTCTACGACCAGGTTCGCGCGCGCTATCCCACTGTCAGCCTGGCCACGATCTACAAGACCATCGGCGTCCTGAAGGAGCTTGGCGAGGTGCTGGAGCTGGGCTTCGCCGACCGGAGCAGTCATTACGACGGCCACCGGCCGTACCCGCACCCCCACCTGATCTGCACCCGGTGCGGCGCCATCACCGATCCGGACCTGAGCTGTCTGCACGACCTGACCCGGGAAGTCACCGACGAAACCGGTTTTCGGATCCTGACTCACCGGTTGGACTTCTTCGGGGTCTGCCGGAATTGCCAGCGGCGCGGTTGACCAAACGGACGCGCCGGCGCGACCGGGCGGTACGTTCCGGCCGGGCTGGCGCCACGCGGGACCGAAATTCGATTTTTAAAATCACACATACAAGGAGGTCAAAGTTATGGCAAAAGATCAGAAGAAGAAGAACGTGCACCCCCACATGGCCGGCGGCGGCACAACGAACCAGGACTGGTGGCCGAACCAGTTGCGGCTCGACATCCTGCACCAGCATTCCGCCAAGTCCAACCCGATGGGCGAGGAGTTCAACTACGCGGAGGAGTTCAAGAGTCTCGACCTGGCGGCCGTGAAGCAGGATCTCCGCGACCTGATGACCCAGTCGCAGGACTGGTGGCCGGCGGATTTCGGCCACTACGGCCCCCTGTTCATCCGCATGGCGTGGCACAGCGCCGGCACCTACCGCGTCGGCGATGGCCGCGGCGGCGGCGGCCGGGGCAACCAGCGCTTCGCCCCCCTCAACAGTTGGCCCGACAACGTCAACCTCGACAAGGCGCGCCGGCTGCTTTGGCCCATCAAGCAGAAGTACGGCCGCAAGATCTCCTGGGCCGACCTGATGATCCTCGCCGGCAATGTCGCGCTGGAATCGATGGGGTTCAAGACATTCGGGTTCGCCGGCGGGCGTGCGGATATCTGGGAACCGGAAAAGGACGTCTACTGGGGCGCCGAGACCAAGTGGCTGGATGACAAGCGTTACTCTGGCGACCGCGATCTCGACAATCCCCTCGCCGCCGTGCAGATGGGCCTGATTTACGTCAATCCGGAAGGGCCGAACGGTGACCCGGATCCGGTGGCCTCCGGCCGTGACGTCCGCGAGACTTTCGGGCGCATGGCGATGAACGACGAAGAGACCGTCGCGCTTGTCGCGGGCGGACACACCTTCGGCAAGTGCCACGGTGCCGGCCCGGCGACGCATGTGGGCCCCGAGCCTGAAGCCGCCCCCCTCGAAGAGCAGGGCCTCGGCTGGAAAAGCAGCTTCGGCTGCGGAAAGGGCGGCGATACGATCAGCAGCGGCATCGAAGGCGCCTGGAAGCCGCGCCCGACCCAGTGGGACATGGGCTATCTGAAGGTGTTGTTCAAATACGAGTGGGAACTGGTCAAGAGCCCGGCCGGCGCGCATCAGTGGCTGGCCAAGGAAGTTGCCGAAGAGGACATGGTGGCCGACGCGCACGACCCTTCTAAAAAGCATAGGCCGATGATGACCACGGCGGACCTCTCCCTCCGTTACGACCCCATCTACGAACCGATCGCGCGGCGCTACCTGCAGAACCCCGAGGAATTCGCCGAGGCGTTCGCCCGCGCGTGGTTCAAGCTGACCCACCGCGACATGGGCCCCCGCGCGCGCTATCTCGGGCCGGAGGTTCCGGCCGAGGAGCTCATCTGGCAGGACCCCATCCCGACTGTCAATCACAAGCTGGTCGACGCCAAGGACATCGCCGCCCTGAAGAGCCGGATTCTGGCCGCCGGGCTGTCTGTCTCGGAGCTGGTCTCCACCGCCTGGGCGTCCGCCTCCACCTTCCGCGGCTCCGACAAGCGCGGCGGCGCCAACGGCGCGCGCATCCGCCTGGCACCGCAGAAGGACTGGGAAGTCAACCAGCCGAAACAGCTGGCGAAGGTGCTCCAGGCGTTGGAGGGCATTCAGGGCGCGTTCAACGCGGCGCAGTCCGACGGCAAGAAGGTCTCGCTGGCCGACCTGATCGTCCTGGCCGGTTGTGCCGGCATCGAGCAGGCGGCTAAGAACGCCGGCCACGCGGTGACGGTGCCGTTTGCGCCGGGGCGCATGGACGCCTCGCCGGAGCAGACCGATGCGGCCGCCTTTGCCGTTCTCGAGCCGGTCGTCGACGGCTTCCGCAACTACCAGAAGGCCCGCTATGCCGTCACCGCCGAGGAGCTGCTGGTGGACAAGGCGCAGCTCCTGACCCTGACCGCGCCCGAGATGACGGTGCTCGTGGGCGGGCTGCGCGTGCTCAACGCCAACGTCGGCGGGACCCGGCACGGCGTCTTCACCCAGCGGCCGGAGACGCTCAGCAATGACTTCTTCGTGAACCTGCTCGACATGGGCACGGAGTGGAAGGCCGTCTCGGACGACAAGGACCAGTTCGAAGGGCGGGATCGCCAGACGGGCGAACTGAAGTGGACCGCCACCCGGGTGGACCTGGTCTTCGGTTCCAACTCCCAGCTCCGGGCGCTGGCGGAAGTTTACGCCTGCGCCGACGCCCAGGAGAAGTTCCTGCACGACTTCGTGGCGGCGTGGAACAAGGTCATGAACCTGGACCGGTTCGACCTCGCCTGATCGCGATCGAAATTTCCAAGAGGGCTGCTGCCAAGGTGGCGAAGCCCGTATGCCAAAAACAAGCGGGGCCTGGATTCCAGGCCCCGCTTGTTTTTTTCGTCCCGCCCGTGTCCGTCGACTTCAGGAATCCGGAACCGGACGGCCGTTTTTTCAGAATGCGGCGTTTCTATTCGTTGGGCTTCCAAATCTTCCAGACGTTGCCCACCAGGTCGGGACCCACCTTGAGAGTGGGTTGGCCCGGCTCCCAGCCGGCGGGGCACACCTCGGCGCCACCGGTTGCCCGGACGTGCATGAACGCGTGCACCTGCCGGATGGCCTCGCTGATCTTGCGGCCCACCGGGGGGGTGAGGATCTCGATGGCCTGGACGATGCCGTCCGGATCGATGAGAAAGCGGCCGCGCACGTCCACGCCGCCTGCCTCGTCATAAATGCCGTAGATCGACCCGATCCGTCCCCCCGCGTCGGAGAGCATGGGGAACGGGAAACCGCCCTTCACCATTTTGCCCAGTTCGTGCTCCTGCCACATCATGTGGATGAAACGGCTGTCGGTGCTGCAGGCCAGCACCTGGATGCCCAGCTTGCGGAATTCGTCGGCTTTGGCGGCGACCGCCGCCAATTCGGTGGGTCAGACGAAGGTGAAATCGCCGGGGTAGAAGCAGAGCATCACCCACTGTCCCTTGAATTCGGACAGCTTGATGTTCTTGAAGTTTCCCTCGTGGAATGCGGATGCCTCGAAATCGGGGGCCGGCTTGCCCACCATCACGCTCACGGTCGCCTCCTTTCGCGGCGCTTCGCCGGCTACCTGGCCCGCCTCGGGCCCGGGCTTCGGGGCAATGGGCCCCGCCGCCGGCTGCACGCAGCCTTGTGGTTTTTTGTCCGCCATGTCGCCTCCTCTGAAGTGAGGTTGTGCACATATCATGCGCGTCGGGTTTTCGACGGTAGTTTCATTATAAGGGAGAAACACCTGCCGTCCAACCCTGACTTCGTCTGGTTGTCAGGGATTTGAGCCCATCTCGCGTTGAGGCCGTCAATCCGCGCGTTGGTTCGGCTGCGCAGCAGCCGCGGAGTGTAGCCCATGATTGGGGGGTTTCGGGTCCACCGGATGGGTCAGGCACACAGGCAACCGGCGCCGGCTCGACTGCGCTCTGGATAGCGCGCTATTCAGAGCGTTCCGCGCGGCGCGGCAGCTGCCACAGGCCGTGCTCCACCCCGCCCTGGATGTAAATGGCGAAGGTGCCGTGGCCCGGAATTTCCAGCGGCGGATGGGCGATGACGGCGCCGGCCGCCGCCGCGGCGGCCACCGCCGCCTCGATGTCGGCCACGAGCCAGTAGGGCCGGACGATCGGCTCCTCGGACTCGCGCAGGGGCGCCCGCACGCCGACCAGTCCGCCCCCCGGCAGCACCGCCGTCCGCGCGTGGCCGAGCCCGGGGTCGGGTTCGCCGAACCGCAATCCGTTCGCCGCGGCGTACGCGGCGCACACCGAGTCGACATCCCGGGTGACGATTTCCAGGTAATGAATCGGCCTGACCGGGTCTCCTCGGTGGACGTTTGGATTTGGAGCCGTCCGGGCGGTCGCGCACCCCAGGACGGACACGGCGACGATGGTAACGGCGAACATCCAACGCATGAGACTGCCTCCTCGGTAAATATGACACGTCGGCCGGAACGCGGCCGGCGCCGTCCGCAACCGGTCATCCGGCCCCCAGCCCTCCGGCTTTGCAGAATGCCGGGCCAAATGCCACACGACCACCTGCCGCGCCATCGGATCACATCCGGCGCGAGCTAGGGCGAGTCGCCGCGGTTCGTCGGTCGGAGAAAACCGTCCAGCTTGCCCAGTTCGCGCTCGTACTGATCCTTCCGGAACTCGAAGGGTCCGAATCCGGAATAGTCCCACGGCGCCTGGGGGGATACCGTGGACCGGTGGGGCTGCTCAAAATCGCTCCACTGCACGGTGGTGTCGGTGACGGTGATCGTGACGGCGAAGGGCCAACACCCGTCGCAACCGCACCGGCACTGGAGCACGGCGACCTTGCCGCCATGATCACCATAGTCGCGGTCACAGAGACCGAGCCAGCGGCCCTTGGGAGTGTGAGCGGCCGACAAGCCGGAATATCCGCCGGCGATCCCGGGCGCGCCCTCGCGCCGGGCGAACGGTTCCTCAAAGTCCTTCAAGCGGTCGATCAGATCCCGGCCATCGATGAGCGGACGGATCTCCTTGAAGGGACCGCCGCCCTCGCTCACCGAATCCACGATCCGGATCTCGAACGTGTTCATGCGGTATTGCCTCACAGCCTAGCGGCTCGGCGGCGCCCCGCGCACCACCGTCGTCATACGGCCGGCGCAGCACGTCGGGTAAAACTCAATCATCATTCCCAAGACCGATGGCACGGTGCGGCGCGTTCTTGCCATCATGGAGATTGACGAGCGAAGGCGGTCGTTGCAGCCGGCCGGCTCGTCCTGCTGTCAGGCTGGGTGATGGTTATTCGAGTGCTGCCATAATCCGGACGACTTCTGCCTTGAATCCGGGCAGATCCCGTGTCACTACGGTCCAAACCAGCTCCAGATCGATGCCCAGGTAGTCGTGGACTAAGATATTCCGAAAGGCGGCCAGCCGCGCCCATTCCACTTCCGGGTATTTCGCTTTCAACGCCGCCGAAATCCTTTGCGTTGTCTACGTCATCGTATGGAGATTCCGCAACACCGCGTCCTGATGAAGATCTGAGGCGAGAAATGACACCTTGCCGATCTGAATCGACCGCTCAATGCGATCGATCATTCGAAGAATGTGCTGCAGATAGACTCAGTCTGATTTCAAAGCGAAACCGCCTCCGCCATCACTTCGTCCCGGATATCGGGATTCAGGCCCGCCTCGGTGACCACGTCAACGCGACGGCCCAGCAATTCTTCCAGTTCCAGGACGAAGCCGGCCGGAAACCACGAACTGACTTCCGGCCCGGTGGTGATTAAAAGGTCGATGTCGCTTTCGCCGGACTCCTGATGCCGGACGACCGATCCGAAAACTCGAATGGAAGTGACTCCATGCCGTCGAGCGATCGTGAGAATTTGTTTCCGCCGGACCTGAAGCAGCTCCTGGGTGGTCATGCGCTCACCTCTCGTTCCGCACGGCTATAGTCTAATCGAGGAGGCACGGCTCGGGCAACCACTTTGCATGCTTGACAGTGGTCGAACGGGGCGGCGGCGCCCCGCACGCCCGGCAGTTGCCGAAGCGCCGACCGGTGAAAGCCGGCAACCGGACCGGCTCATTCCTCCGCGAGCTTGCGTTCGCACAGAACCAGTTTGCCCAGTGGCATGTCCGAACCGTTGTCCATGTACAGGATCGCTTGCGCGTATTTCGTATCCAGGCGCTCCATGGAGTCTTCCGTTCGGAAATCCCGGGCGCCCACATACTGGGAGACTTCGATCACTTTTCCTGCACCGATCCGTTCCAGAGTCTCGCCATCTCGAACCTGATACAGATCCCCCACGCGGATCTTGCCGAGCCAGAAGCTTTCGACATACATCCGGATCTGCTTCTGCCGTTCGCCCAGCACTATGCGCGAATAATCCTGCGGGGTCAGCAGTTCGCCGAGGCGGACGTCCAATTTGTAGATCCACCCGTCGACGGGTGAAACCAGCGTCAGTTTTTCCAACTGACGGTTTCTCAACTCCACTTCGGCCTTGGCGGTGGCGATCTGTCGGCGGATGCTTTCGGCTTGCAATCGTTTCTGTTGGAAATCCAGCTCCGCTGCCGCTGTCGCGGTGGCGATCTGGTTGCGAATCAGTTTCGCCTCCAAAATCTTCTGGCTGTAATCCTGTTCCGACACGGCGCCGATATCCGACAGCGGCTCCTTTCGTTTGAGCTCATCCAGGATGAGATCCAGCCGGGATTCCAGTTCCCGAACCCGCAGCACCGGGACCTGAAGCGCGTATTGCGTCTCGCCTTGGCCGCGCTCGGCCAACGGCGCTTCGCGTTTGAGTTCGTCCAGGAGGAGATCCAGTTGGGCTTCCAACTCCATGACCCGGAAACGGGCCACCTCAGCCGCCTGTTGTTCCACATCCGCATCCAGCTCCACCAGCACCTGCCCCCGGTTAACCGCCGCCCCCTCGTTGACCAATATCCTCGTCACGCGCTGGGGTTGCAGCGGCCCGAGGAATACTTCCCGATGCAGCGGTTCCACCCGGCCATACATCCGAACCGGGGCGTCGTCCAGAGAGGGGGTCTTTGCCGGCGCCGGCGGCGCCGCCGCCCGGCGGAGGGACACCACCGTGTAATTGAGTCCGACGATCACCGCCACAATGAGGATCAGCCATACGATCAATCTAGATAACTTCATGGCGCTATATCCTATTGCCTGACATATTGCTCCCGCGTGTCCGAGACGATGCGGCCGTTTTCGATTTTGATGAGACGATCAGCGTACGGGAACACCCGGGCGTCGTGCGACACCACCGCCACAATCCGCTGATCCTCGATGGCGATGCGCTTGAGAATGCCCATCACCCCCTGCCCGCTCTCGGCGTCGAGCGCCGAAGTCGGTTCATCGCAAAGCAGAATGGCCGGATCCTTGACCAGGGCTCTGGCGATGGACGCCCGTTGCTTCATGCCGCCGGAAAGCAGGCGCGGTTGAACATGACCCGACTCACCGAGACCAAGGTTCGCCAGCAGTTCCATCGTTTTCGACCGGGCGGCGGCTGGCGGACGTCCGCCCTGCACCGCCGTGGCCAACAGCACATTTTCCATCACGCTGAGCCCTTCGATCAGCATCGGCTGCTGAAACACAAACCCGTAGTTCTGCAACCGGATATCCGCCGCCTGGTTGTCGGACAATCGCGTGAGGTCCTGATCGTTCAGAAACAGTCGGCCCTCGGACGGCCGCAAAACCAGCCCCATGATCGACAGCAACGTGGTCTTGCCGCTTCCCGAAGGCCCGGCGATGACCACCAGTTGCCCCGGCGCCAACGCCACATCCATCGGGAACAGCACCCGGCGGATCTGACGCCCGTCGGAAAAATCTTTCGCGATGTTCTCCAGTCTCAATGTCGCCACGGGGCTGCCCGCTGCATCAATGGAATACCGCCGCCGGATCGGCCTTGAGCGCCGTCCGCAGGGCGATGATGGAACCGAGGAGGCTGACGAACAAGGTCACGGATGCGAGAATGGGCGGAACCGCACCGGGAAAGTGGCTGGGGATGGAAGAATTCCCGGTGGCGTTGAGCAACGCGGCCAGCATCAGGAAACCGACGAACAGCCCGACCCCGGTGATGATCAGCGCCTCGCCGAACACCACGACGGCGATGTCCCACTTGCGGCCGCCGATGGCGCGCATCACCGCAAAATCCTGCGTTCGGCTCAGCACGCTGGTGTACATGGTGAGGGAAATGATCACCACGCCGATCAGGACCGCGATCACCGTGGAAAAGCCGAAGCTGCCGCCGATGCCGGTGTTGGTGAAATAATACAGCCGGGTCAGGCGCGAGAGTTCGGCGGTGCTGGACACACTCGCGTACGGCATGATCGCCCGCAACCTGGCCAGCGCGGCCGCGGCGTCGGCGCCGTCGCGGAAGCGCACCAATATGACCGAGGCCTTGCCTGCCGGAGTACGGGCGATCTCCCGGACCTTCTCCAGGGAGGCGAAGACCAGCGTGCCTTGAAAGCCCCGGGCCCCATCCGTGACCGCCCGCACGCGGACTCGCCGTTCGCCGATTTCCGTGATCGCTTCGAGACCCGGATCCCCCAGCTTGGCCAGATCCAGGCGGTCCACGGTGACGGCTTCCAGGTCCAGCAACGCATCCTCATTCGACTGGGCGAACCGCCACGGCCCGCCCGCCAACCGCGGCCGGCGGCTGCCCACCACCCGAACCGACTCATACGAACCGTCACCGGTGCGGAAGAGGCCGTTTCCGATCAGGACCGGTTCGGCCCACGCCACCTCCGGCAAACCGACCACCCGATCGACATAGCGATCCGAAATCAAAAATCCGGCATCCGCGTTGCGCACATCCCGGCTCATGATCCACGCGTCCGCGCCGCTGTGATCCACCAATACGGACATGTAATTCAGCAGGCCGAACAGAATGGACAGCTGCTGGCCCACCAGAAACACGATGGCCACCACACCGAGCAGCGCGCCCGCCGTGGACGCCCGATCATGGATGACCATCCGCAACGCGGTCAGACTACGCATGATTGAGCACCGTCAAGGCCAGGCGGTGTCCGTGATCAAAATCCCGGGCCACGAAGGCCCCTCGACTCTCCAGCAAGGCCCGTGCGGCCACAGTCCCGCGGCCTCCCACGATCACCTTGCCGCTTGGATAATCCCGGCGCAATCCATCCAGAACCGTGAGCAGCTCATCGATCAGAAACAGCATCGTCAAGGTGATAAACAGCACGTCCGGTTCCAGGGCCGCCGCGGCGGCGACAATCTGCCCGACCGGCAGGCTGCCGCCGAGGTTTTTCACCTTCCAGCCCTTCGTTTCGAGATACGCGCTCATGGCCATCGGGATCAGGTCGTGTTCGTCGCCGGGGGCGCACGTGACCAGCGCCGTCCGTCCGATCGGTGGCGCGGCAGCGGCCGGCAGCGCCGGCAGCCGGATCAGGAGGCTTTTGATCGCTTGGGAGGCGAGGTGTTCCTCGTAAATTTCAATCTGGTGCCGCTCCCACCGATTGCCAACCTCGGCCATGGCCGGGAGCAGCATGTCCACGATCAGCCGGTCCGGCGACGTGACGGATTGAGCGGACGACAGGAGGTGCTGCTGCGCGCCCTGCACGTCACCCTGCAACAGGTGGTCCACCAGGAGCGGATCGAACGCCGTCTGGCTCACGCCATCGCGATCAGCGGCCGACGCGAACAGGCGGGACAGGCCGTCCCGGAGAACCTGCAGCGGTTCGGCCAGCTCGTTGCATTCCGGCGGCGGAATGAGCCCCTGGATGCCAACGATCCAGCTGTCCAGAACCAGGGACAGCGCGTCATGCCCCCAACCGTGAGCGGTGAACAGATTGACATACCACCGCAGCTCCTCGCCGAGCGCGTCCAGCAACCGGTGGCGGTAGATGACCCGCAGCAACCGGCCGAAATGACGGGCCGTGTCCAGCAGGTGAATGCCGGCCGTGTCCAGACGCTGATCCGGGTGGGCGCGCCATTCCAATTGAATGCGCTTTTCCACCACGGCCACAACGGCCGCATACTCGGCTTCAAAAAGAGCGGGCGCCGAATCGGATAAACCCTTCATTACCGAACCCTCCACAGATGTGCGGGCATTGCGGGCCGCACCGCCGAACGGGGCTTACCTCTCCCGGACCGATCTCAGTTTGGGATATCAGCGGCATGAAAAGCAACACAATTTTCGGACGGTTCCGACCATCGGTTTCGATCCCGGCGGACCGGACCCGCTGGAGCGCTTCCAGCCGAACTCCAACCACTTTCGACTCCCCTCGCGGGTCGTTCCGACCGCTCGCAGTTGCCACGAACCCTGAATGGCGCAACGCGCTTTGGATCGCGCGAGCGCTTTGGAGTGCGCAGGCTCGACTGCGCTCTGGATGGACGCGGGACGCGTCTTTGGCTTCCTTTCGATATTCGCACTCTCAAATCGTTCAACCGTTCCGGAATCCAAAGCGGCGTCCAGCCGCCGCACTCCAGAGCGCGGGCCGCGGCCGGCCCGCGCTATCTAGAGCCGGCGCACCATCTCGGCGATCCAGACCGGGACGTACGGCGAGGTGCAGCCCTTGGAGACCGGGTAGTCGCGGTACAGCCCCAGCCGCTCGCCGATGGCGACGGCGCGCCGGCGATGCTCGGGGAAATGGATGCCGATTCCCCCGAGACAGAAGTTCATGGTCCATTGCGTCGGCGGCGGGGCGCCCCCCATCTCCGCCTCGATCCGGTCCAGGAGCGCCGCCAACTCGAGCCCGTCCGGATTCTTGGTGATCCGCTCGTAGGTCAGGCTCCAGCCGGCGCGCGCGGCCCAGGGGTCGGCGTCCGCCAGCCACTGCCGGCGGAGCGATTCCTTCTCGGGATGCTTCTGGACCACGTAGGCGTTCAGCCAGTCGGCCACCTGGGCGAAGTCGCCGGACCGCACCAGCCGGTCCACCGCGTCGCGGGACAGCTCCTTCGGCTTGAGCAGGAGGACGGCCAGGAGCCGGGCGTCGATATTGCCGGTGTCCCAAAGGGCGAGGGCCAGCGCGGGGTCGGCCTTGATGGTGGCGGCGAGCTTGCGGATGTCGCCCAGCCGGACGCCGAACTGGTTGTCGCCGGCGCCGTTCTTCCGGTTGTGCTTCCGCACCTTCTCGTCCCCCATCGCCTCCAGCCGCGCGAGCGCTTCCTGTAGAGTCATGGCCATGGATCTGTCACTCCTTCAGTCTGCATTGAAAGCCATCGTCGGAGCCGCGGGGGCGTGCGGCGCGCGTCCGCCGGGAACGCCCGCTCAGCCGCCCTCACCCCTCGACCGAACGAACTCGGACAGATAGGGAAGGCCGTATTCAGTCACCTTGTCGATGGCGTCGTCCACGCGGGGGATCACTTTCGCCTCGGCCACCGGCGCCGGGATGGGCGCCAGCATGGCCGTCATCTGCTCCACGGTGAGCGCCGGTTCGAACGCCTGGATGACCCACCATTCGTCCCGCTGGGTCCACAGTTGCGGCAGCCGCGTGAGGTACTCCGCCTGGCGGAATTCCCCCCGATCCGTTGACGGCTGGATAGGGGAAGGAATGACCGACAATTCAGGATATCGCCCCAACGTGGACCATCCGATCAGGACCGTGAACTCGTCGTAATCCTTGGGACTGGGGCTGAGCACGATCCAGCACTTCAGCGAGTCGGAAATTGACCGGCTGAACGCCCGCTGGCCCGGCCACAGGTACATGGACTTCACCTTCTCCTCTTGGAATTCCGGCAGTCTCTCTTTCATCCGCTTCAAGAAGTACTGCCGGAGGACTTTTCCGTACTCCTTGCGCATTGACGTCTCCAATCGTCATCATTGCTTCAAACGGGCGGTGTGACAGCGCAATACCGCTCAGGCGTTGTTTCAACGCAACCGGTTCTTGACATTTTCAACCGCACATTTCGCGCACCAGTATTCATCTCCGGTCATGGTGTAGCCGTCCGTCGTGAGTTTGATGATCACGCCACACCGGGAGCATTTCGTCGGCTCGTAGGACGGCGGGTCCGGCATTTTCTCAAAGTTATACTCATTCGTTCCATACCACGCGACCATTTCTGACTCTAATTCATTGCGGCACTTCGTGCACGTCTGCCATTCGCCGTCGTGTCCCTCGTCATAGTGATAGCCGCAAAGAGTGTACCGGCGGTGATTCCGATGGCAACTGTTACGCTCGTACGAGAACAGAGCGTACTGGTCTTCATCGTCGCAGATCCAATGCCCGCAGCACTCGGTCTTCGTGAGTTTTTTGGTCTTTCCACACAGACCACATCGCGGCTTTTCAGCCGTCGGCTTCGATTTTTTCGTCATGGTCCCTCTCTCCTTGAACCATCTCGGCCTGCTTCGTCACAACACCTGAAGTCCGCGCGAGCGCGGCCTGCGCGCCGACAGCATGGCCTGGCAAACCGTGTGGCCGGTCGTGCGTTTGGCCATGAGCCAACAATCCACCTGCTGGACGACTCCACCTGGCCAACAATTCTTGCCGTCCCCGGTCCAGACCGATGAAGATGAAAAACCGTCACGATTCTGAGTTCGCTTTCATGATTTACTGTCTTTATTCTTCCTTGTCAATCCTTGTTGCATCATGCCAGGTCTTGACGCGGGGGCGGCGAGGGTTGGACCGGCGGCGCGAGGGGCCAGCCGCCGCGATGTCCCGGCGCCGCGACACCATTCCATCACGGTGGCGGCAGTGCGTGTCACGCGACCTTTTGAGCCGTTGCAGAACCCGCGACGATGGTTTGCCCTTTGATCCCGGACGGGCATTCAAGCGGCACAGACAGAGTGGTTGGGCGCCGGGGGTACAGCGTGCCGATAGGGCTTTCGCGCCGCTCGCTGCCGCTCGCGGTACCTCCACGTTGCCAACCGGTGGATCGTGCCACGAGCAGGGGAACGTTGAATCGGTGAATCGGTGAATCGGTGAATCGGTGAATCGGTGAATCGGTGAATCGGTGAACAGGAAGGACAGGACCTGGGTGCTGGGAACTGGGATCCAAAATCTAGGACCCAGAACCCAGGACCCAGAACCCAGGTCCCAGGTCCGATTACGGTCACGATTACGATTACGGTCACGATTACGATTACGAGTCACGAGCACGAGACGAAGCTTCCAAC
>CALAMB010000472.1 GCA_937925645.1 uncultured Acidobacteriota bacterium
CCACCGGACCCACCGGGCCTCAGGGTGAGATCGGGCCCACGGGTCCCACCGGACCCACCGGACCTCAGGGTGAGATCGGGCCCACGGGTCCCACCGGACCACAGGGTGACATTGGCCCCACCGGACCGACAGGACCCACAGGACCTCAGGGCGAGATCGGGCCCACCGGGCCTACCGGACCTCAGGGTGAGATCGGGCCCACGGGTCCCACCGGACCACAGGGTGACATTGGCCCCACCGGACCGACAGGACCCATCGGACCGTCTGGGCCGACGGGACCCATTGGGCCATCCGGGCCGTCGGGACCCAGTGGACCATCTGGACCTTCCGGGCCTACAGGGCCCGCCGGACCATCCGGACCGTCGGGACCATCCGGGCCCACAGGACCAGCGGGTCCTGGTATCACCTGGGTGCATGTAACCGGCACCAGTCAGCAGGCGGCGCGCAACACCGGTTACCTCGCCGACAACGTCGCCCAGGTGACGGTGACCCTGCCGCTCTCCGCCGAATGCACCGTGGGCGACATCGTCCAGGTATCCGGCCTCGGCGCCGGCGGCTGGAAAATCGCCCAGAACGCCGGCCAGAGCGTTCTGACTTCACCCATCGACGGGACCGGCGTCCTGTGGACCGCCCGGGACAGCAACCGCAACTGGCACTTCGTGGCCGCCTCCGGCGACGGCGCGCATCTGGCCGCCGCGGTCTATGGCGGCTACATCTACACGTCGGCCGATTCGGGCGCCTCCTGGACCGAACGGACGGCCAGCGGCACCCGCAACTGGACCGGTATCGCCATGTCGGCCAACGGCCAGTACGTGGTCGCGGTCGTGACCGGCGACCACATTTACACTTCCAGTGACTACGGCGCCAGTTGGACCAGCCGGGACAGCTCCCGCAGCTGGTACGCGGTGGACTGCTCCGGCAGCGGCCAGTACATGGTGGCCGCGGTGAACACCGGCTACATCTACACCTCCACCAATTACGGCGCCAACTGGACCGAGCGCACCGGGCCCGGTTCTCAGACCTGGTGGGACGTCGCCGTGTCCGACTCCGGCAACCTCGTTCTCGGCGTCCGCCACGGCGGTCAGATCGCCCGCTCCACCGACGGCGGCGCCAACTGGGGCAGCGTCGGCCCCACCTACAACTGGAGCGCCATCGATTGTTCCGCCGACGGTTCCCGGCTGGTGGCCGCCGCGGACGGCGGCCCCATTCACACCTCCGACGACGGCGGCACGGGCTGGATCGATCGGACCGGTTCCGCCAACTGGCGCTTCGTCGCCGGCGACGACACCGGCCGCTGCCTGCTGGCCACCATCACCAGCGGCCAGCTCCACGTGTCGCAGGATTACGGCCTGACCTGGCATACCCGGGACAGCGTCCGGTCCTGGGTGGGCGCCGGCGTCTCCGGCGACGGCCGGATCATGCTCGCCGCCGACTACGGCACGCAAATCCACGTCTCCGCCCCCCAGACCACGGCGGGGACCTCCGGTTATCTCACCGGTGGACGCGACGCGGCCGTCGCGCTTCAGTACCTCGGCGGCGGAACCTGGCGCGTGCTCTACGCCGTTGGTGTCATCACCCCCTTCTGATCGATACGATCAGCCTGACCGTTCACGAAAAAGCCCCGCCGTCCGGCGGGGCTTTTTTTATGGACCTTGGGCTGCTGTCTATTGATAGTCGGGGTTTGTTCCCCGCAAACTGGAACTCGTGAAGATGAGCGTTCATCAACAGCACGACAGCCTTGCTTTCAGCTCGCACCCTCTACTCCTCACTCTTTGTGCTCTCTGTGACTTTGTGGTGGAATCCGAAGAGCGCCTGCTCCCGGGCGGCCAGTTCGGACCGGTTCAACCGCTCGTAGCAGGTCGCCAGGTGCAGATGAACTTCCCGGTAATCCGGCCGGAGCTTGAGTGTTTCCTCAAACCGGATGACGGCCTCCGGGTACTGCCCCAGGGTCATGAGGGCGTGGGCCAGGTTGAACAACACCTGGGCGTGCCGGGGATCCTGCAGCAGGTAGGCGCGATACGCCGCCACCGCCCCCGGCAGGTCACCGGTTTTCTGCCGGGCGAATCCCTCGAGGAACAGGGTCTCCGGATCCTCCATCCCCAGCGCTTTCAGGCGGCCGGTAAACGCCAGGCTGCCGACAAAGTCGCCCGCGGCCTGGGCGTCGTAGGCCGCCTGCTTGAGGTACATTCGGTTGTCCGGATCCAGCGTCGCCGCCCGGGTGCTGGCGGCGGCCGCCTCGGCGCGGCGACCCAGCCGGCCGTAGGCCTTAGCCAGCCAATAGTGGGTTTGGGCCCATTCCGGCTCAAACTGTCGTGCCCGTTCACATTCAGCCAGACCCGCTGCGACCTGCCCGTGCTGGATGAGCCAGAGCCCCAGATTCAGGTGGGCCAGGACGAAGTTGGGGCTCCGGCGGATCGCCTCCTCCAGGTGGCGCCGCACGCGGGGGTCGTCGCGCTCGGCGATGCTCATGGCCAGGTTGTGATGGGCCAGGGCGTCACCGCCGTGGGCGACGCTGTGGGTCCAGAGCGTTTCGCCCGTGCGCCACACCCGGTTCAGCACGACCGAGGCCAAACTGAAGTACAGCACCAGGGCGGCCGCCGTCAGGTGCCACCAAGGCCGGCGGAGGCAGGCGGCCAGGGCCAGCGCAACCAGCAGGAACAGGAACGGGCTCCCGGCGTATGGCCGGTAGTCCGACACGACGAGGTGCAGAGGAAACACGCTCGATTCCGGTATCTGCAGGATCCAGTATCCGAGCACCGCCGCCGCCGTCGCCGGCGACCGCCGGCGCCAGGCAAACGCCATCGCAATGGAGCCGATCACCAGAGCAAGCCCGGCCCAGGCCGCGACGTCCATCCATCCGGTGGCCCGCCCGACATCCGGCGCTAGGCGGATGGCGAACGGCCAGGCAAAATTGGGCAGGTAATGCAGCCAATGGAGGCGGAGCTGGGTCAGCAAGTAGGAAGACGCCGCATCGGACGAACCGGCCATCGCCTGGTTCCAGTCGGAGAACTGCAACCCGAACCGGGTCCAGGCGAAAAACGCCGCCACCACGCCGCCGTACAGAGCCGCCCGTCCCCAGGGCCGCCATGCGGTCAGCCGCTCGCCAAGGACGGTCCATTCCAGCGCCAGAACCAGTGCCGGTGCGGCCGCCACGTGGGTCTTGGACAGCAGCGCCAGCGCGAAAAGCCCCAGCACGACGGCCCAGCGCCAAGCCGTCTCTCCCCGTGCGCGCATCCGAAAATACGTCAGCAAACTCGCAAAAAGGAACACCTGGGCCAGCAGCAGGTCGCGGGCGCAGATGTAATTCACCGGCACCCCGGCCACCGGGTGGACGGCGAAGATCGCCGCCGCCAGGGCCACCCAGTCGGCCCGAATCCCCGTCCGCGATGTCCGCCACCCGGCGGCGGCCAGCAGCGCCTGCAGGAAGAGAAACACCAGCACCGCCGCCGCGGCCTGCAGGGCGATGTTCCAAGCGCGGAACCCGGCCGGATCCTGATCCGTCAGGGCGTAACTGAACGACAGGGTGAGGGGAAGCAGCGGCCGGTACTGGACGATCCGGTCCAATGTCGAGATGGTACGGGGCTCGACGAAATGCCGCCACGGGGGCCACACCCGCTGGATCCCGGGATTGTCCACCACGTGGTACTGGTCGTCCAAGTGGAAACCGTTGGGCAGGGCGTTCCAGAACACCACCGCCACCAGCGCCGCCAACGCCAGCGCCGCCACCAGCCGTGCGCGGGGCGGCCACTCGACCGGCGAGGCAACATCGTCCGACCGGGTGGCGTTCTGCTTGTCGCGATCCACGGGAGACTCCGGAGCCGGGGAGCGTCCGTCGTCGCCGGCGCCGCCGGGCGCTCCGGACGCGGCCCGGCGTCACTGCAACTGGATGGTGAACGCCTCGGCGTCGTCCTCTTCCGGGAACGCCCCGAACAGGATCTCCGCCGGCGCTTCCTTCACCCGGAGATAATAGGACGAGTGATCATCGACGGGATTCTGGATGGCCCAGGCCGTGAAATCACGGCCGCCCAGTTGGAGCTTCAACCCCTGCATCGGATAGTTCAGGACGCACCGCTCCGGCAGCTGCCCGGCCGGGCCGAAGCCGTGGGTATCGATGGTGGCGTCTCCGCCGGCCACGCCGAACATGGCGCCTTTCCAGGTGTGTCCCGGCGCCGGCCCCACCTCGAACCACTGGCCGATGCCCGGGACGGCGTACACATCCAGCCGGTATTCCGGAGCGATCTTCGGAGGCGGCATCGCCGCCTTGGCCACGATCTTGGTCCCCAGGGCCGGGGTGTCCAGCGCCAGGGTGTCGATGCCCCGCAGCGGAGTGGGCAGCGTGGCGATGTCCACAGCGCCGCCGGTGGAGACAAGCATGACGGGGAAGCCGAGCCCGCGATGGGCCTGAATGCTGAGACACAGCATCGACAATCCGTAGCGAACCGAAGGCACCGTGAAGTCCGCCGGCGCACCCACAATGACCCACACGGCGGTCTCGCGGGCCAGCAGCGCCTCGCGCGGTCCGGACCAGG
>CALAMB010000473.1 GCA_937925645.1 uncultured Acidobacteriota bacterium
CCCTTGTTCTGCTGATTCTTGTACTTGATCAGGGCCGGCGGATCCAGGCTGATGGCATCGAACACGCGACCGGCGGCGGCCGAGTCGGGGAGCCATGTGAACAGGTCGGCCGCCACGGTCTCGAACCGCGCGGTGACCTCGTTGAGCTCGGCGTTGGCCGCGGCCAGGGCCAACGCGGCTTCGTCCTTGTCCACGGCGGTGACCGCCGCGCCCGTCCGGGCCGCGTACAGGCCGAATCCGCCCGAGTAGCAGAAAGCGTCGAGCACGCGGTCGCCGGGACGCAGCAGCGAGGCGAAGTGGCGCCGCGCGTCGCGCTGGTCGGAGAAGAAGCCGGTCTTCTGCCCGCCGGGGATGTCCACCCAGAAATGGACGCCGTGCTCCGCGATCCGGACCCGCGGCGGCGTCACGCCCGCCAGTTGGCCGGTCCGAAACGCCAGGCCCTCCTCCTGGCGG
The DNA here is from genome assembly GCA_937925645.1 of uncultured Acidobacteriota bacterium. Lineage (GTDB taxonomy): Bacteria > Acidobacteriota > JAAYUB01 > JAAYUB01 > JAAYUB01 > JAAYUB01. Next base: position 454 of record CALAMB010000473.1, read on the forward strand.
GCGGGGACGTCGCTGCGCTCGTAGATCGACGCCGGCCGCCGCAGCTTCTGCAGCAGCTCCACGATGAGTGGCCGGATGCGGTCCATGCCGGCGGTGCGGCACTGGATCACCAGGTGGTCGGCGAAATCGTCCACCACCAGGCCGGGCAGGTAGTCGCCCTCGGAGTAGACCAGCCGCAGGCCGTTGCTCTGCGCCCGCAGGGGCTCGCGCAGGGCCAGCGCCTGTTGAAGCCGCCGGCGCCAGAACGCGGCGTCAGGTTCGATCCGCTTGTGATGGAACAGCCGCACCGTAACCCGGGCGGTGGGGTGGTAAAAACCGGTCCCGAGAATCTCGCCACGCGGCGAACGGACCTCCACCGGCTCACCCGGCCCCAGGCCGTCGGGTTGATCCCGAACCTCGTCGGCGAACACCCACAGGTAAAAGTTGCGGATCTTCTTGACCGCCTCGTCCCTGACCACCACCCGTTCCATGCGTCCTCCACCCGTCAGTCGACCGATTCCCCCGCGGCCGCCGGCCCGCCTAAATGCTTTTGACGTTATTCTTCTCTTTGTCCTTTTCCTTATTGTTTTCCTTCAACAGCGGCGGGACGGCCGCCGGCGGCGGCGCTTTCTTGTCGAGGTTCTTCATGATGATGTTGCCGTCGAA
>CALAMB010000474.1 GCA_937925645.1 uncultured Acidobacteriota bacterium
GACGGTGCGGTCGATGATGGGGTGGGCAACCCGTCCGATGGCGCGGCAAAAATCCAGCCATAAATTGGCAGAAGATCGGGAGTAACTGCTTAATCGTTATTGGCTATTTGGAGGCGAGGTGAAGTGTGCCGGGTTCTGGGTCCTGGGACCTAGGTTCTGGGTTCTGGGATTCGGGTCCTGGGATCCGGGAACGAGGTCCCAGAACCCAGGTCCGATTTCCGATGTCCGAAGTCCGATGTCCGAAGTCCGCGTGAACGAACAGCGCCCGGCCCGAGGTCGATCCTGCTATAATGCGCTCCGGAGCGCCCATGGACATCTGCCTCATCAGCCTCGGCTGCCCCAAAAACACCGTCGACAGCGAGCTCATGCTGGGCCGCTTGCTGGAAGCCGGCCACCGGATCGTCCCGGAGCCGGAGGCGGCCGACGTGGTCATCGTGAACACCTGCGGCTTCATCGACCCGGCCAAGGAGGAGTCGCTCGGCGCCATCATGGCGGCGCTCCAGCTCAAGCGACAGCGGCCGGCCTTGCGCGTCATCGCCGCCGGCTGCTTGTCCCAGCGCTATCGCGCCGAGCTGACGCGCGAGATCCCGGAGCTTGACGCGCTCATGGGCGTGAACGACATCGCCCGAGTGGCGGAGATCGTCGCCGGCGCCCCGGCGCCGGCAGGGGCGTCCCTGTACCTGCACGACGCGCGGGCACCGCGCCGCCGCATCACCCCCGCCCACATCGCCTACGTGAAGATCTCCGAAGGATGCTCCCACCGATGCGCCTTCTGCGCCATCCCCGGGATCCGCGGCCCGTTCCGGAGCCGTCCCCCCGCCGACGTGATCGGCGAAATCGCCGCCCTGGCCGCCGCAGAGGTCCGCGAGATCATCCTGATCGGGCAGGACACCACCGCCTTCGGCCGCGACCTCGGCGGCGGCGCCTCGATCGCCGCCCTGCTGGCCCAGGCCGCCGCCGTCCCGGGCGACTTCTGGATCCGCCTCATGTATACGTACCCCTCCGAAGTGGACGACCGGCTGCTCGAGGCGATGGCCCGCCATCCGAAAATCTGCCCCTATCTGGATATCCCGTTCCAGCACGCTCACCGCGACGTTCTCCGGCGCATGGGCCGGCCCGGCGACGGCGACGCCTACCTGCGGCTCCTGGAACGGGCGCGCCGCGCGGTGCCGGAGCTCGCGGTGCGCACCGCGCTCATCACCGGCTTCCCCGGCGAGCGGCCGGCGCACTTCGACTATCTGCTGGAATTCGTCCGCGAAGCCCGCTTCGACCAGTTGGGCGTGTTCGTTTACTCTGATGAGGAGGGGACGCCGGCCCACCGCCTGGACGGCAAGGTCACCTCGCGCACCGCCGCCCGGCGGCGCGACCGGCTCATGGCGGCGCAGCAGGAGGTGCTCGCCGCGGGCGCCGCCGCCTGGCTGGGCTGTACCGCCACTGTCATCGTCGACGGCTATTCTGCCGATGCCGAGATGCTGCTCCAGGCCCGCCTGCCCCAGCAGGCGCCGGAGATCGACAGCGTCGTGTATCTGACCGACGGTTCCCTGGACAAGCTCAAGCCGGGCGACTTCGTGACCGCGAAGCTGAAGCAGTACGTGGGCTACGACTTCACGGCCGCGGCGGTCCGTCTGCGCCGCTCATCGTTGTCTTAATCGTCATCGTAATCGTGATCGTCATCGAGGCTCGAGACTCGAGGCTGGAGGCTCGTTCCCAACCGACGGACTTCGGACATCGGACATCGGATATCGGGTCTCGCGGTTCGGGGTTCGCGGCTCGAGTCTTCCCGTTTGTCTGATGCTGCCCGTCTTACGTCTTCCGTCTCTCGTCTCCCGATTCACCCATTCACCGATTCACCCATTCACCGATTTATCAACCATCAACACTCTCTGCGCCCTCCGTGTCCACTGTGGTGAATCTTCGGATCTTGGTCCGCGACCGGTCACTGCCGGCGCCGGATTTCGCTGGCCTGCAGGAAGGTGTCCACGCGGGGAACGTAATCCAGATCGGTGGATTGAACGTAGATCATCTCCTCGAAAAACAGCGGCACGCGGGGCATTTCGGCCATCACCCGGACCATGATGTCCTGGAGGGCGGCGCGCCGTTGCTTCTGGCTCCAGTACCCGTTCAGGCCCTCGATGAGCCGGTCGATCTCCGGGTTCACGAAGCGGTCGGGGTTGTCCCGGCCGTAGTGTTCGCTGCGGGAATGGATCAGGTCGTCGAACAGGTCCGAGGCGTCGCCCGTGGTGGACGCGCCGCCCAGCAGAAAGAACGGCGCCGTGTCCGATATGGGAAAGAACTGTTCCCGCGCCTGAAGGTCGAGGCGCAGGCGGATGCCCGCCGGCGCCATCTGCCGGTGCAGCTTGTCGCCCATCTCGGCGCGCGTCTGGGGCACCAGCAGGGTCAATTCCACTCCGTCCGGATAGCCGGCCTCGGCCAGCAGCCGGCGGGCTTCCACCGGGTCGTACGGCAGGGCGGGAAGTCCGGGATGATATCCGAACACCGCCGGCGTCACGATCTGGTTGGCGGGGGTGCCGTATCCGTGGAGCAGCTTCGCCACCAGCGCCGGGCGATCCACGGCCAGCGCCAGGGCGCGGCGGACGCGCAAGTCGCCGAACGGCGCCACCCGCGTGTCCAGCCCCAGGTAGCGGACCATCAGGCCCTGCTGGCGGATCACCCGCATCCCCGGCGCGGGGCGCGCGGCGAGCGAGGCGGCAACTTCGGGCATCACGCTCGCCGCGACGTCCGTCCCGCGGTTCCGGATGAGGGCTTCCGCCTCGGCGGCCGTGTCGAACCGGACAAACCGGGCGGTGGCAAAGGCGGGCGAGTCACCCCAATAGCCGCCGTAGGCGGCCATGCGGATTTCCCGGTCGGGGATCTCCGCGACGAAGCGGTACGGACCGGTACCCACCGGCCGGCGGGCGAACGCGTCCGCGCCCGCCCGCTCGAAATACCGCCGGGGCAGGATGAAGACGGTGCGCAGCTTCTGCAGCAGCACGGGGTGGGGCCGGGTGGTGACGAGCCGGACGGCGTGGTCGCCTTCGCGGGTGACGGCGGCGATGGTGGCGCAGTTGCTGCGCAGGGCGGAGGCGGGATCGTCCCGCGCCCGCAGGATGGAAAAGACCACGTCATCGGCGCTCAGCGGCGTGCCGTCGTGAAACGTCACGCCCCGGCGCAGGCGGAACAGCCAGGTGAGGGCGTCGGGGTTCTCCCAGCTCGCCGCGAGCAAGGGCACCAGCTTCATGTCGCGGTCGAATCCGGCCAGACCCTCGAACAGGTTGGACTGCACCAGGAACGAGAGGTTCTCCGCCTTCGCGTGGGGCACCAGCGTGAGCGGCATGCCGCGCAGGGCGATCACCACCTCGGTTTTATCCGGCGGCGGCGTGGTGCAGCCCGGAATCAGCGCGGCCACCGCCAGCATAGCCAGCAACGCCGGCGCGCTCCCCCGGCCCGAGATGAATGCCGTCACTCGACGCATGGTCCTGTGCCGACCGACAAATTTCGTGTGCGCGGAAGATGAGCTGAACTGATTGTAACCGATTACGCCGGGAAACGCCACGCGCCTGAAAACGGACTCCAACTCCGTCCCTGCGTCCCATCGCCGGTCCGAGTGATTCAATCGCGCCGCCGGATCTCGCGAACCAGAACGTAGTTGTCCACGCGGGGCGATCGGACGATGCGGACGGACTGAACGAAAACAGTGTCCTCGGCTATCAGCGGCACGCGGGGCATCTCGGCCATCGTCCGGGCCATGGTCTCCTGCAGGGCGGCGAGACGCTGCGTCCGGTTCCAGAGTTCGCTCAGGCCCTCGATCAGGCGGTCGATCTCCGGGGCGTGAAATCGGCCGCCGTTGTCCCGGCCGTAAGTGCCGGTGGTCGAGTGGATCATGTCTTCGAATATATCGGAGGCGTCGCCGGTGTCGGACACACCGCCCATGAAGAAGAACGGGGCCGAGTCCGCCGCCCGCCAGTAGTCTTCGCGCTCGAGGATATTCAACTGGATGCGGAAACCCGCCGGTGCCATCTGTCGCCGAAGCTCTTCGCCGACATCCCGGTGCTCCCGGGGGAGCAACAGCGTGAGCGTCACGCCGTCCGGGTGGCCGGCCTCGGCCAGCAACCGCCGGGCGCCGTCCGGATCATACGGCAATTCCGGCAGTTTGGGATTGAAGCCGAACACCGACTGGGACACATACTGGTTGGCCGGAGTGCCGTAACCATCGCGCAGCTTGAGCACCAGCGCCGGGCGGTCGACGGCCAGGGCCAGGGCACGGCGGACACGGACGTCCTGGAACGGTTTCACCCGGGTATCCATGGCCAGGTAGCGGATCACCAAACCCCGGTGACGGATGATCTCCATGCTCGTGACGGGTCGGGCCGAAAGGGCGGCCGCGGCGGCGGGGGAAATGTCCGCGGCCATGTCCACTGCTCCGCGGCGCAAAAGGGATTCCACATCTTCCGCGCTCTGAAAACGGATGAACCGCGCGGCGGGAAAAGCGGGCGGTCCGCCCCAATAGGCGTCGTGGGCGGCCAGACGGATCTCGCGCCCCGGGGTTTCTTTGACCAGGCGGTATGGGCCGGTGCCGACGGGAGTACGGGCAAACGCCTCCTCCCCCAGCCGCTCGAAGGTGCGTCGGGGCAGGATAAAGACGGTGCGCAACCGATGGAGCAGCACCGGATCGGGCCGGGTGGTGGTGAGCCGGACCGTGTAGTCGTCGATGCGGGTGACGGTGGCAATGACGGCGCAGTTGCTGTGCCGGACGGAGTTCGGATCGTCCCGCGCGCGCAGGATGGAGAAGACCACGTCATCGGCGGTCAGGGGGCTGCCGTCATGGAAGGTCACGCCCCGGCGCAGCCGGAACTGCCAAGTGAGCAGATCGGGATTCTCCCAGCTGGCGGCCAGCAGGGGCACCAGCTTCATGTCACGGTCCAGGCCGGCCAGTCCCTCGAACAGGTTGGACTGGACCATGGTGGTGATGGTCTCGGCGCGGCGGTGGGGCATCAGCGTCAGCGGCATGCCGCGCAGGGCGATCACCACCTCGGCTTTTTCCGGCTGCGGCGGGGCGCAGCCCGGGACGAACGCCAGCAGCGTCAGCAGCGCCAGCCCTCCGAGCCAGCCGGATAAAGTGACTGCGGTTCGCGACATAATCCCGCGCCGGATGCGATGCGATCAGATTTCCCAACTGAGTGCCTGTACAGATTGTAATCGATCGGCGCGGAAAACGCCAAGCGGAATCCCATGTCCGCATGCACAGTGCCGGGTTTCTCAAGGCGAACGGCACGGTTCCGATCGAGGGCGCCCTGACGGTGGTCGACAAACGCCGGATTCACCGGCCGGCGGGCGGGCGGGCGCGACGTTGGAGTCAAGGTCCGGTCGCGCCGTCCGGCGGCATCCGCAGCATGAGCGCCAGGGGCTGATCCACACCGGCTCGGCGGGCGCGATCGGCCAGCCGGATGATGTCGCCGTAGAAGACCCCGGGTCTGCCGCAAAGAAACACCTGGTAGCGGTCCATCCGCGCCGTCAGCGCCTGCAGTTCGTGCTCGAGCCGGGCCGCCGCCACGGGCCGGCCGTTGATGGCGATGGCGCCGTCGGCGCCGGCTTCGAGGACGATGGCGCAGGGGCCCGGGGGACGGGGCGCGTCCCCCGGCGGCGGCTCCGCGGGCAGGCGCGCCGGGATGCCCCGGCTGGTGAACGGGGTGATGACCATGAAGATGATGAGCAGCACCAGCAGGATGTCGATGTACGGGGTCACGTTGATGGCGCGAAAGTTCATGACCTCCTCCTCCGGCTGGGGCGCGGCGCGCCGGCGGTGCGGCGCCGGCCAGCCGTTTAGTCTGGTTTTAAACCGTGTTGACCCGCGACGCGGCGCAAAGTTCCCGGATGTGCCGTCGGCCGGGACGGTTTGTGCGCTCGCTGGACATTCTGCTGTTGGCGTTTTTGTTTTTTCTTTGGGATAATGTGGGTCGAGTCAATATGCCGTGACCTAGAACGACCGCCATCGATAGCCAGGGAGGACACATGGATCGAGATGACCGCCTGCGCAACCGCCGCGATTTCCTGAAGGCCGGGGCCGCCGGCGTGGCCGGCGCCGCGCTGATGCCTCACGTGCTGGGGCAGGAGCCCGCGTCGGGCGCACCGCCGGCCAAACCCGGCGCGTTTCCCTGCCGCGTGCTGGGCCGGACCGGCCTCAAGCTGCCCGTGGTCAGCATGGGGGTGATGAACGCCGACAATCCGAACCTCGTCCGGGCGGCCCTGGACGCCGGCATCGTCCACCTGGACACGGCCCACGGCTACCAGCGCGGCCGCAACGAGGAGATGATCGGCGGCGTGATCAAGGGGCGGCCGCGCGACTCCTTCGTCATCGGCACCAAGGTGCGCGCCGACGGCGAGGACCGCGCCACCGGCCGGTTCACCGCCGAGACGAAACCGGCGGCCTTCGTGGAGAAATTCGAGCTCAGCCTGAAACGGCTCGGCCTGGACTTCGTGGACATTCTCTACCTGCACAACATCACCACCCGCGAGGCGGCGCTGTTCGAGCCGCTGCTAGCGGCCATGAAAAAGCTCAAGGAGCAGGGGAAGGCCCGATTCCTCGGGCTCAGCACCCACCGGAACGAGCCCGAGGTGATCCGCGCGGCGGTGGCGGCCAAGGTCTACGACGTGGTCCTCACCGCCTACAATTTCCGCCAGCCCCACCTCGAGGAGATGCACAAGGCCATGGCCGAGGCGGCCGCCGCCGGCGTCGGCCTCGTGGCCATGAAGACCCAGGCCGGCGCGTACTGGGACAAGGAGCGGCAGCATCCGATCAACATGAAGGCGGCGCTCAAATGGGCGCTGCAGAATCCCCACGTGGGCACCGCCATCCCCGGTTTCACCACCTTCGACCAGATGGAGGACGACCTGGCGGTGATGGCCGACCTGAAGCTGACGCCGGCGGAGCTGGACGCCCTGAAGCAGGGCGAGAAACTCGGCCTGGCCGGCCTCTACTGCCGGCAGTGCGGCGCGTGCGTGGCCCAGTGCCGCCACGGCCTCGACATCCCGGCGCTCATGCGCGGCTACATGTACGCGTACGGCTACCGCAACCTGGGCCAGGCCCGGGTGACGGTGGCCGAGGCGGCTCCGCCGTCCGGCGTCTGCGCCGACTGCGGTTCGTGCACCGTGCGGTGCGCCATGGGCCACGACGTCCGCGACCGGGTGACGGACATCGCCCGCATCACCGCCATCCCCGAAGAGTTTCTGGCCTGAGCCCGAGGAGCGCCCATGAACACCGACTTGGAATCACGGTTCGCTGACATCATCGCCCGCCGGGCGGATTTTCCCGCGCTGGCCCGCGTGCACGAGGGCCGGACGCTGGCCCATTTCGACGGGCCGGGCGGCACCCAGGTGCCACAGGCGGTGATCGACGCGGTGTCCGAATACTACCGCACCGCCAACGCCAACACCCACGGCTTCTTCCCCACCACCGTGGCTACCGACGCGATGCTCCACGAGACCCGGTCGGCCCTGGCCGACTTTCTCGGCGCCGCCGACGCCCGCGACATCTCGTTCGGCGCCAACATGACCACCCTGGCCTGGGGGCTGGCCCACGCCTTCGCCCGCCGCTTTCAGCCCGGCGACGAAGTGCTGGTGTCGAACCTGGACCACGAGGCCAACCGGGGGCCGTGGCTGATGCTGCGCGAGCACGGGATGGTCGTACGCGAAATCGCCATCCGCCCCGACGCCACCCTCGACTACGACGACTTCGCCGCTCAGGTCACCCCGCGCACGCGCCTGGTGGCCGTCGGCATGGCCTCCAACGCCTTCGGCACGGTGAACGACATCGCCCGGGCGCGGGAGCTGGCGTACCGCGCCGGCGCCTGGCTGCTGGTGGACGCCGTCCACTACGCGCCCCATTTCCCCCTGGACGTAACGGCGCTCGGCGTGGACTTCCTGCTCTGCTCCGCCTACAAGTTCTACGGGCCCCACGTGGGGGTGCTCTACAGCCGCAACGGCCTGCTGGATGGGCTGGCCACGGACCGGCTGCGCACCCAGGACCCCCGGGCGCCCCACCGGATCGAGACGGGCACCCTGAACCACGCGGCTATCGCCGGGACGCTGGCCGCGGTGGACTATCTGGCCTCGCTCGGCGCCGGCGCCACCCGCCGGGAGCGCGTGGTCGCCGCCCTGAGCCGCGTGGCCGATTACGAACGGGAGCTGGCCCTGCGCGTCTGGCGCGGCCTGCAGCGCCTGCCGGCGGTGACCCTCGTGGGGCCGCCCTTCGGCACCGGCCGGCGGGCGCCCACCGTGTCGTTCACCGTGGCGGG
>CALAMB010000475.1 GCA_937925645.1 uncultured Acidobacteriota bacterium
TCCAGCACGGCCATGGCCACCGCCGCGCCCTCCTCCGGGTCCGTTCCGGTGCCGATTTCGTCCACCAGCAGCAACGCCGGGTGGCGGTAATGGTCGAGCATGTGTTTGAGGCTCAAGACATGGGAGGCGAAAGTGCTCAGGTCGTCGGTCAGCGACTGCTGGTCGCCGATCACCGCGAACACGCGGGTGAACACGGCGCACTCCATCTGCTTCGCGGGTACCGGGATGCCGCTCAGCGCCATGAGGGTCAGCAGGCCTGCCGTCTTGAGCGCCGCCGTCTTGCCGCCGGTGTTCGGACCCGAGATGATGAGGCACGACTCCGCGGGGGTGAGCGCCAGGCTGATGGGCACCGTCGTCCGGCCCTGCGGCATGAGGCTGTCCTCGAGCAGCGGGTGCCGGGCATCCTCCAGCACGAGGTAACGGCCGGTGTCCAGCAGCGGCGCGATGGCGCGGAAGCGTACCGCGAAGCGCGCCCGCGCCGTGAGGCTGTCCACGACGCCCAGGAGTTCCCAGGCCCGTTCCAGGTCATCCCGGTTCGCCCGCAGGACCTCCGTAAGCTGGGCCAGGATCTGCTGGATGATCTCCTGCTCCCGATCACGCAGGCCGATGAACCGATTGTTGTGAGAGACCATGTCGAACGGTTCCAGAAACACCGTCAGGCCCGACGAGGAAGTCCCGTGGACGATTCCGTCGATGGCGCCCTGGCCCTGCGATTTCACCGGAATGACGTACCGGTTGTTGCGGACGGTGACGTAGCTGTCCTGGAGGAGACCCTGACGGGCCGCCCGGTCCAGGATGCGGGCATACGCCTGTTGGATGCTCTCGTTGAGGTCCCGCAGCTGACGCCGCACCGTGGCCAGTTCCGGCGACGCGCGGTCGGGCACCTCCCCGCTGGGATCGAGTTTGTCCTCAATGAGCCGAATTGCGGACCGGAGCACCGGAAAACTGCCGCCCAGCTCCCGCAGCGGCGACTCCGGGTCCTCCACCGCAGTCAGCGCCCGGGCCGTTTCGGCAGCGACGTTCATCAACTGGTGGATCACCAGGATGTCGCCCGGCTCCAGAACCATCCCCTCGACATCCAGGAGGTTCAGCGCCGGCCGGGCGTCGCCCAGGCCGCTGAAGTTGAAGCCCTCGCCGCGTTCCAGCCCCTGGCGGAGTTCCCCAACCTGCGTGTGGACCCGCTTCAGCTCCGCCGCCGAGGCCAGCGGTTCCAGCGCGGCGATGTCCCGCCGGCCACCGTCAAAGGTGGCCAAACCCGCCAGCAACTCCAGCAGCCGGCCGAATTCAAGATTGGACAGCGAGTCGTCAGTGAAGCGCATGAGTCGTCCTACTTGGCCTCCAGCCAGTTGGCGCCGTCATGGATGTCCACCACCAGCGGCACCTTCAGCGGCGCCACTTCCTCCATCGCCTCGCGCAGAACGGCGACGAGGCGGCCCACCTCGCTCGCGGGGCATTCCAGCAGGAGTTCATCGTGCACCTGGAGCAGCAGCCGCGCCTGCAGGCCGCTGGCCTTCAGGCGAGGAGCCAGACGGATCATCGCCAGTTTGATGATGTCGGCGGCGGCGCCCTGGATCGGCGAATTGGCGGCGACGCGCTCGCCGGTGCTGCGGACGTTCCAGTTGGAATGCTTCAGCTCGGGGATGGGCCGGATCCGGCCGAACATGGTGCGCACCGCGCCGGTCCGGGCGGCTTCGGACAGGTTGTCATCCAGCCAGCGCCGCACCCCGGGATAAGTGGCGAAGTAAGACTGGATGAAGGCCTTCGCCTCGCGCTGCGGGATCTTGAGATCCTGGGCGAGGCCGAAATCGCTCTTCCCGTAGATGATGCTGTAGTTGATGATCTTGGCCCGGCGCCGGTACTCGGCCGGATTGGCCTCGGCGGCGGCGCCGAACACGTCGCGGGCGGTTTGGGCATGCACGTCCTGGCCGGAGTGGAAGGCCGCCAGGAGCAGTTCGTCCCCGCTGAGATGGGCCATGATCCGGAGTTCGATCTGGGAGTAGTCGGCCGACACGAGGCGCCAGCCCGGCGGGGCGACGAACGCCCGCCGGATCTTCTGCCCCTCCTCGGTGCGGATGGGAATGTTCTGGAGGTTGGGATTGGTGCTGGACAGGCGTCCGGTCGCCGCGACGGTCTGGTTGAATGTGGTGTGCAGGCGGCCCGTGGCGGGATTGACCAGCGGCGGCAGCGCGTCCACGTAGGTGGACTTGAGCTTGGTCAGCTGCCGGTAGTCGAGGATGCGGGCCGGCAGCGGGTACATCGGCGCCAGCGATTCCAGCACCTCCACCCCCGTGGCATACGACTTGGTCTTTTTCGTCTTCTTGGACGAGGGGAGCTGGAGCTTGTCGAACAGGATCTCGCCGAGCTGCTTCGGCGAATTGATATTGAACACCTCGCCGGCCAGCGTGAAAATTTCCTTCTCCAACTGCGCGATTCGGCCGGCCAGTTCGGCGGAGAGCGCGTCCAGCCAAGGCACGTCGAGCAGAATGCCGGTGTGCTCCATGCCGGCCAGGATGGGCAGGAGCGGCAATTCCACCTCGCGGTAGATCGTCTCCAACCCGGCGGCCTCCAGCCGCGGTTCCCATTCGGTGCAGGCCGCGTGGATGATCTCCAACCTCGCCGCCAGCGCTTCGGCCGGGGGCGGCTCCCCTCCGGCCGCCGGCAGGGCGTTCCGACCCAGGTCCAGCGCGATCCGCTCCAGGGAGTGATCCTCGATGTGGGGCCACAGGAGATAGTGGATCAGCTCGGCGTCATCCGCCTGCGTCTCGAATCCGGGCGGAAGCTCGTACTCCAGCGCAAACCGTTTCAGGCCGTGAAAGCGCTTCGGCGACGGCGCCTGCAGCCAGGCTTGAATCGCCTGATGGTCCTGCGTCCGGTCCAACGACAGGATGCCCGCGTCCCCGGCCGCCTGCGCGAACGCGCGGTCGGGGCTCCAGGCCATCATCGCCAGCGGCAGGAGGGGCTGGCTGTTCCAGAATCCTCGCAGTTCGGCGCCGCCGTCGAGGAGGCGCGCGGCCGGCGCGGCAGCGGTGGGCTGATCCGGAAGCTCCTTGAGCAGGCTGCGAAAGCCGAAACGGGTGAACAGGTCGCGCAGATGCTTGTAATCGGGCTCGCCGGCTCGCAGGCCCGCCCACTCCCACCGCAAGGGCACGTGGCGGTCCAGAACCGCCAGCGCCCGGGAATCGAGCACCTGCTGGCGGTGCCGGCGGAGAATCTCGCGGATGCGCGCCGGCTGCACCTCTTCGAGGCGCCGGTAGCAGGTATCCAGATCGCCGAAGGCGTCAAGCAGCTTTCGGGCGTGGACCGGGCCGATCCCGGGCGCGCCGGGGATGTTGTCCGACGTGTCCCCCATGAGCGCCAGCAGGTCCACCACCTGCCCCGGGGACACGCCCATCTTCTCCCGCACCTGCTGCGGGCTGTACGTCACGTCCGCCTTGGTGTCCAGGACGGCGACGCGGTCGTCCACCAACTGGAACAGGTCCTTGTCCGAAGTGACGATGGTGACTGCGAATCCATCGGCCCGGCCGCGTTCGGCCAGGGTGGCCAGAATGTCGTCCGCCTCGTAGCCGTCCTGCTGCAGGAGCGGCACCCGGAACGCTGCGCACAGCTCGTCGATGAACGGCAGCTGCCGGGCGAGCTCGGGCGGCATGGGCTTGCGGGCGGCCTTGTAGCCACTGAACGCCTCGTGCCGCCGGGTGGGGGTCCGGGACTCGGCCGCCGCGGCCAGGTAGTCGGGGTGGTGCTGGGCGACAATCCGGTTCAGCATGCTCACAAAGCCGTACAGGGCGTTGGTGGGAAAATCGTCGGCGGTGCTCAGCGTCCGGATGGCGTAAAATGCCCGATACACCTGACTCATGGTGTCGATCAGGAACAGCGAGGGGCCGGCCATGGGCGTCACCTCTCGAACAGATTCTTCTGATGGTCTGGCAAACCGGCGGGCACCGGACGACCCAGGTAGCGGTAGGCCAGCGCGGTGGCCATCCGGCCGCGGGGCGTCCGGTCGAGGAATCCTTTCTGGATGAGGAACGGCTCGTAAATGTCCTGGATGGTGTCCTTCTCTTCTTCGGTGGCGGCGGCCAGCGTGTTGATGCCCACCGGGCCACCGCCGAACTTGTCCACGATCACTTCGATGAGGTGACGGGTGACGTCGTCCATGCCGCTGTCGTCCACGTCCAGCATGCGGAACGCCGCGCAGGCATTGTCGCGGTCGATGGTGCCGTGGGAGCGGACCTGAACGAAATCCCGCACCCGTTTGAGCAGCCGGTTGGCAATCCGGGGCGTCCCCCGGGCCCGGCGGGCGATTTCCCGCAGCCCGTCCTCCGTCGCGGGGACGTTCAGGATGCGGGCCGAGCGCTGCAGGATGACGTACAGGTCTTCGTCCTCGTAGAATTCCAGCCGGTGGACGATGCCGAACCGGGCGCGCAGCGGCGCGGTGAGCAGTCCCAGCCGGGTGGTGGCGCCGATCAGGGTGAACGGCGGCAACGGAATGGGCACGGAACGGGCCGAGGGGCCCTCCCCGATGATCAGGTCGATGGTGGAATCCTCCATGGCCGGATACAGGATCTCCTCGATGGCCGAGTGGAGGCGGTGGATCTCGTCGATGAACAGGATGTCGAGCGGCTCCAGGTTCGTCAGGATGGCCGCCAGGTCGCCCTTTTTCTCGATGGCCGGCCCCGAGGTCGTGCGGATGTTCACGCCCATCACGCTGGCGATCACCATGGCCAAGGTGGTCTTGCCCAAACCCGGCGGACCGTACAGGAGGGTGTGGTCCAGCGCCTCCTGGCGCCTCTTGGCCGCCTCGATGGCGATGCTGACGTTCTCGGTCACCTTGCGCTGGCCGATATAGTCCTCGAATGCGCGGGGCCGGAGCTGCGCCTCGAGAACTTCTTCCTCGGTCCGGTTGGGATTGAAGATGCCGCGGATCTCTTTCATCTCAACGTTTCATCATATGCCGCAGCGATTTACGGAGGAGGATCTCGAACGCCGCCTCGGGATGGTCACGGTACGTTTGCTGGACGGCCTTCTCGGCCTGCGATTTGGGATAGCCGAGATTGACCAGAGCCGAAAGCAGATCGTCCATGAGCGGGGGAGGCGGCTGCTGGCTTTCCGCTCCGGGCACCGCCGCCGGACGCGTGCTCAGGTACCGGGATAGTATCTCCTTCAGCTCGTAAATCAACCGTTCGGCCGTCTTTTTTCCGATACCGGGCACGGTGGCCAGGCGCGCCGCGTCGCCGGAGGTCAGACTCTCCAACACGGCATCCGGCTCCATGCCCGACAGCACCGTCAGGGCGATCTTGGGGCCACACCCGCGCACCGAGATGATGGCCCGAAAGATGTCCAGCTCCTCCTGGCGGCCGAAACCGAACAGGCTGATCTGGTCCTCCCGGACATGGGTGTGCACGAGCAGTTCCACCCCTTCGCCGGTCCCCGGCAAATGATAGAACGTGGACAGCGGAATGTGCACGCGATACCCCACCCCGTTTACGTCCAGCACGAGGACATCCGGTTTTTTATCCTTAAGATGTCCCTTCAGGTAGCCGATCAATGGTTCCTCCGGCGCTTCGCGGCCGCGGGAGCGCGAGGGGTTTCTAAACTTATCCCTTATACTCTAAGAGGCCCAGCCGTTCAATCACATTCCGGCGATCCCCCTGCTGGGCCGGCGGCGGTACCACACCCGGACCAGGAACAGGCCGCAGGCCGGGGCGGTGGGCCCGGCGCCCCGGCGGTCACGGGCGGCGAGGATGCCAGGGATATCCGCCGGCACCCGCTTCCCCTGCCCCACTTCGAGCAGGGTGCCCACCATGTTCCGGACCATGTGGTGCAGGAACCCGTTGGCCTCAACGGCGAAGGTGATCCGCGCCCCCCGTTTGGCAATCTCGCAACGGTACACTTCCCGGACGTGATCCTCCTCGGCGACGGCGTGGGCGCAAAAAGAGGTGAAGTCGTGTCGCCCCAGAAAGGCGCGCGCGGCGGCGGTCATTGCGGGAACGTCCAGCGGCCGGAATACCCGATGATAGAACGGTTCTTCAAACGGATTGAGGATCCGGCCGTTGAACACCTGGTACCGGTACAGCTTGGACCGAGCGGACCGCTGGGCATGGAAACCGGCGGGCACCCGGGCGGCCCGCAACACCCGGATGTCGGCGGGAAGGCGGCTGTTCAGGATCAGCGGCAGCCGGTCTTCGGGGAGCCGGGCCGGGGCCCGGTAGCTGGCGACTTGCCCCATGGCGTGGGCGCCGGCATCGGTGCGGCCGGAGCCCACCAGGCGGATCCGCTCTCCGTAAAGCGACTCCAGGGCGGCCTGCACGACCCCCTGGATGGTCTGCCGCCCCGGCTGGATTTGCCAGCCCTCATAGCGGGTTCCCACATAGGCGATGTCCAGTCGGTAGTTCGTCATGCGCCACCATGCTTCCAAACCGGTGCCGGAGCGGACATGGCCCCGGGCCGCTATTTTTTGCTGCCCGGTTTTTCCACCGGCACGCCGGCCGCGCATTGCGGGCACCGGCTCTGTTCGAAAGTCGGGAAGTCCAGTTGGACCAGAGCGAAGAACGGGACCCCGAAATCGGCGTTGCCTCGGCTCCGATCGGCGATGCTGCCGACCGCGGCCACGATGCCGCCGGCGGCCTGGACCAGGGCGATGACCTCCTTGACGGAACCACCGGTCGTGATCACATCTTCGACCACAAGTGCCCGCTGACCCGGCTCCACGGTGAATCCCCGGCGCAAGGTCATGGTGTTGCCGGCATCGCGCTCGGCGAAAACATTCGGCACACCGGCCTGACGAGCCACCTCATACCCCATCAACACACCGCCCAAAGCCGGCGAGATGACGCAATCGTAAGAAATGCCCGCCACCTGGATCCGGTTCACGAGATCCGCACATAAATCGGCCGCCGGCTTGGGAAATCGGAACAGCGCCGCGCATTGCAGATAATTGCCGCTATGCAGTCCGGAGCTCAACTTGAAATGTCCGGAGAGAAATGCGCCCGAGTCCCGCAACACTTTGAGAACATCCTCCTGCTCCATCAAGCACCTCCGCATGTTACGATCGAAATCGCAAAATTGAACCCGGTGTCGGGAAATGTGCTGGAAATTGAAGGTTCATTATAAAAAACAATATCGATCTTTTGTAAAATTTTTCAATTATTTCCTTGACAAAATTGCGCGTCCTCTGCTAATTAAACTACATAAACACTTAAATAACAGACAGGTGAACACGAAATTCCAAGATAGAGGAATTTATGCTGTTTAAATCAAAACAAATTGTCGGACTCGACATCGGCTCCACCTCAGTGAAGATTGTTGGACTGAAACCCGGCAAAAAGAACGAGTTTGAATTGCTCCATCTGGGCGTGGAACAGCTGGCACCCGACACAATCGTGGACGGCGCCATCATGGCCAAGCTCCCGGTCGCTGAAGCCATCAACCGAATCTACAACTTGCAGGGGATCAAGGTCAACCACGTCGCCACTTCGATCTCCGGGCACTCCGTCATCGTCAAGAAAGTGAACCTGCCGGCCCAGAGCCCGGAAGAGCTGTCCGAATCCATCATGTGGGAAGCGGAACAGTACATCCCCTTCGACATCTCCGACGTGAACGTGGACTACGAGATTCTCAAGAGCGTGCCGGGCACCGGAACGATCGAGGTGCTGCTGGTCGCGGTCAAGAAGGAAAAAATCTCCGACCACACCAGCGTGATCAACCTGGCGGGCAAGGTGCCGTCCATCGTCGACATCGACGCGTTCGCCCTGCTCACCTCTTACGTCTTCAACTACCAGCCGACTGGGCAGACCGTAACGGCCCTCCTCAACATCGGCGCCAGCATCACCAACCTGTGCATCGCCAAGGGGTCCGAACTTCTGTTCACCCGCGACATCTCCATCGGCGGCAACCAGTACACGGACTTCCTGCAAAAAGGCCTCAGCATCAGTTTTGAAGAAGCTGAGAAGGTCAAGCGGGGTGCTGCCGTGGGCGGAGTCAACGAGGCCGAAGTCCATCGGATCATGGACTCGGTTTCCGAGATCATCGAATTGGAAATCCAGAAGACGTTCGATTTCTTCAAGGCCACCACCACGACCGACCGCATCGACCGCATGATCCTGAGCGGCGGCGCGGCCCGGACCCGCGGCCTGTCGGAGCACCTGTCCCAGAAATTCGAGGTCCCGGTCGAGATATTCAACTCTTTCAAGCGGATCACCTACAATCCTCAGAAATTCGATTCATCGTTTATTAATGACATTTCTCCACGAGTTGCCATCGCTGTCGGATTGGCAATGAGAAGCACGGAGGACA
>CALAMB010000476.1 GCA_937925645.1 uncultured Acidobacteriota bacterium
GTCCAACCCGGAGTTGTACCGCCGGATTCATCCCGCCCGGCCCGGCGAGACCCGCGATCGGTCGGCCGTGCTGCAGAGCTTGCGCCGTCTCGGCTACGAAGTCGGCAGCGGCGTCATGGTGGGGATCCCCGGGCAGACGCATCGGGACCTCGCCCGGGACATCGCCCGGTTCGGCGAGTTGCGGCTGGACATGATCGGACTCGGGCCGTACCTGCCCCACCCCGAGACGCCGCTCGGCCGGACCGGCCAAGCGGTCACGGACCCCGTTGCCGACCAGGTGCCCAACTCCGCGGCCATGGCCACCAAGGCCATGGCGCTGGCCCGGCTGGTCTGCCCGGGCGCGAACATCCCCGCGACCACCGCTCTGGCGACCGCTGATCGCGACGGGGGGTATGCGCTCGGCCTGCAGCGGGGCGCCAACGTGATCATGCCCGATCTGACGCCGCCCGAATATTGTGAACTGTATGCCATTTATCCCGGCAAGACCCCGCCGAACGCCGACCGGGTCGAGGCCGCCCGAGCCGTCCAGGCGCTGGTGGCGTCCCTGGGCCGGACCGTCGGCCGGGGGCCGGGCGGCGCCATGCGCCGGGGGGACGCATCGTCCCGAGCCAAGGAGTGTCCATCATGTTCGAAGTGAACGAAACCAATATGAGCCGCCACGCGGTCGACTTCATCGATGACGACCGGCTGTCCCGGCTGATCGGCGGACCGCCGCCGGAGTCCGCCCGGGTCCGGGACGTGCTCGCCAAGAGCATGGCCAAGGAGGCCCTCAACCTCGAGGAGACGGCGGTCCTGATTCGGACCGCGGATCCGGCGCTGGTGGAGGAGATCTTCGCCTCGGCGCGGCAGCTCAAGCGTGACGTCTACGGGAACCGGATCGTCCTGTTCGCCCCGCTCTACATCGGCAACGAGTGCCTCAACGAGTGCGGCTACTGCGCCTTTCGCAAGTCCAACCCCGACGTGGTCCGGCGCACGCTGCGGCCCGACGAGCTGCGCCAGCAGGTGACGGCCCTGGAGCAGCAGGGGCACAAGCGGCTGATCCTGGTGTTCGGCGAGCATCCCAGCTACGATGCCGAGTTCATCGCCGCCACTACCCGGCAGGTGTACGGCATCCGCGTCGGGCACGGCGAAATCCGCCGCGTCAACATCAATGCCGCTCCGTGCGACCATGCCGGTTACCGGATCATCAAGGAGGCGGGGATCGGCACCTACCAGATCTTCCAGGAGACCTATCACCACCCCACCTACGCCCGCTACCATCCGGCCCACACCCGAAAAGGCAACTACCTCTGGCGCCTGGACGGCCTGTCCCGGGCCATGGAGGCCGGCATCGACGACGTGGGACTGGGCGTGCTGTTCGGGCTCTACGACTGGCGCTTCGAGCTGCTCGGGCTCATCAGCCACGCCCGCCACCTGCAGAAGCGCTACGGCGTCGGGCCGCACACCATCAGCTTCCCGCGGATCCGGCCCGCCTGCGGAGTGCGGGTGGACCCGACCTGGACGGTCGCCGACGGCGACTTCAAGCGCCTCATCGCCATCCTGCGCCTGGCCGTGCCGTACACCGGCCTCATCCTCACCGCGCGGGAGACCCCGGAGATCCGCCGCGAGCTGCTGGGATTCGGCGTGTCCCAGATCGACGCCGGCAGCCGGCTCGAACTGGGCGGCTACACCGAGGCCGGCGATGCCCAGTGCATGGAGCGGGAGCAGTTCGAACTGGGCGACATCCGCTCGCTGGACGAGACCATCCGCCAGCTCCTGCACGACGGCTTCATCCCCAGTTTCTGCACCTCCTGCTACCGCCTCAACCGCACCGGCGAGCACTTCATGGAGTACGCCATCCCCGGGTTCATCCAGCGCTTCTGCACCCCCAACGCCCTGATGACCCTCGCCGAGTACATCGAGGATTACGCCTCCCCCGAAACCCGCGCCGCGGGCGAGGCGGTGCTGACCCGCGAGCTCGACCGCTTCGCCGACGCCCCTGCCCGGGGCCGCCTGGAGGCCCGGCTGGAGCGGATCCGCGGCGGCGAGCGGGACATTTATCTCTGAGCGGCGCGACCGTGGCGCCCGCGGCGCCCGCGCCCGGGCGCGGGCGGTCCGCCCAATCGGCCGGCAGGTGAACATGAACAAAGCCCCCCGCGGCATGCGACTGCACATCGGGTTCTTCGGCCGGCGCAACGTCGGCAAGAGCTCCCTGCTCAACGCGCTGGTCCGGCAGTCGGTCTCCATCGTCTCGCCCGAAGCGGGGACCACCACCGACCCGGTGGAAAAACCCATGGAGTTCCTCCCCCTGGGCCCGGTGCTGTTCATCGACACGGCCGGGATCGACGACACCGGCGCCCTGGGCGACCTGCGGATCGGCCGGACCCGCCAGGTCCTGGACCGGACGGACCTCGGCCTGGTGGTCGCCGGTCCGGCCGGCTGGGGCGAGTTCGAGGAGGCGCTCCTCGGCGAGTTCGCCCGCCGCGGGGTGGCCGCCGTCGCGG
>CALAMB010000477.1 GCA_937925645.1 uncultured Acidobacteriota bacterium
CCCAGTTTTCAGCGGCAAACCAGTCGTTCTGGTTGACGATGTGGTAGCCGTTGGCGACGGGGTCCAGCACGTTGGACGCCATGCTGTTGACGTCGTACGGCGCCGGCTTGTATTCCCAGCGCAGACCCAGGTTCAGGGTCAGGTTGGACAGGATCTTCCAGTCGTCCTGGACGAAGAAGTCCCATTCCTTCTGCCGCCAGCCGCGCCAGTCGGTGATGGCCGTGGAGAACTCGTTGCCGTCGCTGTACACGCCGTGGTTGACGTAGTCAGCGGTGCCGGCCGCGATGTTGGACAGCGTGTCGCCGCCGTGGCGCCAGCCGTCAAAGAACACGGCCGGGATCGTGTTGAAGCCCGTGCCGCCGTTGTTCTGGTTCCAGCGCAGGTCCGCGCCGAACTTCAGGGCGTGGCTGCCGAGGGTCCAGGTGATGGTGTCCTTCACCTGGTACATGTTCAGCGTGGAATACTCGCTGCCGTAGCCCCACAGGCCGGTGTAGGAAGTGAAGTAGGTCTGGGGATCCACGGCGTAGCCGCCGAACACCAGGTCGGCATCGACGTTTTCGCGGACCCAGGAGTTGTTCCCGCGGGAGTAGCCGACCTTGAAGGAGTTGACGACGGTGGGAGCCATGATCCAGGTCCAGTCGACGCCCCACTGCTGCTGCTTGCCGTTCCAGGGCCGGTCGTCCTGGAAGGTGGGCAGGGAGTTGAGGGCCGGATCCACGCCATGGTTGTAGATCCAGCGGAACGAGAAGGAGTGGGCCTCGTTGAAGTTGTAGTCCACCTTGGCGGTGTACTGCTCGGTGTCGAGCGGGTCGGTCTGCGCCCAGTAGTGGTAGGCGCTGACGCCGGGGTACACCTCGTCGCCGTTCGGCGCCGGGTACAAGGAGAGGATCTGGGCGATGGCGGGATTGGTGACGTTGTCGGTCACCCACGAGGCATAGGGCACCGCGCCGGACGAGGTGGCGCTGGCGCGGTAATCCAGCATTTCGGTGTTGAAGAAGAAGAACACCTTGTCCTTGATCACCGGGCCGCCGATGGAGGCGCCGTACTGGTGGCGCTTGAAGTCGCCCTTCGGCAGGTCGTTGCGGTTCTGGGACCAGGTCTTGGCGTCGAAGTTCTCGGCGCGCAGGAAGTAGAAGGCCGCGCCGTGGAATTCGTTGGTGCCGCTCTTGGTCACGACGTCGATGATGGCGCCGCCCGCGCGGCCGTACTCGGCCGAGGGGTTGGAGGTCACGACGCGGAACTCGGAGGTGGCGTCGACGTTGATGTCCACCGTGTTGCCGATGGTCTGGGTGTAGTTGTTGTCGATGCCGTCGATCTGGTAGTTGTTGCCGCGCTCACGGCCGCCGTTGGCGGACGCATAGCCCGTCTGGCCCTGGACCACGCCGGGGGTCAGGTAGATCAGGCTCAGCGGATTGCGGCCGTTGAGCGGCAGGTCGGTGATGCGCTTCTCGTCGATGACGGTGTCCAGCTGAGAGGTGGTGGTTTCCACCTGCTCGACCTGGGCGCGGACCTCGACTTCGGTGGTCACTTCGGAAACGGTCATGACCACGGGGAAGTTCAGGTTTTCACCGACGGACAGCTTGATGCCGGTGATGCGGACCGGCTGGAAGCCCTCGAGTTCGGCCTTGATTTCGTAGTTGCCGATTCTGAGGTTTGTGAAAATGTAGAATCCGTTGTCGTCAGACAACGCCTGGCGGGTGGCGCCAGTGTCCGTGCTGGTCAGGACCACGGTGACGCCGGGGATGACGCCGCCGGTGTTGTCCTTGACCACACCTTCGATCCCCTCGGCCATCGCGCCCACGGCCAGGAAGGCCAGGAGCAGCGAGAGGACCAGGAGCCTGGATAGGTGGTTCATACAACCTCCTCTGCGATGATGATAGATACGCTATGCGTATTCGGGACAAACGGGAGCAAAATGCGTGCCAGAAGAGGAAATGTGGGACGAGTGTGTAATGTTTTGATAATAAAAGAAATACTAACGTCAACCGGCTTCATGTTTCATTGGCATCCAAAAAATTGAAAAACAGAAACCAAATATTTGAATTAATCGGCTGACCGATTGAATCCGCTGGCGGTGAACGGACCGGCCGCGTCGAGCAAACGTTCAGAAAACATGGAATTGGCGGTCAGCGGTCGGAAGCAAAACGAGGGATTGTACGCGTCGAAATGAAGCGGGTGAAAACGGCCGGTCGCTACTTGTTGAAGAAAAAATAAAAGTACAGAATCATGAAGGCCAGATAGGCCGCGTAGAACAGCACGGCCCAATACGTCTCGGACTCCTCGCGCTCTTCCCCCGCTTCCACGGGCACCGGCAGCGCCGCCGGCGTGGGGCTGCCCAGCAGCCGCTCGGTGTGGCTGATGAGCGGTTCGGTTTTTTCGGCGGACTCCGGCGTTGCCTCGCCCGGTTTCTTGATGTGAACCAGCTCGACGGTGACGTTGTCCCGGCCGCCCCGTTCGTTGGCCGTTTCGACGAGGGTTTCGCACGCCTTCTCCGGGGTGTGCTCGAGGACCACGTTCAGTATTTCCTGGTCGTCGAGGTAGACCGTCAGGCCGTCGGAGCACATGAGCATGGAGTCGCCCGGCTGGATGCGCAGCGGGGGCTCGAGGATGTCGATCTCGACGGCCTGGAGGATTCCCAAGCTGCGGGTGAGGATGTGGCTGTCGGGATGGCTGCGGGCCTCGTCGTGGTTGATGATGCCGCTGTTGACCATCTCCTCCACGAGGGTGTGGTCGGTGGTGAGCTGCTTGATCATGCCGTTGCGGATGAGGTAGGCCCGGCTGTCGCCCACGTGGGCCATGTAGAGGTACGGCGGCAGCAGCACCAGGGCGGTGCACGTGGTGGCCATGCCCTGCAGCTCCTCGTGCTTGCTGCTGGACTCGAAGATGGAGCGGTTGGCCACGTCGAGGGCGTGGAGCAGGGCCGGATAGATCGGATCCTTGTCGGAGGTGTAGTAGAGCTTGCCGATGATGTCCACGGCCATCTTGCTGGCGACCCGGCCGCCCCGATGTCCGCCCAGGCCGTCGGCCACGATGAAGAGGCGGCCCCGCCGCTTCAGCAACTCTTCGGCTTCCGGTTCGATGAAACCGTAGCTGTCCTGATTGTCCTTCCGAATCATGCCCTGGTGGGAAAGCCCGGCAACGACAATCTCATCCCGTTCGACCATAACGTTCTCTGCTTCCGTGGCTGCCTTAGCGGTATGGGGACAATCTAGCACACATCCGTGAACTTGTCATCTTCGTTTAATTACACCCTTTTGGCGAAAAAATCAAAAATTTTTCGGAAAATTTACCGCTCGTCCGTTTGTAAAAGTAGCACGGTTTGAGGAGGGTCGCATGATCACCATTGTGGGGCGGGGAGGGTATTCCGTTCTGGAGCTGCTCGTCAGCTTGCTGATGATCGCGCTGATCGCCGCCGTCGGCGTGCCGCAACTGCTGCGCCACATCCAGCGGGTGCAGCTGGAGGGGGCGGCGCACGGTCTGGCGTCCGACATGATGCGGGCCCGGTATGTGAGCGTCATCCAGAATTGCCGGTGCCGGTTCCGGATCGACGCCGGCCGCGGATGTTACTGGTGGGAGGAGGACCGCAACCTGAACCGGCGGCTCGATCCGGGAGAGACGGTGGCGCCGGCGCGGACGCTGCCGGGCGGCATCCGCTTCGATTGCGCCGGGGTGATGGGGCCGCCGTATGCCCCCACCCAGCCGCCGCCCGGGCCGGTGACGTTTCCGGGCGGCCTGCTCAACGCGGGCCCGGACGGCCGCTGGGCCAGCCCCGGCGCCGTGTACCTGGCCAACGACTGGGGGGACCACGCCGCGGTGAGCGTGGCCATTTCGGGGCGCATCCGGGTCTGGTCGTGGAACGCCGACCTGCGGCGGTGGGAATGAAAAAACGCCGGCGCCCCGGGTGGGGCGCCGGCGGCGGTACGGCCCAACGGAACGTCCGGACGCGCGGCGGACCGCTCCTCCGGAAGATGGTGCGGGCGGCGCGGCCGCCTACTTGGCGAAGATGATCAGCAGCGTGTACAGGGCCAGCGACTCGATCAGCACCAGGCCGAGGATCAGGAAGAAGCGGATGGAGTCGGCGGCGCCGGGATTGCGCGACACCGCGTCGCACGCCGCGCTGATCGCCTTGCTCTGGCTGATGGCGCAGACCGAGGTGGCGATGGCCATGGCGAAATAGGCCAGGTACATGTACCAGCTCCCGCCGGCGTTCGCCGCTTCGGCCTTCCCTTCGGCGGCCAGGGCGGGCGCGGTGAACAGGACCGCCAACAGGCCCAGCAGCCCGAACAGAATGACGTTGCGCTTCAAGGTGTCCTCCTTATGCGATTGGTATGGCATCGACTGATATCCTTGCGGCCGGGTCACGATCAGTGCGCGGGCGCCGGCTCGTGGCCGTGCGCCTCCTCGTGCTCCACGGCGCCCGATGTGTACACGATGGACAGAATGACGAACACGAACGCCTGCACCAGGCTGGTGAAGATCGACAGCAGCAGGATGGGCATGGGGAGGATGAACGGCAGCAGCGCGGTGAACACCGCCAGGATCATGTGCTCGCCGAAGATGTTGGCGAACAGCCGGACCGACAGCGAGAACGGCCGGGCCAGGTGGGACAGGATCTCCACGATGAGCATCAGCGGGGCGATGAAGATGACGGGACCGAGGAAGTGCTTCAGGTAACGCAGGAAGCCGTGGGCGCGGATGCCCATGATGTTGTAGTGGAGGAACACGACGATGGCGCAGCCGGCGGTCACGTTGATGTTGCTGGTGGGCGAGTCGAAGCCGGGGATCATGCCGATGATGTTGCAGC
>CALAMB010000478.1 GCA_937925645.1 uncultured Acidobacteriota bacterium
GACGTGCGGGAGATCCGGGACCTGCGGGACATGCTGGCCCAGAGCGCCCGCCTGTACGGCCCCCGCGACGCCTTCCGGGTCAAGGACGGCGACACGTGGACCGGCATCACCTACGCCGAGTTCACCCGCCGGGTGGCGGCGCTGGAAGCGGCGCTGGCCCTCCACGGACACGGCCCGGGCAAGACCATGGGCATCTACTCCGAGGGCCGCTGGGAGTGGGCGCTGGCGTACCTGGCCGGGGCCGGCCGCGGCGGCATCAACGTGCCGGTGGACAAGGACCTGCGCGAGGGCGAGGTGCGCCACATCCTCGACGCCACCCGCGCCGAGCTGCTCGTCACCTCGGAGCGTTTCGCCGACCCGGTCCGGGAGATCCGCGCCGCGCTGCCCCGGCTCCAGACGGTGATCGCCATGGACGCCCCCGCCCACGACGGCAGCGTGCTGTCGCTGGCGCGGCTGCTGGAGGAGGGCGCGGAACGGATCCGCGCCGAGGGCGCGCCGGCGCCGGCCATCGACCCGGAAGCGACGGCGGCCATCATCTACACCTCCGGCACCATGGGCAGCTCCAAGGGCGTCATGCTGAGCCACCGCAACATTACCGCCAACATGATGGACATGTGCCGCGCCGTCTACATCGACGAGCACGACACGTTCCTGTCGGTGCTGCCGCTGCACCATACCTACGAGTGCACCTGCGGCCTGCTGACGCCGCTCTACCGCGGCTGCACCATCGTCTACTGCGACAACCTGCGGCGCGTGGCCGACACCATGCGCGAGGTGCAGCCCACGATGATGCTGGGCGTGCCGCTGCTGTTCGAGTCGATGTACCGCAAGATTCAGGAGGGGATCGACCAGCGCGGCCGGGGCAAGTTCCGGCTGGCCAAGGGGCTGGTGGGGGTGACCGGGCTGCTGGGCCTGGACCTGCGCAAGAAGGTGTTCGGCGCCGTGCACGAAAAATTCGGCGGCCGGCTGCGCCTGCTCGTCAGCGGCGGGGCGGCCGTGGACCCCGACGTGGTGAAGTTCTTCCGCGAGCTGGGCATCCACTGCATCCAGGGCTACGGCCTGACCGAGTGCGCGCCGATCCTGGCGGTGAACCGGTCGAAGCTGTTCAAGGACGGCGCCGCCGGGCTGCCGCTGCCCCACGTCGAGATCCGGATCGTGGACGGCGAGATCTGCGCCCGCGGGCCCAACATCATGCAGGGCTATTTCGAAAATCCCGCGGCCACCGCCGAGATGATCCGCGACGGCTGGCTCCACACCGGCGACCTCGGCTACATCGACGACGACGGCTTCGTCCACATTCAGGGCCGCAAGAAGGCGGTGATCGTGCTGGCCAACGGCAAGAATGTCTACCCGGAGGAGGTGGAGTACTACCTCAACGGGTCGCCGTTCATTCTGGAGAGCCTGGTCTGGGAGGGCCCGGAGGCCGCCGGTCCCGAGGTGGAGGAGATCCAGGCCATCATCGTGCCCAACATGGAGGCGGTGGACCGCCACTGCCGGGAGAAGGGGGTGTCGCTCTCCGACGAGCTGGTGGAGGAGATCCTGCGCGCCGAAGTCCGCCGCCGCTGCGCCGGACTGCCGCCCTACAAGCGGGTGCGCCGGTTCGCCGTCCGCTGGGAGGAGTTCGACAAGACCACCACCCGGAAGATCAAGCGGTTCCTGTACACCCAGAAGATCATGAAAATCTGAAGGTCGAGGCATCGCCATGAAAAAGATCCTGCTGGAAACAGTCTGCCCCCACTGCCGGGCCGCGCTCACAAGCGGCGAGTGGATCGAGCTGAAGCTCCGCGACGACGCCGGCCACACGGGAACCGTCGCGCTGAGCACATACTTCAACGACTACGCCGTCCGGCTCCCCTTCGACGTCGCCGACGGCGTGGTGGTCGCGTTCCAATGCCCCCACTGCAACGCCCCGCTCAACCGCGACTATCCGTGCACCCTGTGCGCCGCCCCCATGTTCACCCTGGGGATCAAGGGCGGCGGCAAGGTGGACGCCTGCAGCCGCAAGGGGTGCAAGGGCCACGCCCTGGGCGGCTTCAGTGACCCGGACGAGCTGCTCATGCTGCTCAACCGGGTGATCGACACGCCGTACCTGTAACGGCGGACCATGCGCGCGCCGGCTCCCGCCAACACACCCCGCCGGATCTGGCTGGCGCTGGGCGGACTGGGCCTGGCCCTGGTTGCCGCGCAGCTGTGGTGGCTGGCGGCCAACGACCGCCCGCCCATGTGGGACAGCGCCCTCCACCTGACCCACGCCCTGCGGTTCCTCGACTTCTTTCGCCACGGCGGCGGCGGCCTGACGGCGCTGCTGGGCCTGTCGCCCTTCTACCCGCCCCTGTTCTACATCCTGCTGGCGCCCCTGCTGGCCCTGCGCGCCGGGCCCGACACGGCCACGCTGATCCATCTGCCGTTCCTGGCCGCGCTGCTGGGCTCGGTGTTCTATCTCGGCCGGCGCGCCACGGGCCGGGCCGAGGCAGGGCTGCTGGCCGCCGGTCTCACCGCCGCGTGGCCGCACGTGGTGTGGCTGAGCCGCGACGTGGTCATCGACTTCGAAACGGTGGCCCTCACCGCCCTGATCGTCGCCCTGGCCGCGGCCGCGGAGGGATTCAGCCGCCGCCGGCTCACGGTGGGGCTCGGGATCGTCTTCGGGCTGGGGCTGCTCACCAAATGGACCGTCCTGTTTTACACTGCCGGACCGCTGGCGCTGCTGGCGGTCCAGGCCTGGCGCCGGGCGCCCGACGCGGCGGCCCGACGCGCCGCCGCCGACAACGTGGCCTGGGCCGCGGTGGCGGCCGCCGCCGTCGCCTGGCCGTGGTACCTGCACCGGGCCGGATTTCTGGCGGCCCAGTTCCTGCCGGTCACCCAGGGGCTGGGCCCCGTCGAGGGGGACCCGGCGGTGTGGAGCCTGGCCGGCTGGAGCTACTACCTCCGCGCCCTGTGCGGCTGGCATCTGTTCGGACCGCTCTTCCTGGTGTTCCTCGCGGCGGTGGCGGCGGCGCTGATCCGGCTGGCGCGCCGGCGGACGGATGCGGTCGCCGCCGGCTCCCTGGCGCTGGCGCTGGTGTGGGTGGCGGTGCCGTACGTCGTCTTCACCCTGCTGGCGAACAAGGCGCCCCGGCACATCAGTCCCGTGCTGCCGGCGGTGTCGCTCCTGATCACGGGCTTCGTGTTCGGCCTGAAACAGGCGTGGCTGCGGCGGACGCTGGCCGGCGCCTGCGCCGGTGTCGCCGCCGCCCAGTTCCTGCTGCTCACGTTCGGCTGTCCGCTGATCCCCCCGCGGCTGCAGGTGGCGCCGGCGGCGGCGGACGCCTTCGCCGAACGGTTCCTCCGCGACACGCCGGCCGGCGTGCCGGCGGAATCCATCCGCCACTGGCCGGACGCCTGGTTCGTCTACCAGCAGGACGCCTTCGGGATCTGGACGCCGCCCCGGCGCGAGGACTGGCGGCTGGCGGCGATCGTGCGCCACATCGGGGAACATCCCGCCCCGGGCCGGGCCAGTCTCGGCCTGGTGCCCGACGCCCCGCGCTTCAACGTCTGGAGCTTCCGGGCCACGGCCGCGCTCATGAAGCAGGAGCTGGCCGTCTGGCGGATCAGCGCCTTCGACCCCGACGGCGCCGCGTTCCGGCCCTACCGGTGGGTCCTGCTGGCCGACGGCAACCAGGGGCCGGTCTGGAACACCGCCGACAACGCCCGCCTGACGGCGTTCGTCCGGCAGCACCCGGAGCGGTTCGTCCTCCGCCGCCGGTGGCCCCTGCCGGGCGGCGCCACCGCCCGGCTCTACGAGCACCGCCAGGCCGAGGTGCCCGACGATCCGGGCTGGCCCCCCTTCTGGCCTTCGAAATATTGAGCTGTCGAAGGTAATCGAATGCGGCGCGGCTCCGGCGCCGGCCGTCACCGCCGGGCCGTGTGCAGCGCGGCCACGCCGAAGGTGAAGCGCCGCCAGGCCACGTCGTGAAAACCCGCCGCTTCGAGCCGCGCGGCGAACGCGGGCGCGTCGGGGAACGCGGCCACCGACTCGGGCAGGTAGCGATAGGCGCCGCCGCGGCCCGAGACCAGCCGCCCCAGCGCCGGCAGCACCCGGTGGAAGTAGAACAGGAACAGCGGCCGGAACACCGGCAGGGCCGGCTGGGAAAATTCCAGGATACCCGCCACCCCGCCGGGGCGTAGCACGCGGTGCATCTCCCGGAGCCCGGTGTCCAGGTCGGCGAAATTGCGCACGCCGAAGGCCACCATCAGCCCGTCGAAGCTGCCGTCGGGGAACGGCAGCTCCAGGGCGTCGCCCGCGGCCAGGCGGACGGCGTGACCGCCGGGCGCGCGGCGGCGCAGCTTGTCGCGCCCCCGCGCCAGCATGGGCAGGCAGAAGTCGCAGCCGGTCACCGGCCCGTAGCGGGCCATGAGCCGGGCCAGGTCACCGGTGCCGCAGCACAAGTCCAGCAGCTCCGGCCGTCCCGCCGGCAGCCGCGCCGCCCACCGGCGCACCGCCGCGCGGCGCCAATGGACATCGGTGCCCAGCGACAGGAGATGGTTGAGCAGGTCGTAGCGATGGGCGATCCCGGCGAACATCGCCCGGACCTGGCGGCCCTTGTGGGGGGATGGTGCGGGGGACGGCAGCGGTTCGCTCAGGGGGCGCCTCCGGATCCCGCCGCTAGGCCGGCGGCGGCGCGGCCGGTCCCGCCGCCAGCACGTGCCGGAAGGCCTCGGCGACCGCCTCGGCGGGGACGTCCTCTTCGATGCGATGGCGGCCCGGCCCCGTAGAGAAGACGAAGCACTGGCGGCGCCGGGACCACTTCTTGTCGTGAGCCATGACAGCCATGAGCGCCCCGGCGTCGAGGCCGTCCAGTGCCGGCGGCGGCAGCAGCCGCCGGACCAACCCGATGCTGGTTTCGGCCCACGCCGCGTCGACGCAACCCAGCCGCCGGCCCAGTTCCTGCGCCACTACCATGCCCACCGCCACCGCCTCGCCGTGGCGGAAGCGGCGGTACTCGCCGGCCGCCTCCAGGGCGTGGCCGGCGGTGTGGCCGAAGTTGAGCACCCGGCGCAGCCCCTGCTCCGTCTCGTCGGCGGCCGCCACCTCGGCCTTGCGCGCGACGCACCGCCGCACCAGCTCGGCGTTGAAGGCCGCGTCGCCGCGGACCGCCGCCACGGCGGACAGCGCCGCCAGCCGCTCGTACAGGATCGCGTCGAGGGTCAGGGCGTACTTGAGCACCTCGCCGAAGGCGCCGCGGTACTCGGCCTCCGGCAGCGTGTCGAGGTAGCGGACGTCCACCCAGACCGCGGCGGGCTGGCAGAAGAGGCCCAGCATGTTTTTGGCGCCGGGCAGGTTGACGCCCACCTTGCCGCCGACGGCGCTGTCCACCTGCGCCAGCAGCGACGTGGGGAGCTGGACGTAGCGGACGCCGCGCATGTAGATCCCGGCCACGAAACCGGCCAGGTCGCCCACCACCCCGCCGCCCAGGGCCAGCACCAGCGAGCGCCGGCTCAGCCCGTTCTCGCAGAAGGAGCCGGCCACTTCGGCGGCCACCTCCATCGATTTGGTGCCTTCGCCCGGCTGGAGCACCACGGTGGCGACGGCGTGGCCGGCCCGCGTCAGCAGCGCCTCGAGCGCGTAGCCGTGCCGGGCGAAGACGTTGGCATCGGAGACGACGGCGATCCGGTCCGGCGCCAGCGGCCGGATCACCGCCCGCTCCAGATCGGCCGGCTCCCGTCCGTCGGCGAAGAAAACGGGGACGGTGCACTGGGGGTACCGGATGTCGAGGTCGGCGGGCACGCTCACGCAAACTCCCGGTGGATGGAGGCTTGTAATCGCCAACGGCGTATATTATAACAAAGCCGGCCGGCTTGTCGAGACAGGCGGCGCGCCGGCCGCGGCCGGCGCGCGGAAGAACCGGCCGCACAGGAGCGGGGCGCATGACCGACAAATTGGATCAGGCCGCCGACTGGCTGCGCGGGGCCCGGGCCGTGGCCGTCGTCACCGGCGCCGGTATCTCCGCCGAAAGCGGCGTCCCCACGTTCCGCGGCGCCGGCGGCCTGTGGAAGAACTTCCGGGCCGAGGAGCTGGCCACCCCCGCCGCCTTCGCCCGCGACCCGCGCCTCGTCTGGGAATGGTACGACTGGCGCCGCCAGCTCATCGCCGGCTGCGCCCCCAACGCGGGGCACGAGACGCTGGCTCGCTGGGAGAGCCGCTTCCCGGCCTTTACCCTCGTGACTCAAAACGTGGACGGCTTGCACCGGCGCGCCGGCAGCCGCGCCGTCCACTGCGTGCACGGCGACATCTGGCGGGTGCGCTGCACCGCCTGCGGCCGGGATGAACTGGACGAACGGGTACCGCTTCCCAAGCTCCCGCCGCGCTGCGCCTGCGGCGCCCTGCTCCGCCCCGGGGTGGTCTGGTTCGGCGAAAGTCTGCCCATGGAGGCGTACCAGGCCGGCGCCGAGGCCGTCGGCGCCGCCGACGTGGTGCTGGTGGTGGGGACATCGGGCCTGGTGTACCCGGTGGCCGGGCTGCCTATGATGGCCCGCTCCGCGGGCGCCCGGCTCGTCGAGGTCAACGTGGCCGAGACGCCGCTCAGCCCCATCATGGACATGACGCTGACCGGGCCGTCCGGCGAGATCCTGCCTGAGCTGGACCGGCGGCTGGCGGGATGATCCCGCCGCGGGCCGCGCATTCCGAAACATCCGACCCTTCGAGGCAGTGCATGAAGATCCTCTACTTCGACCTGTTCTCCGGCTGCAGCGGCGACATGATCCTGGGCGCTTTGCTGGACCTCGGCGCCGACTTCGAAGCCGTCCGGCAGGGGCTGGCCGCGCTCCCCGTCGCCGGCTACCGGCTGGAGGTCGGCCGGGTGCTCCGGGGCGGCATCGCCGCCACGCGGCTGACGGTGCACGTCGAGGGGCAGGAGCATAAACATGTCCACGGGCGCGTACACGATCGAGCACGCGCCGGCGAGCACGAGCACGATTACGATTACGATTACGAGCACGAGCACGAGCACGAGCACGAGCACGAGCACGAGCACGAGCAACGAGATCAACCATCAACCATCAACCATCA
>CALAMB010000479.1 GCA_937925645.1 uncultured Acidobacteriota bacterium
TGCCCAACAACGCGGAAGGATACGGCCGGCTGGACCTGGAGCACTCCCTGTTTCCGGGTTCCGGCTGGGGGGATGACCCCTATCGGGAACAGGCTGTATATGACGTGACGCCGGGACTACAAACGGGACAGACCCATAACTACACCTTCAGCGTCCTCAACGCGAACGACCCTTTGATTATCACACTTGTTTGGACCGATCCGTGGGCGACCGCTCCCTCTGGGGCCCGATTGGTCAACAATATTGATCTCGAGGTTTTCTCACCAAGCGGCACCCGGTACTATCCAAACAGCAAGGACTGGATCTCCGATGCCACACAGGACAGCCTCAACAACGTGGAGCAGGCGTACATAACAACTCCAATTGATGGTGTTTGGTCAATCACAGTACGCGGAACCAGCGTTCCGGGCAATGGCACGAGCGGAACAAATATTCAGCCGTATGCCCTAGCCATCAGTGGAGTTTATTGTGATGTGTTGAGCGCCCCCACCGGCGTGAGCGCGACCCCCAATGGCAACAACAGCATTTTTGTAGACTGGAGCTCAGTCTCCGGAGCTACTGAATACCATATTTATCGAGGGACCGTTGCAGGTGGACCTTACACATTGTTAGATGTAGTAACTGCTCCGACAACTAATTACACCGACAACTCAGTTTCTGGCGGCGTCACCCACTACTACATTATCCGCGCATTCGGAAGCGATCGAAGTGCTTGTGAGACTCTTGGCTCAGCAGAAGTATCGGCTACTCCAATCGGTGCCTGCAATTTGCCGCCAGTATTTGCCGGTCTGACCTCCGTATCCAGCCCAGGTAGCGGCAACTGCGGCCTGAATCTGGCTTGGAGCGCCGCTACGCCCCAATGCGGGGGTTCGGTCACCTATTCGATTTTCCGGTCCACATCTACCGGATTCACTCCCGCCGTGGCCAACCGCATCGCTGTAGGT
Organism: uncultured Acidobacteriota bacterium; assembly: GCA_937925645.1. Classification (GTDB taxonomy): domain Bacteria; phylum Acidobacteriota; class JAAYUB01; order JAAYUB01; family JAAYUB01; genus JAAYUB01. The sequence continues at coordinate 945 of CALAMB010000479.1, forward strand.
GTAACCGGCACCAGCTACAGCGATTTAAGTGGCCTAACTAGCGGCACAACTTATCACTACGTGGTGCGTGCGGTGGATACAAGCAATGGCGTAGAAGAGACCAACACGACGGAACAGTCTGGTGTTCCGTATGGCCCTGTTTCTGCAGCTATTTTGTATGGCCCCGAAAATTTTGACAGTTATGCCGACAACAATCTGGCTGGTTGGAGTACTGGTTCTTTCTCCGGTGACGCAGTGGATTGGCGTGGCGTGAAGACTTGCTCCGCCCATTCAGGCTCTAAGATTTTCCGATGCGGGGGCAACCAAAACTGCACAGCCAATTATGCCAGCAGTAAGCACTCCTTCGCGCGTCCGTCGGCAATTACAGTGCCAGTGGGTTCTCAGAATGTCCGGTTGAATTTTTGGCACCGTTGGCGGTTTGAGAATAATTATGATGGTGGGTATATCAGGATTTCAACTGATGGAACCACTTTCACCTACGTTCAATCCTCTGCCATGACTGCGGGTGCATATAATGGTTATGCAGCCAACGATACCAACTTTCAGGTTTGGACGAACGCTCAAACGACATTTGTGAATTCCATTGTCGATCTGGATGTAGCTTGCAATTTGATTTCCGGCAATACAGGTGGTGCAGCCGGAAAAACAATTTATATTGCATTCACATTTTACTCTGACTCAGGCGTTGAAGATGACGGTTGGTTCATCGACGATGTCCAAATCACCGCTGACGTTCCCGGTTCATGCTCCGGCACGCCCGAGGAAGTTATGTACCTTACGGCCACGGCCACAAATGGAAAGACCAAGCTGGAATGGGTGAACCCTTCGAGCAATTACTCCACGACTAGAATCTGTGTGAAAACCGGCGGTTATCCCACCGGACCCACAGATGGCTTTCTAACCGATCAGTCACCGATGTCGGGTCAGTACGATTCTCTGGAGTATTCCGGAACGAACGGAACGACATACTACTTCGCCGCTTACGTGCACAACGGCAGCGCCTACTCCAGCGGCAAGACGGTGGCGGCGCGGCCGTTTGACACGAGCGGCGCGGTGAAGTGGGCCTATAGCACCGGCGCCACGGCGCTGGCGCCGCCGGGGGTCAACCCCGGCGCCATCGGGGCCGGCGGCGTGTACGCCGTGTCCAACGACCGGAACCTCCACGCCACCAACCCGTCGGCTGCCGGCGGCGACTGGCCGCGGGGCGGCGGCTACACGTGGGAACCAATGGCCATGAACGGGCCGGCCCAGGACCGGCCGGCGGTGGTGCCCACGGAGCTGGTCTCCGGCGCCGCCGAGGTGGCCTTCGTGGGCTCCCAGGACGGCTACGTCTACGCCGCCGACGCCGAGACCGGCGCGCCGCTCTGGACGAGCGCCTCGCTGGGCGAGGTGGTCCAGGCGGCGCCCTCGGCGATGTTCACCGCGTACGGCGGCGACTACGACCTGGTGTTCGCCGCCACGCGCAGCGCCACGAGCGAAAACAAGGTCTACGCCCTGAACCCGGCCACGGGGGCCACGCTGTACTACTTCAACAACGGCGGCGGCGCCAACGCCATGGGCATCATCAGCGGCGGCGTCCTGGTGGACTACGACACCAACCGGGTCTACTTCGCCAGCCGGGCCAAGGGCGGCGGTTCCACCCACACCGTCTGGTGCCTGTCGTTCAACGGCTCGGCGTTCACCAAAGTCTGGTCCCAGCCCCTGGGCGACATCGACGGCGTGCCGGTGGTCTGGAACGGCCGGGTGTTCGTGGGCACCAACGCCGGCGTGGTCTACTGCCTGAGCGCCAGCGACGGCGTCACCCAGTGGAGCTACAACACGGGCACGGGTTCGCCGGTGAAGGCGTACCTGTTCCCCACCTACACCGCCGCGCCCCACCGGCTGTTCTTCAGCACCAGCAGCAATGTTTACTGCATCAGCGACAACGGCGGGTCTTCCTACACCGTGAACTGGACTGTGACCACCATTCCGTCGCCCTCCACGCCGCTGTTCCTGTTCGGCACATCCTATATCTACGTGGGCTCAAGCGACGGGCGGCTCTACCAGATCAACATCACCGACGGCGCCAACACCTATGTGGCGCTGTCGCCCGGCGCCTCGCCGGTGCCGGTGGTGGGGAGCCCGGCCTACGACTACGTGAACCGAATGGTGTACGTGGGCACCGACACCGGCGTGATGTACGCCGTGAGCGTGCCGCTGCCCTAAGGAGGCGATCATGCGCAACATCGTAACCACCCTGCTGATCATCGGCGCCCTGGCCCTGGCCGTCGCCGGCGCCGCGATTGAAGACGACAAGGTCATGGCCAAGCCGTGCGCCTACGTGCTGGCCAGCTCGCCCGAGGAGAACACCAACGCCTACGCCAGCAAGTTCTCGGCCAGCCGCACCGTGGACCTGACCCTGTCGGTGCTGCTGCCGACCACGTTCACGGGCGAGCACCGGCTGGCGCTCCGCGTGTACACGCCCAACGGCAGCCTGTACCAGGAGCTGGCGGTGCCGGTGGCCTCGCCGGGCACGGCCAAGGCCCACGGCCTGCAGACCCGCACCCTCCCCGGCTACCCGCGGGCCAAGAAGGTGGTGATCCCCCAGGAGGTCTCGTACCTGAACCAGCGGTTCTACCGGGTGGACATCCCCTTCCCGGTGGGCGGCACCCTGATCACCAGCAACGGGCTGTACGGCAAATGGCGGATCACCGCGCACCTGGACGGCGCGGACGACGCCTGCGGCGCGGCCGCCCAGATCGTCATCACCGAGTGAGTGAACCCGGCCGCCGGGACGGCCCCCACTGCGGACGGCCGCCCGGCGGTTGCGGATATTCCGGTTTGATGGGTGAGTGAGGTGGGGATCGGCGGAGCGCGATATCCGCCATCATGATGGAAGACCCGGCAGGCGTTGCCGGGTTTTTTTGTCGCGTCGCGTTCCCGCCGGTCTGTGCCGCAACCGGGCCGCGGCGGTCGACCGGCGGTTCCGCCGGCCGTCCGCTGCCCGCGCCGCGGGATGGGGCGCGCCGGCTTGCCTGGGCCCCGGCCGGTGTGGTATGGTGGAAGCGAGCCGAAACCGGGCCGCCATCGAACCGGGCCGGGGTGTGGAGCGCGATGAATCTGGCCAATTATTTAACGCTGCTGCGAATTTTTTCGATCCCCTTCCTGGTGACGGTGCTCCTCACCGAGTTTCCCAACAAGGAGATCTGGGGGATCGGGCTGTTCCTCGCGGCGTCGGTGACCGACGTCCTGGACGGCTACATCGCCCGCCGGCGGCGCCAGGTCACCACCATGGGCATCCTGATGGACCCCCTGGCCGACAAGCTGCTCATCTCCTCGGCCTTCATCATCCTGGTCCAGCTCCACCTGGTGCCGGCCTGGATGGTGGTGATCATCATCGGCCGCGAGTTCGCCGTCACCGGGTTGCGGAACCTGGCCTCTTCGGAAGGGCTGATCATCCGGGCGTCGGCGCTGGGCAAGACCAAGATGGTCTTCCAGGTGGTGGCGGTGTGCCTCATCCTGGCCGGCGCGCGGTTCGGGGGGATCTGGCTGCTGCTGGGCAAGATCTCGCTCTGGCTGGTCCTGGTGATCGCGGTCAGCAGCATGGTGCATTATTTCTTCGTGTTCTGGCGCAAGATCGACGCGCACCGCAAGAAGCGGATCCGCCTGAAGCGCAAGCTGTTCCAGCGGCGGCAGAACCGGGTGATCCGGGAGGCCCGCAGTGAATCCTCTGTCGAATGACGTCCGGACGGAGTGCCTGTTCCTCGCGCGCAAGACCCTGCACGCCCACGTGCGGCGGCAACAGGCGGGCGACGCCTACCGGCCGGCGCACCCCGAGCTGGAGCAACCCTGCGGCGCCTTCGTCACGCTGAAGCGCGACGGGGAGCTGCGCGGCTGCATCGGCTACGTCGAGGCCGTCAAGCCGCTGTGGGAGACCATCGCCGACTGCACCGTCTCGGCGGCGAGCGACGACCCGCGCTTCCCGCCCGTGGCGCCCGGCGAGCTGGCGGCGATCACCATCGAGATCTCGGTGCTATCGCCCATGCGCGACGTGGCCGACCCGGCGGAGATCGTCGTGGGCCGCGACGGCCTGCTGATCTCCACCGGCTTCCGCCGCGGGCTGCTGCTGCCCCAGGTGGCCACCGAGTACGGCTGGGACCGCGAGGAGTTCCTGCGCCACACCTGCCGCAAGGCGGGCCTGCCCGACGACGCCTGGCGCAAGGGCGCGCGCATTCAGGCGTTCACCGCCGACGTGTTCGGCGAACCCGAAGCATAGTCCGTCATCCGCCGCGGCCGGCTGCAGACCGCCCCGGGCGGCCCGCCGGACGCATCGCCGGCCGCGTGCCGCGGCCATCGGATCCGAGGTCAGGGAGCAAGAGGTGAGCATGCAACCGCGAAGAATCTTCATCACCGAGTACGACAAGGAGCGGCTGGAGAAGATCCTGCCCGCAACCCCGGACTCCGCCAACCGCAACCGGCAGGACCTGCGGAACCTGGCCAGGGAGCTGGCGCGAGCCAAGATCGTGCCGCCCGAGCGGATCCCGCCCGACGTCGTGACCATGAATTCGCGGGTGGTCCTGCGCGACCTGGACTCGGACGAGACGATGACCTACACGCTGGTCTTCCCGAAGGACGCGGACATCGGCGCCGGCGCCATCTCCGTCCTGGCGCCGGTGGGCACCGCCATCATCGGCTACGCCGTCGGGGCGGTCATCGAGTGGCCGGTACCGGGCGGCATTCGGCGCATCCGGATCGAGCAGATCCTGTACCAGCCGGAGGCGGCGGGCGACTTCCACCTGTAAGGCGGCGCGCCCGGGTCGGAGCGGCGACGGAGGGGGCGGCTCAGATCTGCGCCGGGTTGATGTCGAGGCGCTTGAGTTTCTCGTTCAGCGTGGTGGCGTTGAGCTGCAGGAGCTGGGCGGCGCGCTTCTGGTTGCCGTTGGTTTTCCGGAGGGCCTGGACGATGAGCCGGCGCTCGAAGTCGGCGACGGCCTCCTTGAGGGCGAGGCCGGTGTCGGGGACGTCCTCCACCACGCGGAACAGGTCCTGGCCGGCGGTCATCTCCATGGGGAACTGGGTCCGGTGGATGCAGTGGTCGTCGCCGCTGAGCACGATGGCCCGCTCGATGACGTTCTCCAGCTCGCGGACGTTGCCGGGCCAGCGGTGGTTGATGAGCAGGTTCATCGCGTCCTGCTCGATGGTGCAGTGGGGGCGGCCGTTGTCGTCGCAGATCTTCTCGATGAAATGTTCCACGAGGAGCGGGATGTCGTCGCGGCGCTCGCGGAGCGGCGGCAGGTCGATCCGGATCACGTTGAGCCGGTAGTACAGGTCCTCGCGGAATTTTCCCTGCTGGACCAGGTTCTTGACATCCTCGTTCGAGGCGGCCAGCAGCCGCACGTCCACCCGGATGTTGTCCACGTCCCCCAGGCGGCGGAACTCCTTCTCCTGGATCACCCGCAGGAGCTTGGCCTGCAGCTCCATGCTGATGTTGCCGATCTCGTCAAGGAAGATGGTGCCGCCGTTGGCGACTTCGAACAGGCCCTTCTTGGTGGCCACGGCGCCGGTGAAGGCGCCCTTCTTGAAGCCGAACAACTCGCTTTCCAGAAGCTCCGTGGGGATGTTGCCGCAGTTGATGGGGATGAACGGCTGGTCGGACCGGTTGGAATAGTTGTGGATGGCCTTGGCCACGAGCTCCTTGCCGGTGCCGCTCTCGCCCACCACGAGCACCGTGCTCTTGGTGGGGGCCACCTGGCGGATGAGCTTGAAGATCTCCTGCATCCGGGGGGCCTTGCCCACGATGGACTCGAACGAGTACTGCCGCTGGAAGCTCTGGCGCAGGTAGAGGTTTTCCAAAACCAGCGCCCGCTTCTGCAGGCCGTTCTTGATCTCCAGGAGCAGCTCGTCGTTCTTGAACGGCTTGGTGATGAAGCCGTAGGCGCCGTTGCGGGTGGCGGTGACGGCGCTCTCGATGGTGCCGTAGGCGGTGATCATGATGACCACCGCCTGGGGGTCCAGCAGCCGGATCTCGTGGAGCGCCTGCATGCCGTCCAGCTCGGGCATCATCAGGTCGACCAGGACCAGGTCGTAGGCGTTGGCCGAGAATTTCTCCAGGCCCTCCCGGCCGTTCATGGCCCCGTCCAGGTGGTAGCCCTCCTTGCGCAGGAGGGTGCCCAGGACGTCGTGCATGATGGCCTCGTCGTCGATGAGCAGGATCTGCTCCCGCTCCGGGCGCTCTTTGGTCGTCATGAGCCGGACGCCTCCTTCGCGGCCGGTTCCGCCGCGGGCAGCTTGATGGTGAACCGGGTGCCCTGCCCCGGTTCGCTGTCCACGAAAATCCGGCCCGCGTGCTCCTGGATGATACCGTAGCTCACGGAGAGGCCGAGACCCGTGCCCTGGCCCACTTCCTTGGTGGTGAAAAAGGGATCGTAGATCTTCTGGCGGATCTCCGGCGGGATGCCCTTGCCGTTATCCTCGAACTGGATCACGGCGAAGCCCTCCCCGAACCGGGTCCGGATGTCGATGTGTCCGCCGGGGGGCACGGCGTCCCGCGCGTTGAGCAGGATGTTGACGAACACCTGCATGAGCTGGCCCTCGTTGCCGCGCACCGGCGGCAGCGTCGGCTCCAGGTCCAGCCGGATCGTGATGGTCTTCTTGGTGAACTGGTGCTCCAGCAGGGCCACCGATTCCCGCAGCAGCTCGTTGAGGGAGACGGGGCCGAGTTCGGTGGTCTGGACCCGGGCGAAATTGAGCAGGTTCTGGACGATCTCGGAGGCCCGGAAACACTGGCTCTCGATCTTCTTGAGCATGCCGTGGTGGGGGTGGCTCTGGCCGGTCTCGTCGATGAGCATCTGGGTGAAGCTGCTGATGCCGGTGAGCGGCGTGTTCACCTCGTGGGCCACGCCGGCGGCGATGAGGCCCAGCGACGAGAGCTTCTCCGCCTGGAGCAACTGGGTCTCGAGCTGCACCCGGGCGGTGATGTCGTCGAACACCAGCAGCGTCCCGGCCACCTGCCCCGTTTCCCTGACGAACGGGCTCACCGTCAAATTCACGAAGCGCTTGTCGCCGCGGCGGTTCTCGATGAACAACTTGTAGAAGTTGGCGGTGTCGCGGGTGGTGTAGGAATCCGCGGGGAAGGCGTTGCGGATGGTGGCCGACAGGTCGGGCGCGAACACCTCCTCCAGCCGCCGGCCGATGGCCTGCCGGCCCGGCAGGTAGTAGAGCTGGACCATCGCCTGGTTCCAGGTGGTGATGATGCCGTCGTTGCTCACGGCCACGACCCCGACGTTGATGCCCTCCACGATGTTCTCGTTGTACGCCTTGAGGGTCTCGAACTCGTGCGCCTTGGCCTGGAGCGAAGAGTAGAGCCGGGAGTTTTCCAGGGCGATGGCGGCGTAGCCGGCGATCATGCCCAGGAGCTGCAGGTCCTCGGAGGACAGGAAGGTGTCCTGGGGCCCCTTGCCCAGGGCGATGACGCCGATGGTCTCGTTGCGGTGCGCCATGGGCTGGAAGTAGAACAGGGACATCCGCGCGTATTCCTCGCGCAGCGCCACCTGTTCCGGCCGGGTCTCCTCCTCGATGATGGTGAACGGCAGGGTGGGCACGTTCACCCCGGTGATCAGGAAGGCGTCGGGGATCTCGAACCGCTGGCGGTCCGGGGGCGGGCGCCGGAAGCCGCGATAGGTCAGCAGGTCGTACTGCTCGGGCTCCTGGGGGTGACGCAGGAAAATGGCGACCGTTTCCACCTTGAGCGACTTGTTCACCCGTTCGATGATGGCGGCGGTGATGGTCTCCATGCTGCTTTCGGTGCTGATGGTGTGGCCGAACTCGATGAGGGACTGGCGGTATTTGTACTCGTCCTTGTAAAAGAACCGGTCGATCTCCTGCTGAACCCGCCGGCGGATGGGCGCGAACAGGAAGGCCACCACGAGCGCCGAGATGGCGATGGCGAA
>CALAMB010000480.1 GCA_937925645.1 uncultured Acidobacteriota bacterium
CCGGCCTCCAGGTCATCCAGGCGCTGCCTGGCCTTGTCCCATTGCGGCTTGAGCACCGAGTTGGCGTAGTGGCCGCTGGACTCGTTCATGTAGGCGTTGCGGGATTCGTTGAGATTCAACTGGGCCACATCCCGCTGGCGCCTGAGATCCTGCAACTCGCGGCACTTGGCGACGATCCGGCCCTGGTATTCTTCGTTGACCTGGTCCTGGGTGGGTGGCGGCTCGGCCGCTTCACCTTCCACCGCGTCCTGGTCCGCCGGCGGCTGGGGTACGCCGGAAGTGGACACGTTCCCCTTGGTGGATTTCAAATCCGTGTTGGTGAAAACCTTGGCCGGCTTCTTGCTATCGCGATCCTTCTTGGTCTGCTTGGCCAGATCCACGATGCTCTGGGCCGACAGCGGCGCCGCCAGGGCGAGCACCAAAATCCAGAAAGCCAGTTTTTTCATGGCGATACTCCCGACGATTTGGTGAGTGTATTGTACGTCAATTTATGGCGCGGGGCAAGATGCTGACACCGGGATGCCATCATTTTGTCACGCCCCGCCACCCCCGGCCGTTCAGCGGCTGAGCGGCAACGCCGGGATGTGGCCGGCCAGGAAATGGTCCAGGATGGCCTGGTCCACGACGTCCACGCGGCCGGAGGTGTCCAGGTCGGCCCATTCCGGCGCGACGTCGAACCCGGCGATGTTCGCCGCCAGGTACTCCGCCAACAGCACCAGGTCCGCGCCCGTGACCGATCCGTCTCCGTCCAGGTCGCCGTACCGGGACCCGCCCGGCTCCACGCCGAAGAAATCGAGATACATCTCGAGCAGGTGCCGCCGGGTGTTGTTCCCCGCGCCGTCGACCAGGCCGCCGAACTCGAAGGAGTTGGCGACGGTCCGGTAAGTCCCCGCATCGCGGGCCACGGCGATGCTGGTCTCGGTGTAGTTGGGCGGATCGTTCTTGATGTTCTTGAAGATCTGCGTGCCGACGCCCTGCTGGCGAACGATCACGTCGATGAAACAGTTGTCCTGCCCGTAGTCGAACGCCAGCCCCGTGGTGACGGGCGGCGCGGCCGACAGCCCGCGGATGTGCCACAGCTCGGCCGCTCCGCCGTCGCTGCTCTGGCTGTAGTTGATGCCGAAGGCGGCGCAGAAGTTGAAACCGCCGTTGTTCTTCGGGTCCTGGTACCAGACGTCGCCGCCTTCCATGTACACCCGTCCGCCGGCGTTCAGATAGTCCACCAGGTGCTGCCCCTCGGCGGCGTTGAAGATGTGGGCGTGCTGGAAGAGGCAGTTGACGCCCGCCGCGATGATGACCAGCGGATAGGCGTCGTAGTCGATCTCGGCCAGGGTGGTGTGGTCGTGGAGACTCACTTCCCGGTACGTGTAGGAGTAACCCAGCTCGGTGAGCAGCGCCCGGATGCTGGTCGTCGAGCTGTTGGGATCGGGTCCGGTGTCGGTCTGGTCGCGGTCCAGGTTCAGGACGAGGACGTCCGCCGGAAGCACCCAGGCGGACAGCGCCATCAGCGCCAACAACCCGGCCGTCAAGAGTCGTGGGTTCACGATGTCTGACCTCCCCTCCGCCGGCGTTCGCCGCCGGGATCAGCGGCCGGGATCCACGGGTGCCTGAACGCGCGGTTCCACCTTCACGTTGGGCGGCGGCGGTTTCAGGATCCCGGCCTTGTCGGCCTTGGCCAGGGCATCCTGCATGCGCTGGTCCGACCGGTTCACTTTCTGCGTGGCGCCGTCCATCTCCGTCTGCACGGCATTCAACTCTTTCTGCAGGCGGATGCGGTCCCGGGCCGTCCGGGCGCCGTTCAGCTTCTTGTGCATGTCCGCCCAGTGCACCGACAGTTTGCTCAGTTCGTCCGTGCCGGCCTGGTTGTCCTTGCGGGCGGCGTAATACGCGTTCCGGATGGTCTGGCCTTCCTTCCCCAGGTCGGCGACAAACATGTCGTCCGGGGCTGCCGGGCCAGTTTTTCCGGCTTTCTGGGCGGCCTGCGGTTTTGCCGACGTGGTGATGTTCCCCTTCCCCCGATATTGCTTGAGGGATTCGTCATTGTATGTGCGCGACTTCGTCCCCTTGGACGGGTCCTGCTGGGCGGTCTGACCGGCGGCCGCCGCCAGCATTACCAGCGCCAGGATGAGCGTGACGATTGTCATCATGCGATGCAATTTCATGGATCGACTCCGTTGGGTTGGCACTACCGCCCGATGTCCGGCTGCGGCAGACGAAAAAACGGCCGGAAGGTTGCGGGCACCTTCCGGCCGGGTTGGCGGACTATTTGAATTCGCGCCAGTAGTTCATCCGGACTTCCACGCCGGCGGTGGGGTTCATGTCATACGTGATGTTGCCGGCCGCGGCGTCGAACTTCTCGAACTTGTCGTGGCTCTGGCTGTATCCCCAGCCCCACGTCTCGCCGGTGCCGATGTCGATCCAGCCTTCGCCGCGGGCGCCTTTGTGGAACGCCGAGGCGCGGCCGTACCAGCTCCCGCCGGATGAAAGCTCCACCGGGGTGGAATTGAAGTAGCCGCCGTTGAGCGCGTTGAACACGTACGCCGACGACGTGCCGGCGCCGACGGTGTGGTTGATGGGATCGCAATCCGTGCTGCCCACAAAGAACTTGTAGGAGGTGGTGGCGACCCAGACCCGGTCCTTGGTGTAGAATATGGTGGGCCGGAAGGGCGACGACTCGCCTTCCGCGGCCCCCGGGAACTCGAAGTAGAAGCCCTTGCTGGTAGCCGGGTTAAAGGTAGTGACTTCGCCGGTGCTGGCGACCAGGTCCGAGACGGGGATGATACCCGAATCCGGCAGGTTGTCCTTGACCAGGCAGTACATCACGCCGGCCGCCCGGGCGCCGTACGCCGAGTCGATGGGCTTGCCGTATTCGTTGAAGGCGATGAGCGTTTTATTGCCGACGCCGGGCAGGTTGATGGTGGCGACAAACGGCACCGAGTAGATGGGCGTGCCGTTCTTGGCCTGGAACATCAGCCGGGCGTTCGTGTTGGTGATGTTGGCCTTGTCCAGGACGAACTGGTACAGGTTGCCGGCATAGTCGCCGATGTAGATCTCGTCCACGTACGGATCGCGGTCCTTGGGCGACACGAAGGCCACCGGCGGGGCGAACAAGCAGTTCCCCACCTGGGAGACGAGGGCGGTGGGCGACGAGCCGAACCCGGTCGTAGTCGTATCGCTCAAGTGGTGGGAGTAGATGATCGAGGGCGCGCCGTTGGTCACCTCGGTGAGGTTGAGGATGTAGAGCGACTTGCCCAGCGTGGTGGGGCTGGGGTACGACGGGTTCAGGTTGAAGCCGGAACCCACCACGGCGCCGAACACCCCGTTGGGATAATCGGCGGTGGCCGGGCCGAAGCGGCCCAGCGCCGGCACGGACCAGGTTTCGCCCAGGGGATTCGCGATCGTCCCGCTGAAGCGCCACATGAACTCCGGGCTGTCGGGGTTGGTGATGTCCAGGCAGTAGTACTCGCGGCCGCCCGCGCCGATGCCGAACACGCACAGCGTGTGCCAGTCCCCGCTGCTGTCGCGCGCGTCGATCACCTTGGGCGAGGACGCCATGTAATAGAAGTGCGGACGGCGGTTGTAAATGCGCTCGCCGTACACGTCGGGCTGCCCCTGGCTGTTGACGTCGCCGGACGCGTACAGCTCGGTGTACAGCCGGGCCGGCTTGCTGGACGTGCCCTCGATGGCCGCCGGAATGATGATGGACCACAGCTCGGCGCCGGTCTCCACGTCCACGCAGTGGAGCTGCCCGTCGTTGGAACCGAACAGCAGCATGGGGATCCGGTCCTGCTGGCTCTTGGCCCAATTGAGGTACTCGGCGTTGCCGTAGGCGGTCAGGGACGGCGGGCCCACGAACGCGG
>CALAMB010000481.1 GCA_937925645.1 uncultured Acidobacteriota bacterium
GTGGATCGTGGGCATGCACGCGGGTGCGGTCACCTGAGGGTTTTGAGGAGGCATCATGGTGGTTTCCCACCCCGCGTCGTCGCATCCATCCGCCTGGGCCGGTTCTCTCCGACGCACCACGGCCGGCGTCATGTGGCTGATCCTGGTTCTGGCGGTTGCCGCCCCGGCCCAGACCCCCGCCAGGCGCTGGAAAAACTACGTCAAGGGGCCGGGGGTGACCGCCATCACAAATGCCACCGCCGGCCCGTCGGTGTACACCCTGCTCATGAACTGCCCGGCGGCCGTGCAAACCGAACATAACGAAATCACCGTCCCCATGGCCTTCTCGTACAGCGGGAGCGGCACTCCAACCGCCATCAGCTACCAGTGGTCGGTGAACGGTGCCACCGCCGGATACTGTCAGGGAAGCGTGACCCCGTCACCGGGATCTCCCCAGTGGTATGCCTGCAACATCACCCTGGCGGCGCCGCCATCACCGGGCGATCCCCCCATCACCTACGTGATCGGGATCGCCGTCGAGTTCGACGGCTCCGGCAACGTTCAGACCGCCCAGAGCTACATCACGGTCGAGCGAACAGGTGAAGTCGTCACTGAATGCACCTTCGACTTGGACTGGGTCAAAAAAACCATCGGTCGCCACGATCCCGGAACCGGCTTTGAGGACTCGTGGGCTAGGGTTTATGCCGACACTCCGTTGCCCATGTTGATCCTGGATCCGACGGACAAGTTCCAGTTTCGGGTGGGCACGGTGTCCGGCTGCACCGGCATCCCCTCCGATCATCGGACGGTGAACTGGGAGCTGTGGCGGGTCGGGGATGCCGCTCCCCTGGTCGATGCCTCGAGCAGCGAGCTGGATTACGCCGCCCCCTTTGAGTTTCCGGAAGCGACCCCCCCGGACACCTACAGCGGCTACACCATCGGAACCCTCGACCTGAGTGACCTCGTCCATTCGATTCCCGAGGGTCAGTACTACTTTTATCTATACACCGATATCATCCAAAGACCGTATGGCAAATTCCGCTACTCGCTGCAGTGGTCCTTTCAGGTGGAGGCGCCGTACCTGAGGTTCAACGAGACCGACCGGACCTACTGCTTCAACGATGATAGTTGGCGAAGCATCTCGTTCGAATTCGACCGCCACAACGTCACGGATTACAACCGCCCCGAACCGGATTATCCCCAGTTGCGTGGTCATCTGTACCAGGACACGACGTCGCAGTTCACCGGCGAGGTGGACTTGGCCGAAACGAGTTCCAATTTGCAGATCTATGATCGATCGACGCACATCGAGAACAGCCCCTACACGGCGGGTTCCTACTTTTACCGGCTCAAGGGCCGGGCCGAGTATGCCGACGGGACCACCGCTGCCGTCACGTCCGACAACCATGTCCGGGTGATGTATTACCCGCATCCGATCACCGTGTACATCGAAGGCAGCGCCTGCGCCGTGAGCGGCCTGCCGTACAAACTCGTCGTGGGGTGCCAGAATTGGAGTTCGCTCAACCAGGTGTACCTTGACGAGAGCACCGATCCGTCGTTCGCCACGTTCACCGCCATCCCCGTGTACAGCCAGGGCAACACCGTCTGGCGGACCCAAAGCGTCACCCAGGACACCACCTATTACTACCGTACCCGGGTGGACAACCACTGCTCGGACGACATCGCGGCCGATTTCAAGTCGGGGACGCGGGCCGTGACCGTTCATGCTGTGGACACCATCGCGCCCACCGTAAATTTCAAGTCGACCCAAACCCTGGACTACCAGTCCATCCGCCTGACCATGACCGGCGCCGACTGCGGCCGGCTGGCCGAGTTCCACATCTACCGGGATACCAACCCTGAATTTGTGGTGGGCGAAGACAAACGGATCGCCCTGTGCGCCCCTGCAGTGGGTGCGGATACCACGTACGTGGACGACGGCCTGCTCAACGGCGTGACCTACTACTACCGGGTGGTGGCCGTGGACACCGCCGGCAACGCCAGTGCGCCGTCCGGGGAACGGTCGGCCACCACCTACGCCGACGCCACGCCGCCGGTATTCCCGGCCGGGGCGACCGTCGTCCTGAGCTACCACCAGCCGACCGACGAGTTCCCCGTCATCGCCTCGAAGCAGGTGCTGCTGGTGAATTTCCCCGAGGCGGCGGAACCGGACTCCGCGGTGGCCTGTTACCACATCGGGCTCAAGGACGAGACCGCCGGCGGGGCGCCGGATTACCGCTGGACGCAGGGCGCGGCCGGCCGGTTCGTCCTCCCCAACGCCAACCTGGTGGCCGGGCACACCTACCGCCTCTGCGTCACGGCCACCAACACGTCCATGGCGGTGACCCCGACGCCCATCACCAGCGCCACCTTCCAATACGTGTCCGGATTGGTCTACTCCGCGGAATCCAGCGACTTCACGGATTCGGGCCCCCTCGACAGCGGCGTGCTGGAAAAGGAGTACGATCCGGCCTACCAGTCCATCACCCATGACGCGGCGACCGACTCCGTGATCATCGCCCCCGGCTCCGGACTGGCCGGGTTGAAGCGCAAGCTTCGCCCCGCGCCCAAGTTCACGTTCGAGGCGGTCCTCCGGCCGTTAGCCGCCTATGACAGCGACAGTTGGTTCGAGGTGCGCCTGGAGGGCCTCCAGGGCTATTACGTGCTGCGGTTCACGTACGAGGCGAACGAGATCTGCTGGCATTCCTTCCGAAAATATGTCAACGGCTGCCTGGTCGCCAGCGGAGCCACCAGCGCCCAGATCGTCCAGGGCCAGGACTACCTGTTCTTCGTCGAGCATGAGTTCATCGACAACGGCGCCAACCCGGACATCTCCCGACTGTACGTGAGCGCGTTCGGTGCCGACTTCATCCTGGACGATTCCGCCGGCCATGCCATCGACATCTACCAGGTCCGCCTCCTGGCCTATCAGCAGAACCTGGCGTGGGATTACTTCTACCACCAGGGCGGTTCCGTGGACCCGGTCCCCCTGGACGACACGCCGCCGTCCCAGCCGGTGGTGGTCGTGGGCGAGGGCAAGGGGTATCTGGAGGCGTGGGATCCGAATACCGGCCTGGCCACCCCCGTCATCTATTACACGTCCACCGATCCCCAGTCCCTCCTCGCCCAGTACCAGTACGCCGTGGGGACCACGCCCGGCGGCAGCAACACCCGGCCGTGGACCACGGGGACCATCACGCCGCCCGGCGGGACGATCAACGCGAGTTTCACCGCGGCCGACGGCCAGACGTACTACGTGTCGGTCCGGGTGAAAAACGACAAGGGGCTGTGGAGCAGCGTCGGCACCAGCGCCGGGGTTCTGGCCGACAAGTTCGCCAAGCAGAACGACTTCTTCGACGCCTTCGACACGGACTTCCACGGCCGGCCGTACTACGGCGCGACGTCCCAGGTCGTCGAGTACCGGCCGGTCGAAAAGGATGTCCATGTCACCTACAGCGACTTCCGCAACCCGGCCTTCTTCTCGAACCGGTACGCCTACGCCAGCCCCAGCCAGACGGGCAGCTTCCGGGTCCTGCTCAACTTCCACAACGCGCCGCTGCAACCCGACAACCACGTCTTCGAGATCTATCTGGGCGCCAACATCGGCGAGA
This sequence comes from uncultured Acidobacteriota bacterium, assembly GCA_937925645.1. GTDB lineage: Bacteria > Acidobacteriota > JAAYUB01 > JAAYUB01 > JAAYUB01 > JAAYUB01. The sequence continues at coordinate 3,591 of CALAMB010000481.1, forward strand.
ACGGCAACGTCGGCACCACCTACTACAAGATCAAGCTGTACGGGTACTACTTGTTCATGGAGTACTACTACGCCGGCGTGCGGAAGGCCACCCAGTCCATCCGGCTCACCGTCCCCAAGGAGCAGTGGGGCTACCTGCAGTTCACGTTCAAGTCCACCGGCTACAAGATCCAGGGGCTGGGCCTGAACCAGACCTGGACCAAAAGCAGCGCATTCCCGGTCAGCGTGAACAGCTTCTGCTTCAAGTTCACGAACATCAACCTGGACC
>CALAMB010000482.1 GCA_937925645.1 uncultured Acidobacteriota bacterium
CGGTAGAAGACCGCGCCGTCAAGGTCCGAAAGCTGGGGGAATCGCTCGGGGATCAGAAATTTCTGCACGTCGGCGGCATATTCCAGCTCCTTCTCCATCGCCTTCTTCTCGAGCAGCTCCTGGATGTAGAGGTAATTCTCGATCTTCATCGTCACCAGGTTGGCGATGGCGGTGAGGAGTTGCAGGTTGTCCTTGTTGAAGTCCTTCTCGATGGACGGGCTGTCGAGGTAGATCAGGCCGTACGTCTTCTCGCCGTTCCAGAGCGGGACGCACATGATCGACTTGATCCCCTGGACGATGATGCTGCGCGCCTCCTCGAGCTGCGGGTCGTTCTCCACGTTGGTGGTGAGGACGGCGGATTTCTTCTCGATCACCAGCCGCTGGACGGTCCGGCTGAACTGGATGATGTCGGCGGCGGCCGGCGTGTCCGCCACCCGCCCGCCGGTCCAGTACGATTTGACCTGAAGCTCGTCGTGCTCGATCATCATGAGGCAGCCCCGGCGGGCGGGCACCACTGAGACGATGAGCTGGAGGCAGTCGTGGAAGAGTCGGTTCAGGTCCCGTTGGTCCAGCAGGGAGGAGGCGATTTCCTGCAGCACGCCGAAGCGCTTCACTTCGGCCGCCAGCGCGTCCACCGCCAGGCCCGCCGCCGGCGGTGCGGGGGTGGCCGTCGGGCCGGCTGTCTGCTTCGGCGGCGCCACCAGCTCGGGCGCCGCCTTGGCGGTCGCCTCGCGGGTCTTCCATTGGTCCTGAAAATCCTTGATGGAGATGATGCAGGTCATCCCGGGCAGCGTGAACGTGTCCGGCGGACTCTCCTTGACGTGGCGGCGGAACACGAGACTGGTGTTGCCCAGCCGGATCGTGTCGCCGTCCTCAAGCGGGTGGCGGAAGCCCACCTGCTTCTCGTTGACGAAGGTGCCGTTGCGGCTGCCCGTGTCCTCCACCCAGACCCGGCCGCCGGAGGCGAAGAGGCGGGCGTGGCACTTGGAGATCCCGCGATCCTCACCGACGGCCACCTCGTTGGCGGCGCCCCGGCCGATCCGGACCTGGGTCATCTGTTCATCCAGCGTAAAACTGCGCTGCTGCTGGTTGTGCTCAAGCCAGAAGGTGATGCTCATGGGGATGACCTGGGCGTATTATCGTTGGCGGTTTCCGGGGTGTCAACGAAAAACAGGCGGCCGCGGGGCCGCCGGTGAGTCTGTCGGATGCAGTCCGTGCGTAACGCTCAGTTCACCGGCCTGTCGGCCGTTTCGGTGCGGAAGTCCAGTTCGCCGCCCGAGACCGCCACCACCGTCCGGCTGCCCGGGACGATGTCGCCCTTCAGGATCCGCCGGGCCAGCGCACTCTCCAGATGGCGCTGGAGGAATCGCTTGAGCGGCCGGGCGCCGAAAACCGGATCATAGGCCTGGCGGGCGATGAGCGTGCGGGCCTCGGGGCTGAGGCTGAGTTCGATCTCCTGGTCGTGAAGCCGGCGGCGGAGCTGCTCGAACTGCAGGTCGACGATGCGCGCCAGTTCCTCCGGCGTCAGGGGCTTGAACAGCACGATCTCGTCCACCCGGTTCAGGAACTCCGGCTTGAAGGAGAGCCGCAGCTCCTCCATGACGCGCGCCCGCACCGCCTCCGGGATGGCGCCGGCGCGGTCGATGCCGTCCATGAGGAGCTGGCTGCCCACGTTGGACGTCATGATCACCACAGTGTTCTTGAAGTCCACCACGCGGCCCTTGTTGTCGGTGAGGCGCCCGTCGTCGAGGATCTGCAGCAGGGCGTTGAAGACATCCGGGTGGGCCTTCTCGATCTCGTCGAACAGGATGACCGCGTAGGGCCGCCGGCGGACCGCTTCGGTGAGCTGGCCGCCCTCGTCGTAACCCACATAGCCGGGCGGCGCGCCGATGAGGCGGGCGACGCTGTGCTTCTCCATGTACTCGGACATGTCGATGCGGACCATGTTCTCCTCGGTGTCGAACAGCGCCTCGGCCAGCGTGCGCGCCAGCTCGGTCTTGCCCACCCCCGTGGGCCCGAGGAAGATGAACGAGCCGATGGGGCGCTTCGGATCCTTGAGGCCGGTGCGGGCCCGCAGCACCGCCTCGGCCACCGCTCCGACGGCTTCGTCCTGGCCGATGACGCGCCGGTGGAGGATCTCGTCCAGCTTGAGCAGCTTTTCGCGCTCCCCCTCCATGAGGCGGGTGACGGGGATGCCGGTCCAACGGGCGACGATCTCGGCGATCTCCTCGTCGGTGACCTCCTCCTTGAGCAGGCGACGCGCGCCGGCGTCCCCGCCGAGGTGCGCCTCGGCGGCCGCGAGCTGCCCCTCCATCTCGCGGAGGCGGCCGTACTTGAGCTCGGCGGCGCGGTTCAGGTCGTAAGCCCGCTCAGCCGCCTCGATGTCGCGGCGGACCCCCTCGAGTTCCTCGCGCAGTATCCGCAGGCGCTGGATCTCGTCCTTCTCCTGCTGGAGCTGGGCCCTCATGGTCTGGGCGCGCTCCCGAAGCTCGGCCAGCTCGCCCTGGAGGTCCTGCAACCGGTTCAGCGAGGCCGCGTCCTTCTCCTTGTTGAGCGCCTCCTGTTCGATCTCGAGCTGCATGACCCGCCGGGTGATCTCGTCGAGGTCGGCCGGCAGACTGTCGATCTCGGTGCGGATCATCGCCGCGGCCTCGTCCATCAGATCGATGGCCTTGTCGGGCAGGAACCGGTCGGCGATGTAGCGGTGGCTCAGGACGGCCGCGGCCACGAGCGCCCGGTCGGTGATGCGCACGCCGTGGTGGATCTCGAACCGCTCCTTCAAGCCCCGCAGGATGGAGACAGTGTCCTCCACCGACGGCGGCTCCACCAGCACCGGCTGGAACCGGCGCTCCAGCGCCGGATCCTTCTCGATGTGCTTGCGGTACTCGTCGATGGTGGTGGCGCCGATGCAGTGCAGCTCGCCGCGCGCCAGCATCGGCTTGAGCAGATTGCCGGCGTCCATGGAGCCCTCGGCCCGGCCGGCGCCCACGATGTTGTGGATCTCGTCGATGAACAGGATGATGCGGCCGTCCGACTTCTCGATTTCCTTGAGCACGGCCTTGAGGCGCTCCTCGAACTCGCCGCGGAACTTCGTGCCGGCGACCAGCGCGCCCAGGTCCAGCGCCACGATCGTCCGGTCGAGGAGCCCCTCGGGCACGTCCCGCTTGAAGATGCGCTGGGCCAGTCCCTCGACGATGGCGGTCTTGCCCACGCCCGGTTCGCCGATGAGCACCGGGTTGTTCTTCGTCCGCCGGGACAGGATGCGAACGACGCGGCGGATCTCGTTGTCGCGGCCGATGACCGGGTCGAGCTTGCCCCGCGCCGCCTCGCGGACCAGGTCGCGGCCGTACCGCTCCAGCGCCGCGTACGTCCCCTCCGGGTCCTCGGAGTCGACGCGCTGGTTGCCCCGCACGTCCTGCAGCACGCGCTCGAACCGTTCCCGATCGACGCCGTAGGCGCGGAACAGCCGGGAGGCGGGCTGGTCCGCCCCGTCGGCGATCATGGCCGCCAACAGGTGTTCCACGCTCAGGAAGGTGTCCTTGAGCCGGACGGCTTCCTCCTGGGCCTGGATCAGGATGCGGTTCAGTCGGCCCGAGATGTAGCGGCCTTCGGCGGCGGTGCCGCCGGACAGGCGGGGCAGCTTGTCCAGTTCCTGCTCCAGCCGGCCGGTGAATTCGGCCACGGGCACGTCGAGGCGCGCCAGCAGGCGCGGCGCCAGGCCGTCGGCCTGCTGCAGCAGGGCCAGCAGCACATGTTCCACGTCCACCTGGGCGTGGTTGCGCCGCTGGGCCAGGCCCTGCGCGGCGGAGAGCGCCTCGCGCACCTTGACGGTCATCTTATTCGGATCCATCGTCGTTCTCCTCGCCGGCCGGCGGCTCGGCCGCCTGGGCCACGCCGACCAGGGCCGGCCGGAGCAGCTTGCCGCAGAACAGGTACCCGTCCTTGTACACTCGGTCCACCGTATCCACCGGGACCGCCGGGTCCGGGCGAGCGTCCAGCACGTCGTGGACACGGGGATCGAACGGCTGGCCGAACGCGGCGACCCGCTCCACCTGGTGGCGCGCCAGCAGTCCCTCCAACTGCTGCCGGATCGCCCGGATGCCGGCGACGAACTCGTCGTCGGCGCCGCTCCCGTGCTCCAGCGCCCGCGTGAAGTTATCCTGTACGTCAAGCAGCTCCAGCAGCAGCGCCTTTTTCTGCTCCCGGGCCGCTTCCTCCGCCGAGGCGGCGGTGCGACGGCGGAAGTTGTCGAAGTCGGCCAGCGCGCGCAAGGTCCGCGCTTCGGACGCAGCCAGCTCCTCCTGCAGTCGGGTGAGCGCGTCCGGTTCGGCCGGGGCGGTGCGTTCGGCCGGCCGTTCCTCCGGCGCCGATGCGGCGGCGTCCAGGGGTTGCGCCGTTTCGGCCGCGTTGGCGGCGGCTTCCGGTTGGATGGGAATGTCTGTCATGTTCTTCGCCTTGTTTCGTTCGTTTTCGGAGACAAAAAAAAGGGGGGCGTTGCCCCCCTGCGGGCGACTGATTTCGCTTAACCGACGTTGACGGTGATCTGCTTCGGCTTGGCCTCTTCCCGTTTGGGCAGGGTGAGCTCGAGCACGCCGTCGGTGTACTTGGCCTTGATCTTCTCGCCGTCAGCCGTCCGCGGCAGGGCGAAGCTGCGGGTGAAGCGGCCGTAGCAGCACTCGACGCGGTGGAAGTTGTCCTGCTTCTCGTCCTGCTCGAACTTGCGCTCGCCGCTGACGGTGACGGTGTTGTTCTCCAACGTGATCTGGATGTCCTCCCGCTTCATGCCGGGCAGGTCGAAGCGGATGACGAGCTCGCTTTCGCGCTCGTTCACGTCCATCCGCGGATACCAGGAGGCCAGCGCCTCGCTCTCGTCGTCGTAGCGGCGCGGCATGTCGAAGAACCGGGAGATCATCCGGTCGAACTCGCGGTTCAGCTGACCGTACGGGTCGTATTTGCGGATACCAATCATGGGTGTTACCTCCTCCTCAAAGTCTCAAACCCGCCCTTTGCAACGGTCATGCCAAAATCGGACGTTCTAACAGTTCATTTAAAATGAATAGTTTATAAACTTGACTATTTTAAAAGTGGGGAAATACGCCCCACCATTGACAGTTTCTTCCCATTCCTGACGCAATCGAAACACGCGCCGGCCCGGGTCGCCGGTGTGTTCCAGCAGCGACTCCCGGCGGTTGTGACCCGGTGGGCAAAAAATATTTCTCCAGTCATATCAACGGGATTCTCACGCGAGCATTCCTCCGTTCCCGAACACTTCCGTACCGATCCGTTTATATGAGTAGAGCATTCCGAGGGGAGGTGGGTATGAAAACCGATTTGGAGCGCGAGCTGAGGGCAATCGAGAACAAGATGTGGCAGGAATTCCGGGCGGTGTTGCGGCTGCCCGAAGCCGTCCCGCCCGAGGTGCGGTTGCAGCTGCTGCACGAGACGTACGAAGACGAGGTCCGGGACGGGCACAGCGCCGAATTCCATCGCCTCTTTCCCGACGCCGTCAACGTCATCATCCCGTGCAGCCGCCGGTGCCCGGAGTGCCGCATCCTGACGTGGTGCGAATACGCCCGGGAGGAGTTCTCCCCGGATGACATCCAGCTGATGCAGGCCACGGGCGAATATCCCCCGGACGAACACCCGGTGACCGTGCACTGACGCTTTGGCGAACCGGACGCGTCAGACGGGCCGCAGCTCTTCCCGGGCGGCGAAGTCCCGGAGCAACCGCAAAGATTCCTGCACCCGCCAGGTGTGGCGCGCCGCCTTGCCGCGGAGCCGCCGCTCCAGCTCGGGCGGCGGCGCCGGCAGGAGCGCGAAGGTGATGTTGAGCGGCTGGTAGCCGCGCGGATCCGCCGCGCCGAGGGCGTGCTGCAGGCTGCCCAGCGCGGTGTCGCGGGGGAACCGCACGGGCGGAAGGCCCCGCAGCCGTCGGTCGGCCTGCAGCCCGGCCATCAGCCCGGTGGCAACGGCCTCGACGTACCCTTCCAGGCCGCACAACTGCCCGGCCACGAACACGCCCGGGTGATCGCGAAACTCCTGCTCCGGTGTCAGCACGGCCGGTGCGTTGAGGTACGTGTTGCGGTGGATCTGCCCGTACCGTACGAACTCGGCACGCGTCAAACCGGGGATCAGCCGGAAGACCCGCTGCTGTTCGCCCTGCCGCAGCCGGGTCTGGAAACCCACCAGGTTGAACGCGTCGCCCAGCACATCCTCCCGGCGGAGCTGGAGCGCCGCGTAGGGCACCGCCCCGGTGCGCGGATCCACCAGGCCCACCGGCTTCATGGGGCCGAACCGGAGCGTGTCGTCCCCGCGCCGGACGATCTCCTCGATGGGGAGACAGCCCTCAAAAAAGGCGGCCGTTTCGAAGGCGTGCCGCGGGTAGGTGTCGGCCGCGCGGAGCGCCTCGATGAACGCCCGGTACTCCTCGCGGTCCAACGGGCAGTTCAGGTAGTCGTCGCCCCCCTTGCCATAGCGCGAGGCGGCGAAGGCCACGGCGCGGTCCACCGACGCCCCGGTCACGATGGGGCTGATGGCGTCGTAAAAATAGAGGTGTTCCGCGCCGGCCAGTCCGCGCACCGCCTCGGCCAGGGCCGGTGACGTGAGCGGCCCCGTGGCGACGACGACCGGACGCGCCGCCGGCAGCGTCCGCGCTTCCGCGGCGACCACCGCGATGCCGGCCTCGCCGCGGATTGCCGCCTCCACCCCTTGGGCGAACCGCTGCCGGTCCACCGCCAGCGCCTGGCCGGCGGGGACGCGGCAGCCGTCGGCCACCCGGAGCAGGAGACTGCCCAGGTGCCGCAGCTCCTCCTTCAGCAGAAACGGCGCGCTGGCCGGCGCCTCCGACTTGAGGGAGTTGGAGCAGACCAGCTCGGCGAAGCAACCGGTGCGGTGGGCCGGCGTCATCACGGCGGGGCGCATCTCCCACAGCGCCACCCGCCAGCCCCGGCGGGCGAGCTGCCACGCGGCCTCGCTCCCCGCCAGACCCGCGCCGATGACCGTCACGTCCGCCTCGGCCATGTCCCGCCACCTCCCGCCCGACGTCCCGGGCTGGGGGATTTCCCCGCCGCCCGGCGCCCCCATGATACACCATCGCACCCGCCGTCGTCCGAATCGCCATCGTCGGATGCGGAATATTCGCTTTGCCGGCGTCCCGCTTTGTGCTGAAATGGGTCGATCCCCGAAGACGGAGGCCTGCGGATGACCCGGCGGATGCGACACACCCTGTGGATCGGCGGCGTGCTCCTCGTGGCGGCGACGGGCTGGCTGGGCTTCAGCCGGCTGCGCGTCCGCGAGGTCGAAACCGTCCGGCCGGCGGAGCGGGAGGTGGTGGAGCTGGTCATCGCCAGCGGCACCCTCCGGGCCAAGCGGCAGAGCCCCATCGGCAGCGAGGTGACGGGCGTCGTCGAATCGGTGTTCGTGGAAGATGGCGACCGCGTCGCCGCCGGCGTCCCTCTCGTCCAGCTCCGGCGGGACGACGCGCGCCCGCGTCTGGAGCAGAGCCGCCAGGCCGCCCAGACCGCCGCGGCCGAACTGGCCCTCGTCCGCCGCGGCGCCACGCCCGAGGAGCTGGCCCGCGCCGAGGCGGAGCTGGACCGGGCGACCGCCGCCCGGCTCCAGGCCGAGCGGGACTTCGCGCGCCGGCGCGCCCTCTTCGACGACCAGGTGGTCGCCCAGGCCGATCTGGACCTGGCCGCCTCCACGCGGGACCAGGCCGTCGCCGCCGAAGCGGCCGCCCGCGAGACGCTGGCCGACCTGCGCGCCCGGCCGCGCCCCGAGGACATGCGGGTGGCCGAGGCGCGCCTCCGCGAGGCCGAGGCGGCGGTGCGCGTGGCGGAGCAGGACCTGGACCGCCGGACCATCCGCGCGCCGTTCCCCGGCCTGGTGATCCGCCGGGCCGCCGAACCGGGCGCCAGCGTCACTCCGGGCACCGCCCTGATGGAACTGGCCGACCTGCGGGTGACGGAGATTTACGTCGAAACCGACGAGAACAACCTGGACCGGCTGCGGACGGGCCAGCGGGCGACGGTGCTCACCCCCGCCTTCCGCGACCAGCCCTTCACCGGCACGCTGGTCCAGATCGGCCCGGACGTGGACAGCGGCCGCGGCGTGGTGGGGCTCCGCTTCACCCCCGACCGGCTCCCCGACTTCGTCCGCCCCGACATGACCGTGGACGTCAGCGTCGAGGTGGCCCGGCTGCCGCGGGCGCTCAGCCTCCCCGCCACCGCGCTCCTGCAGCGCGACGGCCGCTGGCACGTGCTGGTCGTGACGGGCGGAACGGTCCGCGAACAGGCCGTCCGCGTCCTGGCCCGCGGCACGGAGTGGATCGCCGTGGACGGCGTGCCGCCCGACGCCGCGGTGATGGTTCGGGGCACCGAGGCCGCCGCCGGGGACACGGTCCGGCCGGTGGCGCGGCCCTGAGCGCCCGCCGTCCGGACGACGAGGAGACCGAATCATGTTCGACCGTTTCGCCTGGTCCGTGGCGCTGCGGAACCTGCGCTACAACCTGGGCAAGACCCTGCTCATGATGGGGGTCGTGGCGGTCTCCGTCACCCTGATCATCTTTCTCGGCGCCCTGATCGGCGGGCTGCAGCGGCGGCTCATCGCCAGCGTCACCGGCGCCATCCCCCACGTCGTCGTGCGCCAGCCCGAGCGGGTGCCGCTGTCGGTAGCCGACGCGGCGGCGGCGCCGGACGGGCCGCTGTACGCCGGCGAGCGGATCCGGCTGGAGCGGCAGAAGCGCAAGATCGAGGACTGGCCGTTCTGGCTCGCCCGGCTGCAGCGCTTCGATCCGGACGTGGCGGCGGTGTCGCCGGTGGTGGAGGGCCAGGGGTTCATGTCGCGGGGCGCCCGCCGGCAGGGGGTGGCGGTGGTGGGCGTGATCCCGGAGCGCCACAACGCCGTGGTGGACATCCAGTCGAAGCTGGTGACGGGACGGTTCTTCGGGCTCAACGCCGGAGAGGTCGCCCTCGGCTACAAGCTGGCCGACGAGTTCTCGCTGCGGCTGGGGGACAAGATCCGCCTGGTGAGCATCGAAGGGAACGCCGGCACCTACACCGTCGCCGGCATTTTCGACAGCGGCTTCGCCGCCGTCGACGGCGGCACCATTTATCTGACGCTGCGCGACGGCCAGACTCTCTTTGGCGTGGGCACCGCCGTCACCAGCATCGGGCTGAAGCTCGGCGACATCTTCGGCGCCGACGCCATGGCGCGGCGCCTGGCGCTGCAGGTCCCCTACGAGACACGCTCCTGGATGGAGGACAACCAGTCGCTCCTGTCCGGGCTGCGGGCCCAGAGCCAGTCGTCGAACCTCATTGTGGGCTTCACCATTCTCGGCGCCGGCTTCGGCATCGCCAGCATGCTCATCATGTCGGTGATGAGCCAGCTCCGGGAAATCGGCATCCTCAAGGCCATGGGCGCCAACCGCCGCCAGATCACCGCCGTGTTCGCCGTGGAGGGCATGCTGCTGTCGTTACTCGGCGGCGCCGCCGGGGCCGTCCAGGGCTCCGCCCTCTGCCTGTGGCTGGCCGGCTTCCGCACCACCGCCAGCGCCACCGGCCGGCTGGTGGAAACGTTCCCGGTGGACCTCGGCCCCGCCCTGATCCTGGGCAGCATCGCCATCGCCGTGGGCATCGGCTTCCTCGCCTCGCTCTATCCGGCCTGGCGGGCGGCGCGGATCAATCCCATCGACGTGATCCGGGGGGCGTGATGGACGCGGGCCCCGTTGTGGAACTCCGGGCGGTGAACAAGGTGTACGGCAACGGCGTGCCCACGCCGGTGCTCTTCGACATCGACCTGGCGGTCGCGAAAGGCGAGTTCGTGTCCATCGTCGGCGCCTCCGGCTCCGGCAAGACCACCCTGCTGAACCTGATGGGGCTCCTCGACTCGCCCACCTCGGGCCGGATCCTGCTCAACGGCGAGGATACCGCCCGGCTCGACGAGGATGCGCGGGCCCGGCTGCGGCTCCAGTACCTCGGGTTCATCTTCCAGTTCCACTACCTGCTGCCCCAGTTCTCGGTGCTGGAGAACGTGCTGATCCCCCGCCGGATTATGGGCCGTCAGGCCGAGCGGGAGCAGCGGGAGCGGGCGGTGGAGCTGCTCGAACGCGTGGGCCTGGGCAACCGCCTGCACTACCGGCCCGGCCAGATCTCCGGCGGGCAGCAGCAGCGGGTGGCGGTGGTGCGGGCTTTCATCAACGAGCCGGCCCTGGTTTTGGCCGACGAGCCCACCGGCAATCTGGACAGCGCCAACAGCAAGGCGGTGTTCGCCCTGATGCGAGAGATCAGCCGGACGCTGGGCACCGCCTTCATCCTGGTGAGCCATGATGAGGCGCTGGCCAGCCAGGCCGACCGAATCGTGCCGCTTGTCGACGGCCGGATCGTGCACTGAGCGGTTGCGCATCCCGCCGCGCCCTCCTATAATCTCCCCAAATCAGCGGGGTCAGATGTGAAACACTATTACATCCACGAAGGCACCGCGCCGGCCGGGCCGTTCAGCAAGGACGAGCTGGCCGGTCTGGCATCGTCGGGCCGGCTGCGGCCCGAAACGCCGTGCCGCCGAGGCGACAGCACCACCTGGCGCCCCGCCGCCGACGCGCTGCCGGAACTGTGGACTGAGGACGCCTCGTCAACTCACCCGATGCG
>CALAMB010000483.1 GCA_937925645.1 uncultured Acidobacteriota bacterium
GCCAACGGCTACCACATCGTCAACCAGAACGACTGGTTTGCCGCTGAAAACTGGGCGGGCGGCGAGTGGTGGAACCTGGTTCCCTCCCAGTGGGTGGGCACCGGCTCCGACATCTTCATCGCCGGCCCCGACACCGGGAACGACCTGTACGACGCGCCCATGACCAACTGGGCGCCGCGGCTGGGCTTCTCCTGGGATCCGTTCGGCGACGGCAAGACCGCCATCCGCGGCGGCTACGGCATCAGCTTCGACCGCATGTTCGGCAACCTGCTCACCTGGAACACCTCCCAGTTGCCGTTCGGCGTGGCCAACTGGCTGGATGCCCGGCCCGGCGGCACTTACGACGGCACCTACCCCGGCAACATCGGCTGGTACGGCAACGGCTATGCCCTGCCCGACGTGGAACTGCACCTGCCCGCCGAAACCTGGTACGAGATGGTGCTCTACAACTACAACTGGAGCACTCCGTACATCCAGACCTGGAACCTGTCTGGCCAGCGCGAGATCTGGCCCGGCAACATCATCAACCTGACTTACGCCGGCAGCGCGGGCGTCAACATGCTGGCCCGGAACAATCAGAACCAGATGTTCCATCCCTCCGAAGCCACCATCCAGGGCCTGGAGGACAATCTGGGTGTCACCGCGGCCGTCCCCTGGTACGTGGTTGACTACAGCGTGCAGAACAGCCAGTGGTACCGCATCCACAACATCGACACCTACTGCCACTCCAACTACCACTCCTTCCAGGGTTCGTTCAGCCACCGCTTCCAGGACGGCCTGCAGTTCCAGGTCAACTACACCTGGTCCACGGCGTTCGACAACAACTCCGAGTCGGTGTACTCCCTGGGCAACACCAGCCCGTTCGCGTCCGACTACTACAACCTGGATTACGACCGCGGCTACGCCGCCTTCGACGTCACCCAGGTGTTCAGCGGCAACTTCATCTACGAACTGCCCTTCGGCCCCGGCAAGTGGCTCGGCGGCGACTCCGAGGGCTGGCTGGCCCAGCTCATCGGCGGCTGGCAGGTCAACGGCATCGTGACCGCCAACACCGGCTACCCCCTGGACTACAAGGTCGCCCGCGATACCCTCGGCACCGGCTACACCAACAACCGCGGCCCGGCCCGGCCGAACGTCACGACCTACGAGTTCAGCACCGACGCCGCGAACAACATCATGGGTCCGACCGCGGCCAACTTCAGCTTCGCCTCCAGCGTGATCAACTTGCGCAACCCCCAGGGCGACTACTACCGCGGCAAGTTCCGTGGCCCCGGCTACTGGAACATGGACTTCTCCCTGTTCAAGGACGTCAAGCTGCCGTGGTTCACCGCGGAAGGCTCCAAGCTGCAGTTCCGCGCCGAGGCGTTCAACCTGTTCAACCACACCAACTACACCAACCCCAGCACCACGCTCACCAGCGTCAACCTGGGCAAGACCTTCAGCGCCTACTCCAACCGGCAGATCCAGTTCGGCCTGAAGTTCATCTTCTAGTCGAACCCGTTCGTCACCTCCAAGGGCCTTCCTTCGGGAAGGCCCTTTTTTTTGATCGTAATTCGAAATCGTCATCGAGGTTCGGGATTCGAGGCCAGAGGCTAGAGGCTCGGGGCTCGGGGTTCGGGGCTCGTTCCCGTAACGCGGACACCGGACTAGCCCCTCCCGCCGGAATACGCTATAATTAGCGGTCGCGGAGTGAAATTTTTCCGCTGCCGCGCATCTTATATAGGGTGTCAACTTGAACGAGGAGCGCACACCATGCGACGCATCGCTGCTTTGACCCTGATAATCGTCACCTCCGGCCTGGTCTGTCTCGCCGGACCGGCGGTCTTCGGCCAGGACAAGAAGCCGAAGAAAGAGAACCAGCAGGAGGAGCTGCAGAAGCACTACCGGAAGTGGCTCGAGGAGGATGTCTACCACATCGTCTCAACGGAGGAGAAGAGCGTCTTTCGGAAACTGACCACCGACGAGGAGCGGGACCAGTTCATCGAGCAGTTCTGGAAGCGGCGCGATCCGGATCCGAAGACGCCGTACAACGAATTCAAGGAAGAGCACTACCGCCGCATCGCCTACGTCAACGAGCACTTCACCTGCGGCATCCCCGGCTGGAAGACCGACCGCGGCATGGTCTACATCAAGTACGGCCCGCCCGACCGCATCGACGACTACGTCTACGGCTCCGGCTACGACCGGCCCGCCTGGGAGGGTGGCGGCCAGACGAAGGTGTTCCCCACCCAGTACTGGGAGTACCGGAATATCGAGGGCATCGGCAGCGACATCGAGCTGGAGTTCGTGGACTCCACCGGGAGCAACCTGTACACCCTCGAGATGGACGTCAACAAGAAGGACATCCTGCTCCACGCCAGCTCGGGCGGCCGGACCATGGCCGAGCAGCGCGGCGAGGCCAACGTGGCGGACCGGGTCTCCGGCCGCATGGATGCCGGCGATTCGACGAATCCGTACTACAAGCTGCGCGAGAAGGACCGCCCCTTCGCCAAGTACGAGCTGTTGGCCAACATGAGCAAGCCGCCCGAGATCAAGTACAAGGACCTCCGCTCCATCGTCGACACCCGGATCATGTACAACCTGGTCCCGTTCCAGGCCCGCGTGGACTACATCAAGATTTCCGAGCAGCAGGTCCTGGTGCCGGTGACGCTGCGCGTCCTCAACGGCGACATCAGTTTCAAGGAGCGGTCGTTCGGCGTGTCCCGCGGCACGGTGAACATCTACGGTATCGTGACCACGGTGAGCGGCAACTTCGTCCAGGAGTTTGAGGACGACATCGTCCGCGACGCCAAGACCGACGAGCTGAAGTCCATCCAGCAGGATCACTCCTCGTACCAGAAGCTGATTCTGCTGGGGCCCGGGCTGTACAAGCTGGGCCTCGTGGTGAAGGACCTGGAGAGCGGACGCATCGGCATGCAGGAGCTGCGCCTCAACGTGCCCAGCTACCAGCCGGCCCAGTTGAACAGCTCGTCGATGATCATCGCGCGGCAGGTGCAGAAGATCACCGATCCCGATTCCGACATCGGCCAGTTCGTGCTGGGCGACGTGAAGATCATTCCCGAATTCGAGAAGCGGTTCCAGCTCCGCGATCCCCTGTGGGTGTACATGCAGGTGTACAGCATGGGCATCGACCAGAACCGCCTCCAGCCCGACATCGAGCTGGAATACGTGGTGGAGCGCGACGGCGCCGAGTTCGTCCGGTTCCAGGACCTGGCCGGCGACACCTTCAAGTTCGTCTCCGGCGACCGCATCGTCATCACCGGGCGCCTGCCGCTCCAACGGTTCATCCCCGGACACTACACGCTCCGGATCCGGATCCACGACCGGATCACCGGGCAGGACATGGAGCGGACCGAGCGGTTCGAAGTCGCGTCCTGACGGCCGGGATTTCCCGCCGAAAATTCAACGGGTGATGGCCGGCCACCGGCCGGCCATCCGCCGGACGGCGTTCCGGCATCCCCGGGAGGCATCGCAACCCATGAGCGCCCGCAAGAAACATACCCGGCCCGATCCCGCCGCCCCGGCCGCGGCGCCGACCGCCGAGCTGAAGGCGGTGGCCGGCGAAGTGCCCGAAGTCAAGGTGGTGGACCGCCGCTTCTGGGCGCAGCATCCGGACGGGGCGGATGGCGACGGGCCGTCGCCGGAGCTAGACCTCAAGCCCACGTACGTCCAGGAACTGGAAGCCCGGCTGGCCGAGGTGAAGGCGCGCCATGCCGAGAGTGTCGCGGAGTACCGCGCCGAGACCGGACGCATCCAGGAACGGCTCAGCCGCGAAATGGAACGGCGCCTCGATGAGGAAAGGGGGAAAATCCTTCTGGAGTTCGTCGACGTGATGGACTCCCTGGACCTGGCGGCCGGCCACGCCCAGGCCCAGGCCGGCGCCGAGGCGATCCGCCAGGGGATCGAGCTGGTCCGGGACAGCTTCCGCCGCAAGCTGGAGCGCCTCGGTCTCGAGCCCGTGGGCGCGGTGGGGGAGGCGTTCGATCCGAACATCCACGAGGCGATCGGGATGCGGGCGGTGGACGACGCCGCCGCCAACGACACCGTCCTGGCTGTCCATCAGGTGGGGTATCGTTTGGGTGATCGTCTCGTGCGGCCCGCCCGGGTGGAAGTGGGGCGCCATTCCGGCGACACGCCGGCAGTCTGACGCCCGGTCCCGAGCCGCCCGCCCGCCCGATCATTCCGGCGGCTGATTCCGCCGGAGCTTTAACGCCAATCGCGCGCGCCGGTGCGCCAGCCGCTCCCGGAGCCCGTCCGCGTCCGGCCGCCGCCGGACGATCTCAAAAAACGTATCGCAGTGCGCCGCCGCCCGCGCGAAATCCCGGAGCACGTGCTCCTCGTGGATGAGCACGACCTCGAAACACTCCGTCGCCTGGTCCGGCCGGTGCTCGCTCAGGTGCAGCGCCAGGCGGTAGGCGTCCTCCAGCTCGCCGGCCCGCTTGCAGAGGCGGGCCAGGGTGAGCCCCAAACCGGCGTGCCGCCGGCCCGCCTCCTCGAGCGCTTCGCCATGGACCGCCCGCAGGCGGCGGAACTCCTCGATGCGGCCGTGCTGGAGCTGAGCCCGCAGGAGGCACTCCAGCGCCCGCGGATCGCGAGGCAGCTCCACCGACAGCCGGATGTTGAGCGCGCCGACCAGCGCGGCCATGCCCACGAGGTCCAGCCGGTTGTGGTGGATCACCGCCTCCAGCGGCGCCGGATCGCGCTGGCGCAGGTAGCGGAAATACAGGTCCGGAATCATCCAGCCGGGCAGGTCGCCCTCGCGCTGGAAGCGCAGCGCGGCCTGTTCCAGGTTCTGCAGGGTGCAGCTTCCGATGACGGGCCGCCAATACCGCCGGGACGGATGCAACAGATCCAGCACCGGCAGCTCCCGCATCCGCATGCCGTTCAGGACCATCCGCGTCTGCAGGAGCGGCAGGTCGTACGTCTTGCCGTTGAAACAGACCACCAGGTCGTGCGTTGCCAGTTCGGTCGCGATCAGCTCCAGGAACGGTTTTTCCCACCGCGGGTCCGGCAGGAAGTATTGGCGCACCACCAGCTCGTCGTCCGCGCAGTCGGCCAGACCCATGAGGAAAATGTGGGTGCCCGTGCCGCCCGCCAGGCCGGTGGTCTCCGTATCCAGCAGCAGCATCCGGCCGGCGTAGCCCGTCTCGGGCCCGTCGAGTCCGGCCAGCCGCATCAGGTTGTAACTGATCGTCGAGCCGGCCGCCAGCGGCACGTCGCCGTGGCGGTGCTTCAGCGGATAGCGCGTGACCCGCGGGGCCAGGTCCGGCGGCGGCGCGCCGGCCGCATCTGCCGCCGCTGCAGCAGGCGGAGCCGGACCCGACCGGCCGGCCAACAGTTGACGAAGCCGCTCCTTCCGATCCATGGGAGAGAGTATACCGGCTGCGTGCACCGATTGGAAGCACCGGCAATTTTTGACATTTTTCAGGTATCCGCAACAACCCGCGCAAAACCGTGCTACAATGATCCCCGAATTCCGGCAGGAGATCGGCTATGGCAACACATCCGACGGCCAAACCGGTAAAACAAGCGGGCAAGAAGAAGTTGAAAGCCTCGCCTCCAGCCAGAAAACAGGAGAAACCCAGACCAAGTCGTCCGGCGAAACAAGCGGTGATTTCAAAGCCGTCCGCGCCCGCCGTGAAGAAAGCGGGAAAACCCCAGAAGGCCCAGCCGGCGAAACCGGCGGCAGCGGCCAAGAAGACCGCCCCAGCGGCGAAGAAAGCAATGTCCGCGAAAAAAATCGCCCCGGCCGCCAGGAAGCCGGCGCCGAAGACAAAAGCGGTGATTGCGAAAAAAGTCGCCCCGGCCGCCAGAAAGCCGGCGCCAAAGACAAAAGCGGAGATCGCGAAAAAAGTCGCTCCGCCCGCCAGGAAGCCGGCGCCGAAGACAAAAGCGGTGATCGCGAAAAAAGTCGCTCCGGCCGCCAGGAAGCCGGTGCCGGCCCGACCGAACCAACCGCAAAAAACAGCCTCGACCGTAAAACCGGCTGCCTCAGCAGCCAGGAAGCCTGAAAAACACAAGAAGAGCCAGCCTATGGAACACGTAGAAAAACCGAAGAAAACTCCTGTGGTGAAACCGCCCAAGCCGCCCAAGCCGCCCAAGCTCACCGAAGCCGAAAAGAAAAGCCAGGCCATCATGACGGAGTGGCGCAACGCCACCGCCGAAGTCCCCGAAGACGATTACAAGCCGTACATCATCAACGGCGTCTTCAACGAGGACGACCTGATCAGCCACCCCGCGTTCGGCAAAGGGAAAGTGGTCCAGATCACCGGCATCGGGAAGATGGAAGTGCTGTTCGCCGACGGCGTCCGCCGGCTGATCTTCAACCGTCGAACCTGATCCAGTGGTAGAGCCGCCCGGCACCCTCCCCCTGCCGGCGGTACGAGAAGAACAACGCCCCCCAGCAGCAGGTGCACAGGACGGAGGCGTCCGTGTGCCCGGGCCGGACGCCGGCCTGACGCAGCGCCGCCGCCACACAGGCGCGCAGGTCCAGGTGCGTCTTGCCGCCGGTCCGCCGGGTGACCGCGCCGGGAAACCGGCCGGCGAATCGATCGGCCACGTCTTCCCCCACCGCGTAGCAGCACGCCTGGATGCCCGGTCCGACCGCCGCGCGGATGTCCGCCGGATCGCACCCCCAGTCGTCGGCCATCCGCCGCACGGCGGCCCCGCAGATATCCGCCGCAGTCCCCCGCCAGCCGGAATGGACGGCCGCCGCCACCCGACGGGCCGGATCGTACAGGAGCACCGGCAGACAGTCGGCGGTCTGGACGACCAGGGTGATGCCGGCGACATCCGTGACCAGGGCGTCGCCCGCCGGCGGCGCCGCGTCATCCAGCGGTGCCCCGCTGTCAGCCAGGATCGTCCCCGTCGCCGAGCGCGTCACCCGAACCACCCGCGCGGAGTGAATCTGCCGCAACATCGCCCAGTCGGCGCCGGCCGCCGCCCAAGCCGCCGCGCCGCCGCGGCGGGTGCCGAAGCCATGCCGCACGGGCAAAGCTCGAAAGAGAGTTGATTTCAAAAAGAGGCTGCTGTTAGTATAGTCGAAGTAGAATGCCATCGTGGATATTGACCGACCATTTGCACCGTGATTTCAGATGAACCATTATAGCCGCCTGCCCGCCCTCGTCTCAACCGCGACGGGAAGGCGCCGGCCTGCCCGGCCGCGTCACCGGCCGCCCGGGTTCGCCGCGCCGGGCACGGCCGCCGGCAGACGGGCGCGCGGCTAACGCCGGCACAGCGCGGCATTGACCGCCGCAGCGCAAGTATCGCGAAGGAGTCCAGCATGTCCATCGAAGATCAGATGCGCGTCAATCCCGACGCCCTCCGCTTCCGGTTCGACGGCAGCCAGATCCCGTGGAACTCCACCCAGGAACAGCCCCCGTGCACCACCATCATCGGCCAGGAGCGGGCGCTCCGGGCCATCCGGCTGGGCCTGGAGATGAAGAGCATCGGCTACAACGTGTTCGTCACCGGCCTGTCGGGTACCGGCAAGATGACCACCATCCAGTCGCTGCTGGCCGAGATCGACCGGTCCGGCCGGATTCCGGATGACCTGTGTTACGTCCACAACTTCCGCCATCCCGACTCCCCCCGCTGCCTGCACCTGCCGGCCGGCCATGGCAAGCTGCTGGAGAAGGAGATGAGCCGGCTGGTGGAATACTGCCTGGAGCACGTGCCGGAGATCCTCGAGAGCGACCAGTTCAAGAAAGAGCTGGACGGGCTGATGGAGCGCGCCCACGCCCGCGAGAAAGAGCTGATCCGCGGCTTTGAGAAAAAGGTCAACGAGCGCAGCTTCGCGCTGGTCCAGGTCCAGTACGGCACCATCCAGCGTCCCGAGCTGATGCCGGTCATCGACGACAAGCCGGTGGCCATGGCCCAACTGGAACAGCAGACCGACCAGGAGGAATACCCCGCCGCTGAATTCCAGCGGATCAAGGCGACCCACAAGGAACTGGCCCTGGAGATGGGCGAGATCAGCAAACAGCTCAAGGCGCTGCAGAAGGAGGTCGTCGAGGCCCAGGACGGCCTGGTCCGGGGCACCGTCCAGCCGTTCATCGAGGAGATCATCGGCGAGATCCGTGCCCGCCTGCCGTGGGAGGAAATCAAAGACTATCTGGCTGACGTCCAGGCCGACATCCTCGAACGGATCGAAATCTTCAAGGAGAAGCAGGAAGACAAATCGAACATCCTGAACTTCCTTTCCGCGCCGAAGGAATCCGGCAATCCATATCTGCCTTACATGATCAACGTGATCATCGACAACGCCGACCTCCAAGGCGCCCCCATCATCATCGAGACCGTGCCCAGCTACCGCAACATCTTCGGGACCATCGAGAAAAACGTGGAGCGGTCCGGCGCGATCCGGACGGATTTCATGCAGATCCGGGCCGGTTCGCTGCTCCGGGCCAATGGCGGCTACCTCGTCCTCAACGCGCGCGACGCCCTGATGGAGCCCGAGGTTTACAAGAACATCAAGCGGGCCCTCAAGTACAACAAGGTCTCCATCCAGAGCTTCGAACCGTATCCGCTCCTCACATCCTTCTACCTAGCGCCCGAGCCCATCGACCTCGACGTCAAGATCGTCATGATCGGAGACCGCGAGCTCTACCACCTGCTGTACCAGTTGGACGAGGACTTCCGGAAGATTTTCAAGATCCTGGCGGATTTCGACTCGGTGATGAACAACACCACCGCCAACGTCAACTGCTTCATCTCGCTGATGAGCAAAATCATCGACGAAGAGGACCTGCTCCACTTCGACCGCGATGGGATTCTGGCCGTCCTCGAGCAGTCGGTCCGCATGGCCGGCCGGCGCACCAAGCTGACCACCCGCTTTTCCGACGTGGCCGACCTCATGCGCGAGGCCAGCCATTGGGCCACCCGGGACCACCAACCGCAGGCCAGCCGGAAGCATGTGGAAAAGGCTTACCAGGAACGCATCTTCCGCAGCAACCTCCCTGAGGAGAAATTGCAGGAGCTGATCGAGGACGGGATCATCCTGATCGACTCCGACGGCCACCGGGTCGGCCAGGTGAACGGGCTGTCCGTCTACCAGCTGGGCTACTATTCGTTCGGCAAGCCCAGCCGGATCACCGCCGAGGTGTCGGTGGGCGGCGACGGGGTGATCAACATCGAACGCGAGGTGGGCCTGTCCGGCATGACCCACGACAAGGGCGTGCTCATCATCAGCCACCTGCTCCGCTCCCGCTACACGAAGGACAAGCCGCTGAGCATGAATGCCTCCATCTGCTTCGAGCAGTCGTACGGCGGCGTCGACGGCGACAGCGCGTCCTCCACCGAGGTGTACGCCCTGCTCTCCGCCCTGAGCGGCCTGCCGCTGCGCCAGGACCTGGCGGTGACCGGTTCGGTGAACCAGAAGGGGATGATCCAGCCGGTGGGCGGCATCAACGAGAAGATCGAGGGCTTCTTCGACATCTGCGCGGCCCGCGGGCTGACCGGCACCCAGGGCGTGCTCATCCCGGTCCAGAACGTCGAGGATCTCATGCTCCGGGAACCCATCGTCAACGCGGTCCGCGAGGCGAAGTTCCATATCTTCGCCGTCGCCTCCATCGAAGAAGGTATCGAACTGCTCACCGGCGTTCCCGCCGGCGAGCCGGACGCGCAGGGCAACTGGCCGGCCGAATCGGTCAACGACCGCGTCAACCGCCGGCTCCAGGAATTCGCCGATACGCTGAAGCGCTACAAGCAGTGACCCGACCGTTATCCCACCCGGAGGACATTCATGATCTGCACCTTTGAACAACTCTTCGAAGCCGTCCGAAACCGGCCTCGGCGCACCCTGGCTGTCCCGTCCGCCGAAGGCGGCTCCATCGTGGCGGCCTGCGCCGAAGCTTACCGAGCGGGCATCTGCGACACGATCCTCATCGGAGATCCGGCCAAGCTGGACGCCCTGCGGCAGACCCACGCTCCGGACTGCGCCGGCCTGCGCGTCGAGGCCGAGCCCGATCCGGACCGGGCGGTGGACCGCGCCCTGGCGCTGGTCCGGGCGGGCGAAGCCAACATGCTGATGAAGGGCAAGACCGACACGCCGACGCTGCTCAAGGCGGTCCTCGACGCCGACAAGGGCCTGCGCACCGGCCGGGTGCTCAGCCACGTGGCCGTGGTGGCGATGCCCACGTACCCCCGCCTGATGCTCTGGACCGACGGCGGCATCAACATTCGCCCCACCCTGGACGTGCGGCTGGACATGATTCGCAACGCCGCGGAGTTCGCCGGCAAGCTCGGCCTGGCCGTTCCCAACGTCGCCCTGCTCTCGGCGATGGAAAAGGTCAACCCCAAGATGGAGGAGACCCTGGATTACGAGCGGATCGTGAAGATGCATCAGGAGACACCCGTCGCGCCGGTGCTCGTCGAGGGACCGATCGCCATGGACGTGGCCCTGAGCGCCGAGTCGGCCCGCATCAAGGAGATCGACAGCCGCATCGCCGGCGCCGCCGACATCTTCGTGACCCCGGAGATCTCCGCCTGCAACATCGCCGTCAAGACGCTGATCTACCTGGCCGGCGCCCAGGCCGCCGGCCTGGTGGTGGGCGCCCGCGTGCCCATCGTGCTGCTGAGCCGCAGCGACGACGCCGGAACCAAGCTCCGCTCCATCGCCCTCGGGGCGATCTGGGGCTGATCCGCGGTTGCCGCGCGCACCCGAATATCCCGATCGAGAGGATCACCGATGAAAATCCTGACCATCAACCCTGGCGGCGTATCCACCAAGATCGCCCTCTACGAAGGGCGAACCATGCTCTGGACGGAGGATATCCAGCACTCCGAGGCGGAGTTGAAAGGATTCGCCTCCGTGCTCGCCCAGTTCGATTTCCGGCTGAGCGTGGTCAAGGCCAAACTGGCGGCGAAAGGCGTCGAGCCCGGCAGGCTCGCCGCGTGCGTCGGCCGCGGCGGGCTGTTCAAGCCGTTGCGCGCCGGCACCTACCGGGTCGATGCCGCCATGCTCGACGACATCCGGCAGGGGCGCACGAAGGCCGACCACCCGTCCAACCTGGGCGCGCTGCTGGCCGAGGCGATCGCCACGCCGCTGGGGATCCCGTCATTCATCGTCGACCCCGTGTCGGTGGACGAGTTTGACGACGAGGCCCGGTTGACCGGTTTTCCCGGTCTGGAACGACGATCCCTCGTCCACGCCCTGAACGTGCGCGCCACCGCCTTTAAGGCCGCCGAAAAGCTGGGACGCCGGCTGGCCGACCTGAACCTCGTGGTCGCCCATCTCGGATCGGGCTTCAGCATCTGCCCCATCCGGGCCGGACGGATCATCGACGTGAACAACGCCAACGACGGCGGCCCGTTCTCGCCCCAGCGCACCGGCACCCTGCCGGTGACCCAGCTGGTGGAGCTGGCTTACTCCGGCCAGTACCCCACCGCCAAGGCCCTGAACGACGCGCTGACGAAGAAGAGCGGTTTGCTGGCCCACCTGGGCACCCACGACCTGCGCGAAGTGGAGCGCCGGATCGACGCCGGCGACGCGGCCGCCGACCGGGTCCTGAAAGCCATGACCTACCAGATCGTGAAGGAAGTGGGCGCCATGAGCGCGGCGCTGGACGGCCGGGTGGACGCCATCCTGGTCACCGGCGGGCTGGCTCACTCCAAACGCCTGGCGGGCGAGCTGCAGCGGCGGCTGGAGTGGATCGCTCCCGTCGAGGTGTTCGCCGGTGAGAACGAGCTGGAATCGCTGGCCATGGGCGCCTGGCGCGTGCTGACCGGCCAGGAGCAGCCGTCCGCCTACTGAAACATCAACCCGTAACAAGCAACCGGCCGGAGCGTCGCTCCGGCCGGTTGTGTTTCTGTGGACCGCATGCCCGCGGCCCTTCAGCAGGCGGATCAGTTGATTTCCGAATACTCGGCGTCGACCACGTCGTCGCGGCCGTTCTTGCCGTCGGTGGGGCCGGCCTGGGGTCCGGCTGACGGGCCCGCTCCCGGATCGGCCCCGGAGCCGGGGCCGCCCGCGGGACCCGCGCCCGCCGAGGCCTGCTGGTAGAGCTGGGTGGCGATCTGCTGGGTCAGGCTGTTGAGACGATCGCGCAGCGGCTCGAGGACGCCCGCCTCCTGGCTGCCCAGCTTGTCGCGGGATTCCTTCACCAGCTCCTGGGCCTGGCTGACCAGGGCGGCGTCGATCTTGGCGCTGTTCTCCCGGACCAGTTTGTCGAGGCTGTAGGTCAGGCTGTCCACCTGGTTGCGGAGTTCGGCCTGCTCCCGGCGGTGCTTGTCATCCGCCTCGAACGACTGGGCGTTGCGCACCATCTGTTCGATCTCGTCCTTGGCCAATCCGCTCGACGAGGTGATGGTGATTTTCTGCTCCTTGCTCGTGGCCTTGTCGCGGGCGGAGACATTGAGGATTCCGTTGGCGTCGATATCGAACGTGACCTCGATCTGCGGGATGCCGCGGGGAGCCGGCGGGATGCCCACCAGGTGGAACTTGCCCAGACTCTTGTTGTCCGTGGCCATGGCCCGCTCACCCTGCAGGATGTGGATCTCCACCGAATCCTGACCGTCGGCGGCGGTGGTGAAAATCTCCGACTTTCGGGTGGGGATGGTGGTGTTCCGCTCGATCAGGCGGGTGAAGACGCTGCCCAGGGTCTCGATGCCCAGCGACAGCGGGGTCACGTCGAGCAGGAGCACATCCTTGACTTCGCCGCCGAGGACGCCGCCCTGGATGGCCGCGCCCACCGCCACCACCTCGTCGGGGTTTACGCCCTTGCACGGCTCCTTGCCGAAAAACTCCTGGACCATCTGCTGCACCTTGGGGATTCGGATCGAACCGCCCACCAGAACCACCTCGTGGATGTCGGACGGCTTCATCCCGGCATCCGTCAGCGCCTGGCGGCAGGGCGCCAGGGTGCGCTCCAGGATGTCGGCGATCATCTGCTCCATCTTCGAGCGGCTCAGTTTCAGGTTGAGGTGCTTGGGGCCCGACGCGTCGGCGGTGATGAACGGCAGGTTGATATCCGTCTCCTGCATCGAGGAGAGCTCGATTTTCGCTTTCTCGGCGGCTTCCTTGAGCCGCTGCAGCGCCATCTTGTCGCTCGACAGGTCGATGCCCTGGTCGCGCTTGAACTCGGCGATGAGCCATTCCATGATCCGCTGGTCGATGTTGTCGCCACCCAGATGCGTGTCGCCGTTGGTCGACTTGACCTCGACCACGCCCTCGCCCACTTCGAGAATGCTGATGTCGAACGTGCCGCCGCCAAAGTCGAAGACGGCGATGGTCTGGTCTTTCTTCTTGTCCAGTCCGTACGCCAGGGCGGCGGCCGTCGGCTCGTTGATGATCCGGCGGACGTTCAGTCCCGCGATCTGGCCGGCTTCCTTGGTGGCCTGGCGCTGGGAGTCGTTGAAATAAGCCGGTACCGTGATGACCGCGTCGGTCACTTTCTCGCCCAGGTAGTCTTCCGCGGCCTGGCGCAGTTTCTGCAGGATCATCGCGGAGATTTCCGGCGGCGAGTAGAGCTTGCCGCTGATATCCACGCGGGCGTCGCCGTTCTGCCCTGCCGTCACCGTGTAGGGCACCAGCTTGATCTCCTGGTTCACCTCACCGAACTTTCGGCCCATGAACCGCTTGATGGAGAAGATTGTGTTGACCGGATTGGTGATGGCCTGACGCTTGGCAATCTGCCCCACCAACCGCTCATTGTCCTTGGTAAACGCGATGACCGATGGGGTCAGGCGGCTGCCTTCGGAGTTTTGAATCACGATGGGGTTGCCACCCTCCATGATGCTGACCACCGAATTGGTCGTGCCCAGATCTATGCCGATGATTTTTCCCATGTCTCCTTTTCTCCCTCGTCAAAATGTCAGGTTCCGACCTGCAAAACATCTGCCAAACTGAAGATGATCGAATTGCCATTATTTACAACAGGTTAAACATGAAACCGGGCGACTGTTTGTGGTCAAAATGTCTCAAGTGGAGAATTTTTCACCGCCTGCTTCTCATTCGACCGCACATCCTCTATAATTCGGATGCGTCAATCCGTGTCGGGAAGCTACTCTCATGGCCGATCAACGCAATCCTGGCAACCTCGTAAACCTCCTGCAGAAGCTTCAAGCGGAGGAGACCGGCCTGATCTTTCAGCTCGTGGCGGATCGTCTGGCCCACGACACCGGCAGCATCCTGCACGCGTTGGCCGGCACCGCCAGTCTGCTGGAGGAAAATCCGGCGGGGGACCACCGCCCGCTCGTGGCGAGCGTGCGACAGGAATGCCTGCGACTGGAGCGGACCATCGTGCGGTTGCTGGAGTTCCTGCGCGGCCGCGATGCAGCGCCGGCTCATTTTTACCCCGCCGAGGCCGTGGACTCCATCTGGCGAGCGACAAGGCATTATCTGGCCGAGCAGGGTTTGACGCTGACACTGGGCCGGCTCGGCCGGCGCACGCTCCTTGCGGGTCGGCCCGAACTGTTCATGGAGCTGATCTGGAAATTCCTGTCGGAATGTGCCGGGTGGACCGCTCCGACCTCCGGGCAAACACCGGAGGTCCGGATGAGCTGGAGCGACACCGCCGGCGGCGGCAGCCTCCGGTTTCAGATCCGCGGCGTGCGGATACCCGACGACTTCCTGGTGCTGTCCGCCAAGACGTCCCGCTGCCGCGACGTCCTGCTCCAGTCGTATCCCACCCCGTGGCTGATTGTGGCCGCCCTGATCGACCGGTTCCAGGGCCGCCTGCGCCTGGCGCGCCGGTCGCCGGACGACTGGACCGTGACCCTGACCTTCAAAGGAGTTCCGCCGCGCGATGAGTAAAACGTTTTCCGTCCTGGTCGTTGACGACGACGAAGCGTCCCGCATCATGATGGTCGAGGCCCTGCGCCGTTCCGGCTATCAGCTCCGCGGCGCCGACAGCGCCGAAGCCGCGCTCGCCCTGTTGGCGCGTGCCCCGGTGGACCTGGTGGTCACCGACGTGCGCATGGGCGGCATGAGCGGAATCGACCTGGTCAAGAAGATCGCCGAGCGTCACCCGGACATTCTCGTGATCGTCGTGACCGCCTTCGGCAACAGCGCCGTCACCATCGACGCCATCCGCGCCGGCGCGTTCGATTTCCTTTCCAAGCCGTTCCACCCCGACCGGCTGCGGCAGGTGGTCGCCAACGCCGTTGAGAAACGGCAACTCCTCCGCGAGGCGGAAACCGTGGAGCCGGTGGCCACGCTCAAAAGCCATGCCAACCAGCTCATCGGACAATCCGACCGCATGATCGACGTGTTCAAGCTGATCGGCCGCGTGGCCAACACCGAAAGCACCGTGCTGATCTGCGGCGAGAGCGGCACCGGCAAGGAGCTCGTCGCCCGGGCCATCCACGAAAACTCCTTTCGCCGGGAAAAACCGTTCCTGGCCGTCAATTGCGGCGCGCTGCCGGAACCGCTGCTGGAGAGCGAGCTGTTCGGCTACGAGCGCGGCGCGTTCACCGGGGCCGAGAAAACGCACGTCGGCATCTTCGAGGCGGTCAACGGGGGCACCTGCCTGCTGGACGAGATCGGCGAGATGCCCCTGGCCGTCCAGCCCAAGCTGCTGCGCGTCCTGCAGGACGGGGAGATCCGGCGCGTGGGCTCCACCCGCGAAATCCGGGTGGATGTCCGGATCCTGGCCGCCACCAACCGTCAACTGGACGCGCTGGTGGCCAAGGGCCAGTTCCGTGAGGACCTGTTCTACCGGCTGAACGTCGTCCGGTTCGAGCTGCCGCCCCTGCGGGATCGGAGCGGCGACATCCCGCTGCTGACGGAACATTTCCTGACCCGGTACATGGCCCGCAACCGCCGCAAGGGACTCTCGTTCAGCCATGACGCGCGGCAGGCGCTGAGCACCTACCACTGGCCCGGAAACGTGCGGGAGCTGGAGAACGTCGTCGAATCGGCCGCGACGCTTTCGCCCACTGGCGTCATCGGGCCGGACAGCCTGCCGCTGAAGGTCCGGACGGCCGGATTCGAGGATACCTTCATCGATAAGCAGGTCCCGGCCGCCGCATCCGGCCAGATCATCCCGCTGGCCGAAGTGGAGCGGCTGTACATCCTCCGCGTGCTCCACCAGGTCAACGGCAACAAATCCAAGGCGGCGAGGCTGCTGGGACTCGACCGGAAGACGCTCCGGCTCAAACTGAAGCAGTATGGCTACGACGCCCGCGAGGACGAAAAGGCGTAGAACCGGTCGGCCAGGTCGATCAGGAATTCGCAGTCACGCAAACCGGCCACCAGGTTCTCGGGGATCCGCTCAAAGGTGTTGAAGGCGCCGGAAAAGGCGCCGGCGAGAAAGCCGGTCGTGTCCGCGTTATCCCCGGCATAGATCACGCTGGACACGGCCATGAGAAAATCGTCCGGACACTTCAGGAACGCAAACAGAGCGGCGAACAGCGTCTCCAGAACGCTGTAACCGGTGCCCAATTCCTCCAATCCTTCCTCGATGCCGGTATCCAGCAACGACAGCACCCACAGGAGCATGTCCCGGAAGGCGGGATGGCGCCCGGCCATGCAGTCCGCCGTGACCCGGACCGCATCGAGCAGCTCCCGACTGTCCCGGCACAGGATGATGTTCTTGAGCAGCAACCCGAAACAGACGCATCCCGCCAGCACCTTCGGTTCCACCAGGATGCCTCGGGCCAGAGCGCTGCTGTGATGGGCGATGGCGTCATTGTCGGCAAAGTGTCGGACGACCAGCGGCGGCACGAACGCCAGCGGCTTGCTCCCGTCCCGGTAACCGCCGGCCTCAAACCAGGAACGTCCCCGCTGCAGTTTCCGGCACGCGGCCAGGACGGACCGCCCCGGAGTGATCCAGCCGTCCGTCTCGTACAGCTGGATCATGCCGGCGGCCACGCTGTCCACGGCCACGTCCCCGCGCTCGAGCAACGACTCCGCGGTCAGGATCAGCAACTGGGTTTCATCCGTAAAGTGCCCCCGGCCCAGGGCGGCGTTGATGTGCCCTTCCGGTGCGGTGAGATACGTCTCCGGCCGCTTCGGGTACATCTCCCGCACCACCTGCGGATGCAGAAACTGGAACGGCATCCCCATGGCGTCGCCGATGGCGGCGCCGAGGAAGATTCCCCGCACGTGGTCCTGGCTGGGCACGACGTTCATGGGGACTCCTTGGGCGGCGTCACCTGGTAAATGGTTTCACCCGGTTTGGCATACATCATTTTCCGCCGGATCTCGTCCTCGACCGTCGCGGGATCCTGCTGCAGTTTCTCCACCCGCTCCTTCAGTCGTTGATTTTCCTGCTTCAATTTTGCGACGTCCTGCCGGAGCGCCTCGAAGCGGGCCTCTTTTTCCCGCAGACTCAGCCAGCCCCGCCGCCCGAACAGCGAGGCCCCGATGAACCCCAGGCAACACAGGATGATGACGATATACACCAACTCGCGGATGACGGCGCGCTTCTTGACTGGCATGGCTCACACACCCGCGGCCTCGTTTGATATAATCATAATGCTTCGGCCCGCGGTTTGCAAGCATGGGCGGCAACCGGCGGCCACCCGGAGGGGCTCCATGAACGATGCGTGCGTCGTGCTTTGTACCGCGCCGGACTCCGCCGTGGCGGAATCCATCGCCGACCGGCTGGTGACCGAGAAGCTGGCTGCCTGCGTCAGCGTGCTGCCGGGCCTGGTTTCGATTTATTCCTGGAAGGGCTCGCGGTGCCGCGACACCGAATGTCTGCTGGTAATCAAGACCACCGCTGCCGCTTATCCGGCGCTCGAGCAGACGATCCGGCAGATCCATCCGTACGAAGTGCCGGAGATCCTGCGTCTCCCGGTCGTCGGCGGCTGGTCGGCCTACCTGGATTGGATCAACCGGTCGGTGGCGGCACCGGCTGGTGATACGGAATTTCCATCCGGATGACCCGGTGTTCCCGTGTCTCGGGCGGGTGCACCCGCCCGCCGTGGGCCGCCGCGATGGCATGAAACGCCAGGGCGGCAAATTCCCGGCGCGGATCCGCCAGCCGGGCCGCATCCAGGGGCGGCAGCGCTTCCGCGGTGCCCAACCCCGAGCCCTTGACCGCCGAATCGGAAAACGCGACGACGGCGCACGGTCCCGAACCTGCCAGTTCGATCCGGATCTCTCCGCCGCCTCCCTCGGCTAATAGCCGATCGCGGGCGTCGAGCACAAACGTGAGCATGGCCAGGGTCAGCAGGACGGGATGGCCGGTCACCATGTGCGCGGCCTCGCCGGTCACGTGCAGCCGGATGTTCCGCTTGCTCAGATGGTGATCCAGCACCTTGTGCGCCTGCAGGGCGCTCTGCTTGGGATCCAACGGTTCGAAGACTTCCAAATCCGTCCGGGTCAGACTGTGGATATTCTGGACCAGTTGATGCAACTGGCCCGTCACGTCATTGAAGTTGTGGGCGGCCTTCAATAGAATGTCTTCCCGCTTGATCGCCAGAGCCATCTGGGCATAGCCGCTCAGCGAAGTCAGCGCATTATTGAACTCGTGAATCAGCAACTGGGCCAGCTGGCCGAGACAGAGTTGCTGATACAGCCTCAGGAGTGGCGAACCGGAGAAGTAATCGATGCGGACCGTCTCAACATGCTGAGCGTTCATGCGTTGACCGCGGGTTCGATGTCGCGCCGGACACAATCAGTATATAATACATGTCAGATGGAACACAGCAGATTTCACCGGTTCCGACATCTCCAGCGAGGAGCCCGCTTCGCCCGGCTGATGGCGGCCTGCGGCGCGCTGATCCTGCTCGCGGGCGCCTGCCGGCAGACGGAGCCCAGGCGGCCATCGCCGAAGAACGTTCCACAGCGGGGAGGGATTTGCCGGCTGATCATCCCGGGGGTGGGCACGCTGGACCCGCTGTTCGTCACCGACGTGTACGAGGCGACGATCATCGCCTGCGTTTTCAACGGGCTGGTGCGGTATGACGACAACTTGAACATCCTGCCCGATCTGGCGGACGAGTGGCGGGTGTCGCCCGACGGACGCACCTACACATTCACCATCCGCCCGGGAGTCCGATTCCATGACGGCACCCCCCTGGAAATCGACGACGTCCTGCACACGTTCCGGCGCTGCCTGACCGCCGTCGGCCCCACTGCCAATTGCGGCGTCATCCTGGCCCGGCTCATCGACCAGGAGTATATCGACGGGCGGCCATCCTTTCGCCTCCGCGCCCGCGACGCCCGCACGCTGGAAATCGTCCTGCGGCACGGGTACCCGGAATTTCTGAAGATCCTGGCCATGGATCAGCTCCGAATCGTCCCGCGCCGGCATTTCCCGCCGGGCCGGAAGATCGAACCGCCGCATATCATCGGCACCGGCGCGTTTGTCCTCGACGTGTTTCAACCCGACCGGGTCGAACTGAAGCGGAACGATCAGTTTCACCGCCCGCCGCCCCACCTAGACCGGGTGCGGTTCACCGTATCGCCGGAGTATTCAAGCAGTCACAACCGCCGCCTCTTTGAAGCGGGCCAGCTGGACGTCCTGGACGCGTATTCGGGCACCCCGGACGACGGATTCATGCCGCAGGCGCAGCGCCTCGTCCAGGCCCAACTGACCGCCTCGATGCTGGTCTTCAACTGCCGGCGCCCGCCCACGGACGATCCGTCCTTTCGCAAAGCGGTGGCGCTCGCTTTCGATCGGGCGGCTTTCCTGAAACACAGCCACCCGATGCTCAAGCCCACCGAATCCATCCTGCCGGCCCGCATGTTCGGATTCAGCCCTCCATCCGGGCGATTCGGCTTCGACCCGTCGGCCGCCGCCATGCGCCTGGAACGCTCCCATCGCGCCGCGGGGGAGCCGCCGTCGCTGGTCTATCTCGATTTCCAGCATGACCCGCATTTCTTCAGCCAACTGACGGACGCGGCGCGGCGCCTCGATTGCTCGGCCACTCGGCGGGAAGTCCCGTGGACGGATTTTGAAGCTGAAATCCAGCGCGGCAATTTTCATGTCACCCTCATGGCCTGGACGGCCGACACCCCCATTCCGGAACAGCACCTCGAAAGCATGCTGCATTCCAACTCCCGGCAGAATGCCGCCGGCTATCGGGACCCAGTGGTGGACGATCTCATCGCCCGGCTCTACCGGGAATCCAATCTCCACACCAAACTCCGGATCATCCAATCCATCGAGACGCGCCTGCAGGAGACCGTTCCCCTCATCCCGCTGGAGAGCTACGTGATGACCTATCTGCTCCAGCCCCACGTCCGGGGCGCGCGACTGAATCCATTCGGTATCTGTTCCCTCAACCTTGGGGAGATCTGGTTCGATCCCGTATCCCGGTAGGCCGGCATGCAGATCCTCGATTCACTCCGTCGCCGTTTCGCCCGCGTCCACAACCGGTATTTGTTCTTTTCCTTTCTGATCCTGTTCATCGCCATGTTCCTGCTGGCCGTTTTCATCCGGTACCAGTTCCGGGACATCCTGCTGACGGAGACCCACGAGCGCGGCCAGGAATTTGAGCGGAACCTCCGGGCCACCTTCACCCCGTTGCTGGTGACCTACAACTACGCCACAATTTACAGTTACCTGGATTCCCTGGTTGAACAGCAGGGCATTCTCTATCTGGCGGTCTACGACAAGGAACTGACCCTGGCGGCCTGCAATGATTACTATCGCGAGAACCAGGACGCGATCCTCCGGATCAAAGAGGGGGAACTGAAATATGTGCGCCAGACCGCATTCACGGAGGGGCTGATCACGCTGCCCGGCGGTCGCCAGAATTACGTGCTGGACATCCAGGCGCCGGTGTTCATCAAGCCATCGACCGTCCGCTGGGGCATCATCCACGCCGGCCTGTCGCTGGACAACATGTACGCCCATCTGCACCGGATCCACATCTTCATCCTGGTGTCGTTCCTCATCGCCCTGGTCGTCACGTATTTCGGCCTGCAACAGGTGGCCCGAATGATCCGGCAGCCCATGGACACCCTGCTGGCCGGCGCCCGCAAACTGGCCACGGGCGACCTGAACCACCACTTCGAACTGGAAGGCGCCAACGAGTTTGGAACGCTGGCCCAGTCATTCAACCAGATGGTGGCCGAGGTTCAATTGCTTCAGAACCGCCTGGAGGACTGGAACCGGGAACTGGAACAGCGGGTGGCCGAACGCACCGCCGCGCTCCAGGAGACACGGCAGTTTCTCGAGAACGTATTCAACTCGCTGGCCGAATGCATCATCACCATCGACCGCAAGGGGATCCTGACTTACGCGAACGCCCGGTTCTTCGAGCTCACCGGCTTTCCCCGGGACGATTTGGGCAAGCCGTTCACCCGCCTGTTTCTCAACCGCGGCCTGCCGAAGACCAAGGCGTTCCGGACATTCATCCGCTGCCGCCGGGGCGAATCCAGCCAGTGGGAACAAACCATGTTCTTCAATCGCCGCGAGCTGCTGTTGGAACTGGAAGTCAGCCCCCTGCACAGCCTGACCGGACCGCCGCTGGGGCTGCTGGTCATCGGCCGCGACATCACCCGGCAGCGCGAGATCGAGCAACAGCTCCAGCACGCGCGGAAGATGGAGATCATCGGCGGGCTGGCGGGCAGCATCGCTCATGATTTCAACAATCTGTTGGGGGCCATGCTTCCCGCCGTGGAGCTTTTGAAGCAGGGCGTGCAGGGGCAGGAAGACCGCCGGCGGATCGAGATCGTGGAGCATTCCGCGCACCGCGCGGCGGATCTCATCGCCCAATTGCTGTCCGTCTCGCGAAAGCGCGATGTCCCGCTGCTGCCGTTGGACCTGAACGAGGTCATCCAGTCGGCCCTGGCCACCCTCGCCGCGGTGCTGGCCCCCCATCTCCGCCTTCAGGTCCGGCTGGACAGTGAACCGGCCCAGATCATGGGCAACCGCGGCATGCTGGAGCAGTTCATGTCCGAGGTTCTGCTGCGGTCTCAGGCGCAACAGCCACGCGGCGGCGAGATTCTCCTGATCACGGACCGCTTCCGGCCCGACGAGGCGTTTCTCCGGCAGCATCCCGAAGTCCCGACCGGCGATTACGTCCAGCTCCGCATCATGGACACCGTCACCGGGGTCGAGGAGGAGTACTTTCACCAGCTCTACGATCCGTTTTTCACCGCGGCCGGCGCCGCCGCCGATGCGTCCATCAGCGATTCGCTGGCTTACGGCGCCATCAAGAAACACAACGGCTACATATTCTGGAGCGTCCAACCGGACCGCGGCACCACCATCCAGATCCTGCTTCCCGCGCTGGCGCCCGACGAACCGTTTCCCGTCAGCGTGGAACGTCCGCTCGAAGCCGCGTCGCCCATGCCACACGGGCACGAGCGGGTGCTGGTGGTCGACGACGAAGACATGGTCCGGGAAGTCGCGCGGGATCTGTTGGCCGAGCTCGGCTACCAGGTGGACTCCGTGTCCTCGGGTCAGGAAGCGGTCCGGATGGTCGAGGCCGCCCCGGAACGGTTTGACCTGGTCATTCTGGACATGGTCATGCCCGGGATGGACGGGCTGGAGACCATCGGCTGTCTCCGGCGCATCCGGCCCGACTTGCGGGTGATCCTGGTCAGCGGTTATGACTCCGACGAGAAGATCCGGCGCGCCCTGCAGGCGGGCTACGTGGAATTCATGCAAAAGCCATACAAGATCAACGACCTGGCCACGTTGGTTCGGCGGATCCTCCAATCCGAGCAGCCGCCGCCGGCTGCTCCCTGAGCCGGTCCTCCCAAAACTCGGTCATGGCCTCGAAAAGGTGAACGCGGGACTCCCGGCTCCGGATGCCGTGCTCCATGAGCGGGTAGAGCATGAGCTGGAACGGTCGGCCCGCCTCGATCAGCCGTCGGGAGAACTGAATCGTGTTCTGCAGATGCACGTTGTCATCGGCCGTGCCGTGCACGAGGAACAGCTTTCCGGACAGTTGCCCGGCGAAGTGGACGGGTGAAGACTGGCGGTAGCCATCCGGATTGCTCTGCGGCAGATCCATGTAGCGCTCGGTGTAAATGGTGTCGTAGTCGAGCCAGTCGGTGACCGGCGCGACGGCGACGCCCGCCCGGAATACGCCGGGCGCCCGGGTCATCGCCAGGCACGTCATGTAGCCGCCGTAGCTCCATCCCCAGATGCCGATCCGGAGCGGATCCACGTAAGGCAGCGTCTTCAGGTATTCCACCCCGAGAAGCTGATCCTGGAGCTCCCGTTCGCCCAACCGCCGATAGATCGTGTTCTCCCACGCCTTGCCTCTCCCCGCGGAACCCCGGTTATCCAGGCTGAACACCACAAAACCGCGCTGCGCCATGAGCTGGTGCCACAGGTA
Organism: uncultured Acidobacteriota bacterium; assembly: GCA_937925645.1. Taxonomy (GTDB): domain Bacteria; phylum Acidobacteriota; class JAAYUB01; order JAAYUB01; family JAAYUB01; genus JAAYUB01. The sequence continues at coordinate 23,188 of CALAMB010000483.1, forward strand.
ATAGGCGCCGCTCCAGTTGTCGGCAACCACCTGGGCATGGGGGCCACCATACACGTAAATCAGGACCGGATACCGCCGGGACGCGTCGAAATCCGGCGGCTTCAGGATCCGGGCGTGAAGTTCGGCGCCGTCGGGAGCCCGGAGTTTCAGGTATTCCCAGCGCGAGAACCCATACGGGCGCAACAGCTCGGGATCGGGACGCCGGAACGTGCGCCCCGCCAGCGGCTCGGCCAGCCGGCCGATGCGGAATTCCGGCGGCGTCGCATCCGTGGAGTAGGCGTCCAGGTAGCGGGTTCCGTCGGGCGAGACGAGGATGTCGTGGGTGCCCGCAGCCGTGGTCAGTCGCCGCGGCGGTCCGCCATCCAGGCCCACCCGATAGAGGTGGCGCTCTCGCGCGCTGTGTTCCGTCGCTGTGAAATAGACAATTCCCTGGGACTCATCCAGGCCGTTCAGCTCGGTCACCATCCAGGATCCCTCGGTGAGACGGCTGACCAGGCGGCCTTCCAAGTCGAACCGGTAGAGGTGCAGAAATCCGTCGCGTTCCGATCCCCAGATGAATTCCCGCCGCTGGCGCAGCGGTCGGAACACGTCGTGCACATTGACCCAGCAGGGATCCTGTTCGGTCAGGATGACCTGCCGGGTTTCCGCCGCCGGGAGCAGGCGGACCAGCTCCAGGCGGTTCTGCCGCCGGTTCAACTGCTGGACGAGCAGGTGCAGCGAGTCGGGCGTCCAAGCCACCCGCGGCAGGTACACGTCGGGCACGCCCCCCACCGCCAACTGGCGGAGCTCGCCGTTGTCGAGGCGATAGTGGAACAGCGCCGCCACGGGATTGGTGCCGCCGGCCTTGGGATACTTCTGGAGCGTGATGACGGGCTGTTGCGGCAGCCAGTCCACGAGCGGGTATTCCGCCACGTTGGACTGATCGAGACGCAGGATCGCCACGGCGCGCGAATCGGGCGACCACCAGTAGCCTTGCGCGAGCGCGAACTCTTCCCGGTAGACCCAATCCACGGCGCCGTAAGCCGCCGCGCGGCTGCCGTTGGTCGTCGCGGCCACCTCCCGACCCGATTCGCGGAAGAGGATCAACAGGTTGCCGTCCCGGACAAACGATATCTTCGCGCCGTCCGGGCTGTAACGCGCCTCGGACTCCGTCTCCGCGGTAAATGTCCACCGGCGGACGGTTCCGTTCAGCAACTCGGTCTCGTAGATGTCGCCACGGAACAGGAAGAGCGCCCGGTCCCCCTTGGGCGAGAACGCCACGCCCGCCACCGCGGCCTCGGGCTGCGCCTTGCGGGCGAGGTCGGCCAGGCCCGACAGCTTCTGGATCAGCCGCTCCGGGTCCATCGCCAGCCGGCTGTCGCCGGTGAGCGGATCCACCGCCAGGTACACGGCGCGGTTGGTGTCCGGATCTTTGACCCGGCAGACGAGTTCGCGGCTGTCCGCCAGCCAGGCCGGGTTTTCGACCGCGCGGGACAGGAAGGCCGGGTTGGCGTAAATCTCCCCGACGGTGATGGACCGGAATCCGGCGGCCCGGGACCAGGTCGCCAGCGCAACGGCCGCCAATCCCACGGCGAACGCCACGGGGATCGCAAATCGCCGACGGTGCGTCATGCTGTCGCCTCCCCGCATCAGGTTGAGAACGGGCCCGCCTCCCGCTCAGATCCGGCTGAAATCGGCCACGGTGGTCTTGTCGCCCAGAAACGCTC
>CALAMB010000484.1 GCA_937925645.1 uncultured Acidobacteriota bacterium
CCATCGCCTGCGGCGCTTGTTCCGGATTTCATTCGCTGGTGGCCTCGGGCACCTCGTCCAAGCAACTGAACAAGGAATCGGACGCGCGCGTCGTGGGCTACGGCGCGATGCTGATCGAGGGGCTCGTGGCCGTTATCGCCCTGAGTACAGTCATGATGCTGGCGCCGGGCGACGAACTGGCCGGCAAGCCGCCGCTGATCGTCTACGGCAACGGGATCGCCCGGTTCCTGTCCCTGTTCGGCATCCCCCACCCCATCGGCGTCAGCGTCGGCCTCCTCGCCCTGTCCACCTTCATCTTGACGTCCTTGGATACCGGCACTCGGCTGGCCCGCTACATCGTGGAGGAGTTCTTCAACCTCTCCGGAACCCTCCCCCGATATCTGGCGACTCTGGCGTGCCTCATCCTCCCGGCGCTTTTCATCCTGCTGCCGCTCCACGACGCGCAGGGGAATCCCGTGCCCGCCTGGAAGGCCATCTGGCCGGTGTTCGGAGCCACAAACCAGTTGCTGGCCGGTGTGGCGTTGCTGGTGGTGGTGGTCTGGCTGAAGCGCCGCGGGCGGAGCAACCTGTTCGTGTTCCTGCCCATGGTGTTCATGACGGCGATGACGGTCTGGTCGCTGCTGCTGCTTGTGGGCCAGTACGGACTGTCGGCCATCGGTCTGATCGCCTGGATCCTGCTGGCGCTGGCCGCGGTCCTGATCTGGGAAGCCGGCCGGGTGCTGCTGGGCGGCGTGCCGGCCTGACTGGATCAGTTGTTCTCAAGAAAACGGGCCAGTTCGTCCGGCCCGTTGAAGGGCTGTTGGCAGACCCCGCCACGGCAGACCAACGCGGTCGGGGAACTGCCGTTCGGCCGGTGGGCCAGGTGCGGAATCAGCTCACGAATCCGCTCACCATCCGCGTCCGCCGTCAGCCACAGCCACACTGCGCCCGGCTGGTATGTCCGCTGAGAAACCCGAACCATCTGCCGGAACACCTCGTCGTCGCGCCTGCCGGACAGAACGATCGTCAGCACCCCGCCGGGCTCTTTCTCCAGCGCTCCCAGAAAACGCGCGTGCGCGGAAGGAAGCTGGTCCACGCGGCCGGCCAATCCGCGAACCAACCGGTCGGCCGTTTCGGCATACACATCCAGCCCCGTCAAAGCGGCCAGTTGGTAGAGGTTCTCCAAACTGATCGAATTGCCGGATGGCGTTGCCCCGTCGACGGTTTCTTGGGCGCGGTAGAGCAGCCGCTCTCCGTCCGAAGGTGTCATGAAAAAGCCGCCCGATTGAGAATCCCGGAACAACTCCATCGACCGATCAGTCAGGCGAATCGCGTGCTCCAGGTGGTCGGCTAGTCCGGTGGCCTGATAGGTCTCGAGTAACGCGTGGACCAGAAAGGCATAGTCATCCAACTGGCCATCAATCGCGGACTCGCCGTCGCGGTAACGGTGCCACAGCCGTCCGTCTGCCCGGATCATGTGGCGCTGTAAGAATTCCAGCGCCTGGTTGGCCGCCTCAGCCAGGTCCGGCCGGTCCAGCACCCGGGCGCCCATCGCCAGAGCCGCGATCAACAGTCCGTTCCAGTCAGTCAGAATCTTGTCGTCCCGCAACGGCCGCTGGCGGCTGTTGCGGCTGGCCAGCAGGATGGTTCGGATGCGTTCCCAATCCGCCGGTTGGCGGAAACAACCCGGGTGTGGCGTACCGGCTGGAGAACGGCCGCCATGGCGCAAATACAACACATTGCTGCCGCTGGGTGTGTGCTGATGCGGGTCGGTGAAATTACCCCCGCTGGCGAGATTGAAACAGGCGATCACAGACTCCGCGTCGTCGGGGGACAAGATGCGGCGAATCTGCTCGGTTTGCCACAGGTAGAATTTACCCTCGACGCCTTCGCTGTCGGCATCCTCTGCGGAATAGAAGGCGCCGTCCGGATCCCGCATATCCCGGAGCACATAGTCAAAAATCTCTTCGGCCGTGCGGCCGAACTCCGGATCGCCGGCCGCCTGGTACGCCTCGAGATACGTGGCGGCCATCAGCGCCTGGTCATAGAGCATCTTCTCAAAATGCGGCAGGCGCCAGACGGCATCCGTGCTGTAGCGATGGAAGCCGTACCCGATCTGGTCGTACACGCCGCCCCGCCGCATGTGGATCAGGGTCTGCCGGGCCATCTCGAGCGCCTCGGGCACGCCGGTGCGTTTCCAGTACCGGAGCAGGAAACTGATCTTGTGGGGTGTCGGAAATTTGGGAGCGGAGCCGAATCCGCCCGCTGACTGATCATAGCTGTCCCTCAGCTCATCGTACGCCCGCTCCACTACCCGGAATGGCGACTCGCCGTCGATGACGGCGTGTTCCGCATCCTCCCGGATGGCCGCAACGATTTGCGCCGCATTGCCCGCCAGCTCGTCGCGCCGCTCCAGCCACATGCGGCGAAACCGTGGAATCAGCTCGAGGAGCCCGGGCAAGCCGGGCCGGCCGTGTTTGGGAAAATACGTACCGATAAAAAACGGCTCCCGATCGGCGGTGAGCAGAGCCGTCAGGGGCCAGCCGCCTCTGCCGGTCAACGCCTGGCAAACGGTCATGTACACATGGTCCACGTCCGGCCGCTCCTCGCGGTCCACTTTGATCGGAATAAATGTTTCGTTGATCAGCCGGGCAACCTCCGGGTCGTTGAACGACTCGCGCTCCATGACGTGGCACCAGTGGCAGGTGGCGTAACCAATGGACAGGAAGACGGGTTTCCCCTCCCGTCGGGCGGCAGCGAAGGCCGCGTCTCCCCAGGGAAACCAGTCAACCGGATTATGAGCGTGCTGGAGGAGATATGGACTCTTCTCCGCGGCCAGACGATTTGTGGGGCTGGATGCGTCGCCTTTTCCGGGTCCGGATTCCATGATCATGATCCTGTGATTATCTGGTCGTCAACGGACCGATCCGTACGCTTTTACCAGTTCCGTCAATTTGTCCAGCACCGCTTGGGCGTGGCCGGCCACTTTGACCTTGGGCCAGCTGAAAGCAACCCGCCCCTCGGGATCGATGAGTACGGTAGAGCGAATGACGCCTTCAAATTGTTTTCCATACATGGATTTCCGTCCCCACGCGCCGTACCGTCGCAAAACCGCGTGGGTGGCATCGGTGGCCAGCTGGTGAGTCAATCCATGTTTGGCGATGAATTTCCGATGGCTGTCGGCCGAGTCCGGACTGATGCCAACAACTGTCGCGGCTGCCTGGTCAAACTCATCACGACGGGAGCTGAACTCGTGAGCTTCGCGAGTACAGCCGCTGGTGTTGTCTTTGGGATAAAAGTACAAGACCACCCATTTCCCCCGCAAGTCCTCCAGACGAAGCATCTGACCGTCCGCACTCGGCAGTTCGATCGGGGGAGCCGGCTGACCGGGCTCCGGTTTGCTGGCAGCGTGCATTGAATGGCCTCCTCGTCATTGCGGATACCACGGCTTAGATTGTCGCCGCGCACCCATTGATTCAAGGTGTAACCGTTGGGTTAGTAGGCCGGCATCATCAGCCGGGCTTCGTGTCTCTTGAGAATATCGCGCGGAGGCAGGGGCGGCAGCGTCACATCTTGTATTGGCCGAGGTCGTCGGGTGAAAGGCCCTCGAGCCATTTCTTCATGTCGTCCTCCGACCATTGCTGCTTGTCGGCGATGGAAAAGCTCCGGGACTTGCGGATGACTTCCTCGGCCACGTACACCGGCGCGCCGACCCGGATGGCGATGGCCAACGCGTCACTGGGTCGGGAATCCACGATCTGGAGCTGGTTGATGAGCCGGATGTGAAGTTCGGCGTAATACGTGCTGTCCACCAGGTCGGTGATCACGACTTTTTCGAGCACGGCTGAGAGTTTTGACAGGATCGACCGGATCAGGTCGTGGGTCATGGGGCGCGGGGCCTCGACATGCTCCATCTCCAGGGCGATGGCGTTAGCCTCGAACACGCCGATCCAGATCGGCAACACGGTGGTCTCGGCCGTGTCTTGCAGGATCACCACCGGCGAATTGTTGACCGGGTCCAGAATGAGACCTTTGATGAAAAATTCGATTTGCCGGATCTTGTCCATGGCGCCCGCCTATGACTGTTTTGATGATATCACAGCCGGCGTGATTCATCCACCCGCGGGCTGCGGCACCAGTTCGCCTCGAAGCGAATGGGCGCTGGCGCCGGTCACCCGCACCCGGCGGAAGCGGCCGACCAGAATCGGTTCGCCGGCGAAATGGACAATCTTGTTTTCGGTGGTCCGGGAAGCAAGCTGCCCCGCTTCCCGGCCCCGGCCGTCCACCAGCACGTCACGGATCGAGCCGATCTCCCCGCGATTGTTTTCCAGTTGGATGGCTTCCTGTGCCGCCTGCAGCCGGACGAGGCGTTCCCGTTTGACGGCCCGCGGGACCGAATCCGGCTGGTCGAAGGCGGACGTCCCCGGGCGCGGGGAGTACATGAACGAAAAGATCGAGTCGTAGCGGACGTGCCGCAGGAGCGACAGGGTGTCTTCGAAGTCCTGTTCCGACTCGTCCGGAAAGCCCACGATGAAGTCGGACGACAGGCTGATGTGCCGTCCCGACCGCCGGATCATATCCACTTTGGCGAGATAGTCCTCCGAGGTGTACCGGCGGTTCATGGCCGCCAGGATCCGCGTGGAACCGGACTGGGCCGGCAAGTGGAGCTGGTTGCAGATGACCGGGTACTCGAGCATGACCCAAAACAGCCGTTCGTGAAAGTCTTTGGGATGCGAAGTCGTGAACCTCAGCCGCTTCAAGCCGGGTACGGCTGCGACTTCGGCCAGGAGATCGGCAAACTCGGGCACCGACCCGGCCGGGTCGCGGTAGGAGTTGACGTTCTGCCCCAGCAGCATGATCTCCACCGCCCCCTCGTTAACGAGGCGGCGAACCTCGTCAAGAATCCGACTAGACGGCCGGCTCCGTTCCCGACCCCGGGTGTGGGGCACCACGCAGTACGCGCAGAAATTGTCGCATCCTTCCATGATGGTCACGAACGCGCGGAACGATGTTTCCCGCAGGATCGTGTCCACTTCGACGGGCAATGGATCGTCGTCCATGTCGATATCCACGCACCGCTCCACCCGTCCGGCTTCCAGGTCTGCCAGATGGCTGATCAAACGATGGATTTTGCGCGTGCCGAGGATCAGGTCCAGCCCGGCGAACGCCCGCATGATCGCCCCGCCCTGCTGCTGCGCCACACAACCCATCAGTCCGACCCGCAAGTCCGGCCGCTTCGCTTTGAGGGCCAGCGTCTGTCCCAGGTAGGAATACACCTTCTGGACCGGTTTCTCCCGCACGCAGCAGGTGTTGTACAGGATGAGATCGGCCTCCTGCGGCCGGGCGGCTTTTTGCCATCCTGCCGCGACAAGCAGTCCGGCGGCCTTTTCGGAGTCGAGGACGTTCATCTGGCAACCGAACGTGTGGATGTGGAAGGTTTTGCTATCTGCCATTAGCGGGCCTGGGGGCAGCCGGTCACTCTTTGCTCAAGAGCTGGCGGGCATGTCTGCGCGTGATGTCGGTGATCTGGACGCCGCCGAGCATCCGGGCCAGCTCCTCGACTTTTTCCGTGTGGCTGAGCCGCTCGATGGCGGTGTAGGTCCGTCCGCCGGCAACTGTTTTTTCCACCCTGAGATGATGATCAGCCAGGGCCGCGATGTGCGGCGAATGGGTGACGCAAAAACTTTGGTTGCACGAGGCGACCCGGCTGAGCTTGCGGCCGACGACTTCGGTGGTTCCGCCGCCGATGCCGGCGTCGATCTCGTCGAAGATGAGCACGGCGTCGGGTTCCGAGCGCAGAATCAGCTTGATGGCCAGGGCCAGGCGCGAGAGCTCTCCGCCAGAGGCGATCTTGTGCAACGGCCGCAACTCCTCACCCACGTTTGGACTGGCAAGGAATTCCACCTCGTCCAGACCGGTGGCGGGCGGCGCGTCGCCGGCCTCGACCGGTTGGACGCGAATCTGGAACCGCGTTCCCTTCATGTCCAGCTCGTCAAGGTGCTTTTTCATTTCCCGCTCGACGCTGCGCGCGGCTTTGTGGCGGACCTTGCTCAACGAATCGGCCGCCTGCCGATACCGGCCGAAACGTTCGTCCACTTCCTGCTGCAACTGGGCCGTCCGCGCATCGGAGCCGCGCAGCTGCTCGCGCTCCGCCAGCACGCCCTGATGGTATTCCAGAACCGCATCGAGCGTGGGGCCGTACTTCCGCTTGAGCCGGTCCAGCTGCATGAGCCGGGATTCGATTTCATTCAACCGGTTTTCGTTGTACTCGACGGTGGCCGCGTGGTCGCGGGCGGCGAACGCGGCATCTTCGAGCTGGAACATCACGTTCCGGATTGTTTCGGCGATCCGTTCCAGGCGCGGATCGATGGCCGCCATTTCCTGATGCCGGTTGAGCAGCCGACCCAGCTGGCGCAGCACGGATTCTTCACTCTCGTACAGGGTGTCGTGGGTTTCGATGGAAAGCTGGTAGAGCTTCTCCGCGTTGACCAGAATCCGCCGCTCATCGTTCAGGAGGGTTTCTTCATCACGAACGGGTTGGATCGCGTCGATGTCCGCCGCCTGAAAATCCAGGAGATCCAGTCGCTGCAATCGGGCCTGCTCGTCGCGGACCAGCCGGTCCAGCTCGGTCCGACCGACGGCGATCAGACGCGCCAAGTCCGCCACCGTCCGCAGCGTGTCCCGCTGGCCGTGGTAATTGTCGAGCAACTGGAGATGGTATCGAGGCTGCAGCAGGAGGCGGCAGTCGTGCTGGCCGTGGATCTCCATCAACTCGTCACCCAGCCGCCGCAGGAAGGCCGTGCTGACGAGGCGGCCGGCTACCTGGGCGCGTCCGCCGCTGCCGGCCGCCAGCTCCCGCCGGATCAGCAGCCCGTCGTCCAGCTCGTCCCGTTCGATGCCTTCGTCATTGAGCAGCGGCCAGACGGGACTGCCCGCCGGCAGGTCGAAGATGCCTTCCACCATGGCCCGGTTTTCACCGCTGCGGATCAGATCCGTCGAGCCGCGGGCGCCGGCCAGCAGCCCCACGGCATCGATCAGGATCGATTTGCCGGAACCGGTCTCACCGGTGATCACGTTGAGCCCCGGCCCGAATTCGACCTCGAGTTCCTCGATCACGGCGATATTTCGGATATGCAGGTAACGCAGCACGAGACCGTCCTTTTCTCCCGAAGGATCATCCAGTTAGTGAGGCATTATAGCAAAAGAATCGTTTGACTTGAAAGTGGTTCCATGATATTCATTAACCTTATTTTTTTAAAGGAGATAGGCATTGATCGAGACCCTGTTGACCGCTGGTTCGGGTGGGTTCTCGGGCGGGATTTTCGAGCTCATCCGCAGCGCCGGGATCGTGGCCCAGGGCGTGTTTCTGCTGCTTCTGGTCTTTTCGATTCTTTCCTGGGCCATTATCTTCCAAAAGCTGGTTTTATTCCGTCGAGTGGAGCGGCAATCCTTCAATTTCCTGAAACTGTTCCACGAAAGCAGCAAATTGTCCGAAATCTACAAGCGCAGCGGCGATTTCAAAAACAGCCCGCTGACCGGGGTTTTCCTGGCCGGCTACAGTGAACTCAACGCCCAACTCACGGCCAAGCAGGCACCGGACAGCGATGCCGCCCCGACACTCCACATCAAAAGCATTTCCAATGTCGAGCGGACACTGCGGAAGGCCTCCGCAGTGGAGCTCACCCACCTGGAACGCTCCCTGAGCTGGCTGGCGACCACGGGATCGGTTACCCCGTTCATCGGGCTGTTCGGGACGGTGGTGGGGATCATCAACGCATTCCACGGTCTCGGCCAGTTGGAAACCACCTCCATCCAGGCTGTGGCGCCCGGCATCGCCGAAGCGCTCTATGCCACGGCCTTCGGCCTGTTCGCCGCGATTCCGGCAGTGATTTTTTTCAATCATTTCCTATCCCGGATCAAGCACATGGCGTCCTTGCTTGATGATTTCACCACCGAACTGACCAACCTGGTGGAACGCAATTTCACGTGAGGAGCCGACCATGGCGTTCACTCACCCCAACGGCCGGACCATGACTTCGTTGTCCGAGATCAACGTCACGCCCCTGGTGGACGTCATGCTGGTCCTGCTGGTGATATTCATGGTCACCGCGCCCATCATCCAGGCGGGCATCGAGGTCAACCTGCCCCGGACGCGGCACGTCAAAAACTTCAATCCCCACCAGCAGTACGTGATCTCCATCGACCAGCGGAGCAACCTGTACTTCATGACCCGCCAGATCCACATCAACGAACTGGGACCGGCCCTGCGGCAGCGCGTCGGACAGGATCTCAACCAGCCCATCTACCTGCAGGCGGACGGTGACGTCCGCTTTGCCGTCGTCGTGAAGGTAATGGATACGCTTCGCGAGCATGCGTTCACCAATATCCAGATCGTCACGCGTCCAACGATTCAGCAGCGCAAACAATGACTGTCGACGACCGGCATTATCATTACCAGTCGTTGGTCTCCGAGGGAGACCGGCGCAAGTTTCTCATCTCCTCGATCGTGTCACATTTTCTGCTGGTTCTGATCGTGGTGATCTGGCAGTTCGCCGCGCCGGCCGGTCCCACGCTGACCCTGGGCGGCGGCGGTGGCGGCGGACGAGCTATCGGCGTCGGTCTGGTGGAAGGGCTTCCCGCCGGCCAGGAGTACTTCAAACCGCCCGTCCGATTGCCGGAACCCGCCGCCTTGCCTACGCCGAAGCCTGCGGAGAAGGTCGTGGAAACTGATCGCGCCGACGATTTCATCAACACCACCAAGCCCGACTTAAGCCGTGCTCCGGACAAACCCTCGTCCGCGGCTCCGGCAATCACTCCCCCTCCGCCCGGTCCCGTCGGCACCGGGGAACAAGCGCCGGGCGTGCGTGGCGGCACCGGCGCCGGCGGACAGGGGGCGGGTGCCGGCCACGGTGTCTCCATCGGTGGATCCGGCGAAGGCTTTTACGATTCCTGGTATGCCCGGCAGGTGGAACAGCGGGTGGGCAGCAACTGGCTGGAATCCCGCATGGGCATACACTTTTCAGGAAAACACCGGACCCTCATCCAGTTTTCCGTCAGTCCGGAAGGGCGCATCGAGGACATCAGAATCGTTGAATCCACCGGTCCGGAAGCCTTCGAACGTTCGGCGCTGCGGGCCGTCCGCGCATCGGACCCCTTGCCTCCCCTGCCCGTTCAATATAAAATGCAGAGGAATCGCGTTCGATTCGTGGCCATTTTCGAATATCCGACACCCTGATCTCGAGGCATGTGATGAAGCGTTTCCGCTTGCTTCCGCTGTTGGCGCTGGGCTGCATGATCTTTCCGCTGGCGCAAGCCGATGATGCGTCCATCGTGATCAAGCCGCGTCCCGCCACGGCGACCGTTCTGGCGATCCCCGAATTTCAGCCCAAGAGCGGCAACCTGGATCCATCCGTCGACGAGTACCTGAAAATCGTCAATGAAACCCTTTGGAACGACTTGGAGTACTCGGCTTTTTTCAAGCTGCTTTCGCGCTCGTTCTACCCGGCCCTGCGCATCAACGAACCCGAGGAGCTGGTGTTCAAGGACTGGCAGGACCGGAATCTCGGCGTGGATTTCATCGTCATCGGCAACGCCCGAATCGAGAGCAACTACCTGGTGGTCCAGTGCCGCGTCTTCGATCTCAAGACGCGGGAACAGGTTCTGGGCAAACAGTTCCGGACCATCCCCCGCTACACCCGGGCCATCGCCCACCGGATCGCCGACCATATCGTGAGTTTGCTGTCCGCCAACGCCTCGCATGGGATCGCGTCCACCCAGATCGTTTTCGAACGGAAAACCCGCACCGGCAAGGAAATCTATCTGGCGGACTACGACGGCGCCAACCTGCAGCCCATCACATCGAACGGCTCCATCAACGTCACGCCGGCCTGGAACCCGTCGAATGAATCGATCGCGTTCACCTCGTACTACGAGGGCACTCCGCGGCTATACCTGGTCTCGCTTTCCAGCGGCCAGCTCCAGGCGTTTCCCCAGAGCGGCGGCCTGCTCACCACGCCGGCCTTTTCACCCGACGGCAAACAGCTGGCCTTTTCCGCCCGCCTCAACGACGCGTCGGACACGGATATCTACGTTGCCGACCTGGACGGCGGCAATCTGCGCAACATCACCCAGCACCCCGGCATCGACATCAGCCCTTGCTGGAGTCCCACGGGCCGCCAGTTGGCCTTCGTCTCCAACCGCGGCGGGGTGCCGCAGATCCACATTTGCGATACGTTCGGCGCCGACCTGACCCGCATTACCATGGAAAGCGGCTACGCCTCTTCGCCGGACTGGTCGCCGGACGGACGCTACCTGGTGTTTTCCTGGAAACCGTCGCGCATGACCCATTTCGACCTTTTTATCGCCGAGGTGGCAACCCAGCGGATCCTTCAACTCACCCAAGGCCACGGCGACAACGAGAACCCGTCATGGGCTCCCGACGGACGCCATATCGTTTTCCAATCCAACCGATCGGGTTCGATGGAAATTTACACAATTTTTGCCGATGGCACCGAATTGAGGCAAATCACGAATCTGCAAGGGTGTTCCAACCCGGACTGGTCGTCGTATGCGTTGAAAAACTGAATTTTTCTTCGGACAGCAGCCAAGTGGATCGTTTATATGATTGAGGTTTGGAGGGAACCATGAAAGTGAACAACCGGCTTCTCATCGTCGGCGTGGCGGTTACCCTGCTCTGTCTAGCCGCCGGGTGCAAGAAACGCACGCCGGTGGCCGCTCCGCCGGCAGCTCAGCAACAGCTGGCGGCGCCGACGATCACGCTGACCGCCCAGCCGCCGATCATCGCCGAAGGCGCATCCGCCACCCTGAGCTGGACGACCACCAACGCAACCGGAGTGACGATCGAAACCGTGGGCCAGTTTCCGCCCCAGGGGTCGACAGTGGTCTCCCCCAAAGCCTCCGTGACCTACGTGGCGGTGGCGACGGGAGCCGGCGGCACTGTGAGCACCCAGGCGCGGGTGACGGTTACTCCCGCACCGGTCACCACCACCACCGAATCTCCGCGAGTGGATGAGACCGATCAGGGATTCACCGTTGAGCAGATATTCAAGAACGAAATCCAGGATGTTTTCTTCGATTTCGACCGCGCTGAAATCACCGCCGAGTACAAGGACATCCTGCGCCGGAACGCGGACGTGCTGATCCGCCGCCTGCCCCAGGTCGGCATCATGATCGAAGGACACTGCGACGAGCGCGGCACCGAGGAGTACAACATCGGGCTCGGCGACCGGCGCGCCAACGCAACCCGCGATTACCTGGTATCGCTCGGGATGAGCGCCACCCGGATCAAGACCATCTCCTATGGCGAAGAACGTCCGTTCGATCCCGCGCACAATGAGGAAGCATGGGCCAAGAACCGCCGGGCGCACTTCGTATTGATCAAACCGTGAGGAGGCCGAAATGAAGCGATGCCTGTTGGCGGGGGGGCTGCTGCTCCTGATGGCCGGCTTGGCCGCAGCCGGGACGAAAGAGGAGTACATTCGCCTGCAAAACGACATCATGACCGTCCAGAACCAGATCCGCATGCTCCAAAAGAGCGTCGATGAGAGCGGCGCCGTTTCCAAAACCCTGATGGAGCAGCTCATCAACCAGATGAGCGCGATCACCCGGATTGTCGACCAGCTCAACAGCCGCCATGAAGAACAGTCCCGCGCCGGCGACGAAAACATCGAGGACCTGATCAACAGCATTCGGACCCTGGCCTCGAAGATCGACGACCAGAGTGTCAAGATCATGAATCTGACCCGCAGCCTGGAGGCGACTCAATCGTCTCTCGAGGAAATGAAATCCCGCCGGCCCAAAGCGGAAACCGCGCCCGACGGCAAGCCGCTCCCGCTGCCCGCCGACCAGCTGTATTCGCTGGCGTACAATGACTACATCCAGGGCAATTTCGAACTGGCGGTACAGGGCTTTCTGGATTTTCTGGCGAATTACAAGGAGTCCGAACTTGCCGACAACGCCCAGTACTACATCGGCGATTGTTATTTCAACCAGGGACATCACGCGGACGCCGTGGAGGCGTTCAACCAGGTGATCAGCCTGTTTCCCAAGGGGGATAAAGCCCCCGCGGCGGTGTTGAAAAGCGGGCTGGCCCATCTGTCGTTGAACAACAATCCGGCCGCCGTGGATGCGTTCAAAAGCGTGATCCTGAAATATCCTGATTCCCCGGAGGCCAACATCGCGATTCAGCAACTGCAGATTCTCGGCGTGGATCCTCCTGCTCGACCAAAAAAACGCTGACAGGAGGCACTACCATGAAAGGACTGAACAAGGTCATGCTGATCGGCCGCTTGGGACGCGATCCCGAGTTGCGGTACACCCAGAACGGACAGACCGTGGCCAAGTTTTCCGTCGCCACCGATGAGGTCTGGATGGACAAGAGCGGCACCAAGCAATCCCGGGTGGAGTGGCACAACATCGTCGCCTGGGGCAAGCTGGCGGAAATCTGCAACCAATATCTCAAGAAGGGCCGCCTCGTATACGTCGAGGGCCGCATCCAAACCCGTCAGTGGGAAGACCAGAGCGGCGGGAAACGCACCACGACGGAGATCGTCATTTCCGACATGAACATTCTCGAAAGCCGGACCGCCGCCGCCGCGGCGGAACCCGCGGCGCCGGAGTACGGCGATGCCACCGCCTCCCGCGAGGAACCGCCGGTCGTGGACGAACCCATCACCGATGACGATGTTCCATTCTAAACGATCCGGGGGCGTGGGCCCCCGGTTTTTTTGTCCGCCCCATCCAGTCGGACGACTGGTTTCCTTTCGTCAATTCATTTTCAAAATCGGGCAAGAATTCGGCGCGCCTCGTTGCGGGCCGCCGCTTGGTTGTAAGCGCCGGCCACCCATTCTGACCGTCTGGAGGAGCCATGTCCGTTTACCTGTATGTGATCCTGGGCTACCTGATCGTGCTGTTGGTGTTCAACTACTACCGTTCGAAGAAAATCAAAAGCCAGGAAGATTTCATGGTTGCCGGGCGGTCCCTGAGTCTCAAGGTGATGGTGTTCACCCTGATTTGCACCTGGATCGGCTCCGGTACGTTCATCGCCGGCGCCGAGTATGCCGCCAAGGCCGGCTGGAGCAGCCTGTGGCTGCCCGCCGGGGCCTGGGTGGGTATCGCGGTGATCTACTTTCTGGCCGGCAAGATCCGCACCTTCGGGCAATACACCATCGGGGACATCTTGGAAGTGCGTTACGGTAAATTCGCCCGGTTGTTCGGCGCCGTCGCCCTGATCATCGCATTCGTCACCATCGTCAGCTATCAGTTCCGCGCCGGCGGCTATATCCTGAACGTGTTGAGCGGTGGCGGCATCAGCGTGGAAACGGGCCAGACCCTGACGGCCGCATTCGTCATCGTGTTTACCGCCCTGGGCGGCATGATGGCCGTGGCCCACACCGATCTGCCCAACGGCATCATCATCGTGCTGGCCTGCCTCGTGGCGGTACCACTGGTGATTCTCTTCGCCGGCGGGTGGAACGCCGCGCCGGCGGCTCTGCCGGCCACACATTTCCAGGCATTCAGCGCCGATTTCGGCGAACATCCCTGGTTGAAGGGCGGCGCCTACTTTCTCGCCACCATGATGCTGTTGATGGGCGTTCAGAGCATGTACCAGAAATTCTACAGTGCCCGGACCCCCAAGGAGGCAAAAACGGCCGTGGGCCTCTGGATCGTCGGCACAATTGTCGTCGAGACGGTGGTGGTGGTGATCGCCATCTACGGCGCTTCCGCCAATTGGGTTCAACTGAAAGAATTTGACATTTCCAGATCGGAAGAGCACACGTCTGAACTCCAGTCACGTCAGTCAATCT
>CALAMB010000485.1 GCA_937925645.1 uncultured Acidobacteriota bacterium
GGTTGCGGTCCAGGCAGGTCTGGTACGGATAGACATTCTTGATGGGGCGCCCGAGACCAAGCCCGAATTCCGCCCAGACCAGGCGGAAACCGTTGCAGGCGTGGATGATGATCGCGAGGAAGAGGAAGTATTCGCCGATCTGCAGGGGCCGCACCGCATCCATGGCGCCGGCCCAGGCCGCCTCACCGGCGTTTTTCTGAGCCGTCACGTAGAGGTGGATCAGCAGGTACAGGATGATTCCCAACCCGGTGACCCGCTGCAAGGTGTACGCGTATCGCTGGAGGCTATACCGCCCGGCATAGACCCAGCCCTTGATCCCCAGATCGTTGTCCTTTGCTGCCATGGTCGCCTCCTAGTATTTCCGCTCCACCGGTTTCCAGTGGGTGATGGTGACCGGGATGTAATCCAGGCGCATGCCATCGCCGTCCTGGTAAACCATGGTGTGCTTCAGGAAATTCACGTCATCCCGCGTCGCGAAGTCACGCCGGGCGTGGCCGCCCCGCGACTCCTGGCGCGCCAGCGCGCCAAGCACGGCGGCCTCGGCGCAGATCAGCAGGTACTCCATCTCCAATGCCGTCAGGAGGTCGGTGTTGTACACGCGCTGTTTGTCGGCGACGCCCGATCGGGCGAAACGGGCCTTGAGCTCGGCGATGCCTTCCTTGGCCTTCTGGATCGACTCGCCGGTGCGGAACACGCCCATGTTCAGGTCCATCAGGTTCCGCAGGTCGTCCCGGATGGCATACAGGTTTTCCTCGCCGCTGCGGCCGAGGAGGTCGACGAACACGCGTTTCTCCTCTTCGGCGACCCTGGCCGGGTTCAGTTCCGCGAAGACGGCTTCCTTGGCGCAGTAGGCCGCGGCCTGCGTCCCGGTGATTTTGCCCCAGACCAGGCACTCGGCCGTCGAGTTGGAGCCGAGCCGGTTCGCGCCGTGCATGCTCACGCAGGCGGCTTCGCCCGCCGACCAGATGCCGGGGACCGGGGTGGCGCCGTCGATGTCGGTGTGAATGCCCCCCATGGAGTAATGCGCCACCGGACGGATGGGAATGGGCGCGTCCGTCGGGTCGATGCCGATGAACTTCATGCAGATTTCACGGATCAGCGGCAGGCGGTCCTTGATCCGCTCGGCGCCGAGGTGGCGCAGATCCAGATGGATGAAATCCAATCCGCGGGGGCCCTGATAGCCCTTGCCGGCCTCCAGCTCCTTGATGATGGAGCGCGACACCAGGTCGCGCGGCGCCAGTTCCATCTTCTCGGGCGCGTACCGTTTCAGAAACCGCTCGCCCTCGCTGTTCACCAGGTAGCCGCCTTCGCCCCGACAGGCCTCGGTCATCAGGATGCCCGAGGGGATCAGACCGGTGGGATGGAACTGGAGAAACTCCAGGTCTTTCAGCGGCAGGCCGGCCTTGAAGGCCAGCGCCATGCCGTCGCCCGTGACGGTGTGGGCATACGTCGTGAACCCGAACATCCGGCCGGTGCCGCCGGTGGCGATGATCAGGGCCTTGCCCTGAAAGGCCAGCAGTTCGCCGGTGGTCATGTCGATCGCCGTCAATCCGGCGAACCGGTCATCCGCCGTCTGGATCGAGGTGACGAACGTCTCGTCGTACCGGCTGAAGTTGTTATATTTCAACAGCGTGTCATAGAGGGTCTGCATCTCGAAGAAGCCGGTCTTGTCCGCCGCGTACACTGCCCGGTTGAAGGAGTGCCCGCCGAACGGCCGCTGGGCGATCCGGCCGTCGGGGCGCCGGGACCAGGGGATGCCCCACTTGTCCAGCAGCTGGATCTCGGCCGGCATCATCTCCACGAAGCGGAAGACCGCGTCCTGGTCGGCCAGGAAATCCGAACCCTTGACCGTGTCCCACGCATGAAGCTCCAGGGAGTCCCCTTCCTCCGGCCGAATCACGGCGGCCGTGCCGCCTTCGGCGGCCACGGAGTGGGAACGCATCAACTGCACCTTGGAGATCAGGCCGATGTTCAGCCGTCCCTGAGTGACGATGGACGCCTCCAGCGCCGCTCGAAGTCCGGCCAGGCCCGAACCCAGGATCAGCAGATCATGACGAATGGTTCTAGCCATCGCGCGCCTTCCTGTTTTGGGATTTTGTCAAATCTTAAGTTGGCTGCCGGCGCAAGTCAAGGTCTCCCTTTTCCGCCCGCTGAAAAAAAACAATGCGCGCCGCCGGTTGAGCGGCTATAATCGGGCCACCGTATTCCGGCTGGACACCGAGGGGCCATCCGACGCTATGGCGACGCTGGACGAAGAATTGGCGGAACTGGAAAAGCGGATCCGCCAGCTGAAAATCGAGTATGACATCTTCCTCATCGGCGGGAAGAAAACGCCGCCCCGCAATCTCCAAAGCTCGGTGGATACGATGATCCAGCGCCTGCTCGAAGACAAGCGGTTTGCGTTCGCCCAAAAATTCAAGTTCCAGACCCTGGTCGCCCGCTACAGCAGCTACCGCGAGCTCTGGCGAAAGAAGGGCCAGGAACGCGAGGAGAAGGGCATCCTGCGCAGCGAGGAGGAGCTCCAGGCAATGATCGAGCACGGGCTCACCCGGCCGCTTGAAACCGGCCCGCCCGACAAATTCGTGCTCGTCACCGACAACCCCGCCGCCGAGCCCCAACGGCTGCAGGACATGTTCGATTTCCTGAATGAGGCCCATCGCCGGCTCGGCGACAATCCGCCGAATATGGATTTTGACAAGTTCCGGAAGCTGATCGAAACCCGGACCGACGAGATTCGAAAAAAATACAAGTGCCGGTACGTGGAGTTTTCCGTATCCGTGGACAGCGACGAAAACAAGGTGAAGTTTGCGGCCAAACTGAAAAAATAGGCCGGTTGCGCCGGATTGAACGGCAACCCGGCCATCCCGTCCGGCATCAATTCCATGCTTTGCAGCGGATATTTTTGTGCTAACATGCTTTTGCCATTTTTTGATCGATGAGGATTGAGGGTATCACCATGAAAAAACTTGCACTGATCCTGACTCTGTGTGCCGCCCTTGGCGCCGGAGTGGCGGCTCAGGGCGGGCCGTTTTCCGGCAACGCCCAGGTCTACCTCCAGCTCACCCCGGCGACGCCCGCCATCAACAGCACCTTCGAGGTGGACGTGTTTGTCGACCTGACCGGCATCACCGGCTCAGGGTCCACCGCGGCGGCGCTGGGCGGATTCGCCATTCCCGTCGCCTTCGACAATGCCCGGTTGACTCTGACCGCTGTCGAAGCGGGCGCCGGCGGCGCCTTCACTCCAGGCGATCTGGTCTTCACCGACCTGCCCCGCGCCAACGCTCGCGGGTTCGTCACCGTGGTGAATACCCAGACAGCGTCGGGCACGCCCACCGGCATCGTCCACGTGGCCACCCTGACCTTCCAGACGGGCCCCCAGGGGGGCCGGGTGCTGTTCAACGTCAATTCCGCCCGCACCATCCACGAAGGATCGCTGGCCTCGACCTACACCGCCGCCAACGGCGGGCCGGATGAGATCCCCTACGACGACGAGTCCGCCACGGTCACCATCGCCGCCGGCGGCACCCCTTACAGCATCTATTATCCCGTCTTCATCTCCGAAGACGTCGACTTTATGGGCGTGACCGTGGTCAACGAGGGCGCCGCCACCGAGACGCTCAACTTCCGGGCTTACAATCCCGCCGGCCAACTCATCGCCCTGGCCGGGATGACCAATCCCGATGTGAGCGACTACCCCCTGCCGCCGCTGCAGCAGTATGTCCGGATGAGCCACAACCTGTTCGGCAGCGACGCGCCGCTGGACATCGAGCACGGCTGGATCGAGGTGACCGCCAACGAGCACAACCTGAGCGGCTTCTTCCTGATCGGCCACTTCGAGGGCGCGGACATCACCCAGATGGACGGCGCCGAAGTGGGCCATCAGGTCGCCTCCCGGGTGATCTTCCCGGTTCTGGGTAAGGATGCCGCGCGTGACACCGACCTGTACGCAATCAATCCCGGCACGACGGCCGCCGCCGGCAACCTGCTGGTGAAAGACAATCTCGGCAACACCGTTGAGACCATTCCCGTCAACATCCCGCCGCACGGCGTGTACGAGGGCACCTTCACCGCGAACACCCTGGATCGCTACTTCGATCTCACCTTGACCTCCGGCGAAGTGCTCGGCTTCCAGTTCTTCGGCAACGCCACCGCCCTGTCCGGTCTCAACGCTCAGGCAGCGGCGGACACGACAGCCAACATTCTGTACGACGCTCACTTCGCCTCCGGCAATTACGGGATCCGCTATTTCACCGAAATCAACGTGATCAACGCATCCGCCCAGGTGGCCAACCTCACCTTCCACCTGATCAATGATGCGGGCAGCGAGATCGTCACTCCCGTCGCCCGCACGCTCAATCCCGGCGCCCAGCTCCGGGTGATGGGGCACACCCTGTTCGGCTTGCCGGACCCGCTGACCGCGGCGGATGGTGTGAGCGGATCGGTCATGATCGAGAGCGACCAGGGCGTGGTCGGATCCATCACCTTCGGTGACGCGCAGAACGGCCTCTTCATGGCCAGTTTGCCGCTGCTGTCCACCTCCAGCGCCAAGCGTGAAATCTATCTGGACCACGTGGCGATCGGTCTGATCGGCACAGTCAACTACTGGACCGGCATCGCGCTGGTCAATCCCAGCCGGACGCGCACCGCCTCCATCAACCTCCAGCTGTACGATCAGAACGGCAACCTGACGGCTCAAACCGCCACGCCGGTCCAACTGGGTCCCGGTCAGCGCACGTCGCGCATGCTGCCCGACTTCTTCCCGGGATTCAGTGGCAGCCAGTTCGGCGGCTTTGTCCGGCTGACCTCGGACGTCGAGGTTTACTCCTTCATGCTCTTCGGCGACGTCAGCCTGAACTTCCTCGCGGCGGTGCCGGTCCGTTAAACCGTCCGCGTGACACACTGAGAAGCCCAAACCCCCTGGGGCCACCCAGGGGGTTTGTTTTATCCGGCAGGCAGCATGCGATCCACCCAGGAATGGACGATCTACCGGCGCAAGGGGGCGGACGACTGCCTGGTGGGGGTGGTCTATCCGGCCGCCTACACGGTGGGCATGAGCAACCTCGGTTTCCAGTGGGTGCTCCGCCGGCTGGACGACATCCCGGGTTTCTTCGGCGAGCGGTTTTTTTACACGCCCCGCGCCGCGGCACCCCGATCGCTGGAGGGCCGACGCCACCCGGGTGACTGTCACATTCTGGCGTTTTCCGTGTCCTTTGAAACCGACTACCTCGCCGTGCTGCAGTTCCTGGCAGCCGCCGGGCTGCCGCTGGAGACCGCCCGACGGGACCGCCGGCACCCGCTGGTGGTGGCCGGCGGCGCCGCGCTGCAGGTGAACCCGGAGCCGCTGGCCCCGTTCGTGGATCTTGTCGTGGCGGGTGAGGCGGAGACCGCCTGGGTCGAGCTGCTGGCGGCGTACCGGGACAGCATGGACCGCCGTGAGATGCTGGTCCGTTTGGCCGGGCGGCCGGGATTTTACATCCCGTCGTGGTGGGATATCCAGTACGGCGACGACGGGGCGATCGTGCGACAGGAGCGGACCGCCGCGGCGCCATCCAACGCCGAACCGGTGGTCCGCCTGCCGGTGCTGACCGCCGCGGATCTGGCCGCACTGGAGCCGCCGTTCACCAACGTGCTGAGCACGGGCACCGAGTTCGCCCGGTCCCTGCTCGTGGAGGTCGCCCGCGGCTGCCCCACCGGCTGCCGGTACTGCTGGGCCGGTTACCGGTACCGGCCGGTGCGGCACTTCACCGAAAGCCGGATCCTCGAGATTGCCGATGCCGCCCGCGACCACACGGATAAGATCGGTCTCGTCTCGACGGCCGTCGGCCTCTATCCGGACCTGGCCGGACTCATGGCCGCGCTGCGCGGCCGGGGCTATCGTATCGGCCTGTCGTCGCTGCGGCTGGCGGACCTCTCGCCGGAGTTGCTGCAGGCGCTGGCCGATGGCGGCGAGGACACCGTCACGCTGGCGCCGGAAACGGGCCGCGACTCCACGCGCGCCCGGCTCAACAAGCCGTTCACCAACGAGCAGGTCCTGGACGGCTGTCGCATGGCCCGGGCGGCGGGGATCCGCCGGGTGCGCCTCTATTTCATGGCCGGCCTCCCCGGCGAGGAACCGGGAGAAGCGGAAGCGGCCGCCGAGCTGGCCGAAGCAGCCGGCCGGGCCCTGGCCGGACGCGCCGGGGACGGGCGGTTGCCGGTGACCGTGTCGCTTTCCCCGTTCGTGCCCAAACCCAACACGCCGTTCCAATACGCGGCGATGCATCCCCTCCCCGAGCTGCGGGCGACGCTGCGCCGGTATGCCGCGGCGATTCACCGGCGGGGTGTCGACGCGCAGATCGGCTCCGCCCGCGACGCCCACCTCCAGTGGCGCCTGGCCACCGGCAGCCGAGTGACGGGAAAACTGCTGCAGGCCGTGGTGGAAGGAAGGGCCGAGCCGGCCGATTTGATCGACGAGCGCAGCCCGTTCACCGCGCGCCCCTTCATCGCTGCGCCGGACCGGCGTCCGCCGTGGGCGGTGACCACGTGGGGCTTGTCGGAGGACTGTCTCGCCGAAGAGTGGCGGCGGTTCCTGTCAGGCGACCTCACGCCGCCCTGCTCCGGCCTTCCTGACTGCATTCGCTGCGGGATCTGCGAAAATCCGGATCCATCATGCGGGGATTCCCCGCGCCGGCCCGCCGATCCCGAGCCGACTCGGTGAGCGCCCGGACTCTCGAACACATTTCACCCGAAAGCAAAACTTCCCCTCACTCACGTCCTGCTGTTCACTGTTCACCGTTCACGGCCGACTTCTAAGGCAACCCCAGATGCTTGTGGAGCTGGATCTGGAGCCGGACCGGCAGCCGGTCGGCCAGAATCCAGCGGGCCAGGTCCGCCGGCGGGAGACCCGGGGTCGCGGGCGCGAACAGCACGTCCACGCCGGGCGGCAGCGGACGGGTCAAGACAAACTCCCGCGCCCATTCGTAGTCCGCGCGGTCGGTCAGAACAAATTTCACCTGGTCCGGCGGCCGCAGCAGGTCCAGATTCTCCGCCCGCATGCTGTGGACCATTCCGGATCCGGGCGTCTTGACGTCCATGACCCGGACGACGCGGCCGTCCACCGCGTCCAGCGGCAACGTGCCGTTGGTCTCCAGCAGCACGCGGCGGCCGTCCGCCAGCAACCGGCGGCACAGTTCGGGCACACCATCCTGAAGCAGCGGTTCGCCGCCCGTCACTTCCACCAGCGGACAGCCGTAGGCGGCGACCGCCGTGACCACGGCATCCACGGACATCTCCCGGCCGCCCGCGCGGGCGGCGGGCGTGTCGCAGTAGCGGCAGTCCAGGTTGCACCCGGCGAGACGGATGAAGACGCACGGGCAGCCGGCGAACGTGGATTCCCCCTGGATGCTGTAAAAAATTTCCACGACGGCCAGCGGCACCGCATCCTCCCGAACCGGCGGGTCGGACAAAAAAAGGCCTGCGTGACGCAGGCCGTTTATCTGGCGGAGAGGGGGGGATTCGAACCCCCGGTACCCCTTGACGGAGTACAACTGCTTAGCAGGCAGCCCTGTTCAGCCACTCCAGCACCTCTCCTGGAAAGATCGCTTCCGGGCTCCCCCTTATAGCACAACCCCCGGGCCGCTTCAACCGAAAACACGGTCGGACGCGGAGCGGGAACGGCCGCAGCCGCGACGCGCCCGTCAGCGCTCCGCCTCGCCGCCGGCCGGCGGCTCGATGATCTCGTGGCGGTTGTTCCGACGGGCGGGCGTGAAGCCGGCGTCGTGGATGAGGCGGCGGAGTTCCGCCTCGTTCGTGCGGTTGACGATGCCCGTGGCGGCCACGACATTTTCCTCCAGCATCACCGAGCCGATGTCGTTGGCCCCGAACGCCAGCGCCACTTGGCCGATCTTCAGTCCCTGCGTCACCCACGACGACTGCACCGACAGGAAGTTGTCCAGGTAGATCCGGCTCAGGGAGAGAAAGCGCAGGTACTCGACGGCCGTGGCCTCCGGCCCGCCCTCGCCCCCCAGGTCCGTCCGAGCGCTCTGAAACGTCCACGGGATGAACGCGACGAACCCGCCGGTCCGGTCCTGCAGCCGCCGCAGCGACTCCAGATGGTTCAGGCGGCTGGCCAGGTTCTCGCCGCAGCCGAACATCATGGTGGCGGTGGTGCGGAGCCCCAGGCCGTGGGCGGTCTCCATGACGAGGAGCCACTCGGCGGCGGTGCACTTGCGCGGACTGATGCGGCCGCGCACGGCGTCGTCGAGGATTTCGGCGCCGCCGCCCGGCAGTGAGCCCAGACCGGCGGCCATGAGCCGGCTCAGGCACTCCTTCAGGGTGATGCCCGAGACGGCCGCGATGTGAACGATCTCCGGCGGGGAGAAACAGTGCAGGTCGACGGCGTAGCGCTCGCGGATGCCGTGGAGCAGCGTCTCGAAGAAGCGGATGTCGAGACTGGGATGCAGTCCGCCCTGCATGAGGATGCCCGTCCCGCCTACGGCGAGCGTCTCCTCGATCTTCCGGTGGATGACCGCCGGTTCCAGAACGTAGGCGTCCGCCGCGTCGGGGTCGCGGTAGAACGCGCAGAACCGGCATTTCGAGGAACAGACGTTGGTGTAGTTGATGTTCCGGTCCACCACGTAGGTGACGGGCCGGTCGCCCAGCAGCCGCCGGCGCGTGCAGTCGGCCAGGTAACCCAGCTCGTGCAGGGACGCTCCTTCCGCCAGCCGGACGGCATCCGCGCGGCCGAGACGCTCCCCGCGCTCGATGCGGACGAACACGTCAGTCAGCATGGGCCATCTCCAGATCCGGGGCGGCCGCCACCAGTCCGTCCTCCCGGCAGAGCCGCAGGAACAGCCGGACCGACTCCAGTTCGGCTTCGCCCAGATGGTACGACAGGTTCTCGCCCAGATAGCGGCGCAGTTCCGCCGCCGGCCGGCCGAGCCGCACGCTGAACTCGGCGGCGATCTCATCGAGCCGGCGGAGGCCCTCGGCCTTGCTCGCCTCCAGAAAACGCACCAGCGCCGGATGGCAGGCCGCGCGGCGCACCGCCCAGACGGCGAAGACGAAGGGGCGGCCGGTGAACTCGCGCCACAGGGTGGCCAAATCGTGGACCTCGACCCCGGCCGTCGCATCCGTCAGGGCCTGGTCGCCGATGATCAGGGCCGCCTCGCCCCGCCCGAGCGCCGCGGGGGCCGTCTCACGGATCTCCGTGGCGGGCATTGCCGACAGCCGCCGCTTCAGCAGGACGTGCAGCAGCGCCACGGAAGTGCGGGAGTGGGGACTCAGCCAGATCCGCTCGATCTCCGGCAGCGGCGATCGGCTGACCAGCACGACGCTGCGCACCGGTCCCGGCGAGGCGATGGCGATGCCCGGCAGGACCACCAGGTCCGGGATGCGCGCGCACTCCACCACCGGCAGCAGGGCGCCGTCCGATTCACCCCGCCGCACGGCGTCCGCGCAGCGGGCCGGCTCCTGGAAGACGACGCTCAGCCAGTGCGGACGGGCGCCGTGGCGCAGCCCGTGGACGAGCGGCGCCGCGTTGAGGAACGACACGGCCGACAGGCGAGTGTGGGGAAAGCCGGGCATCGGGTGACCGTCCGCGCGAAATCCAGTCCGCATTGTAGCCCCGCCCCCTCCCCGAAGGCAAACGGCAAACTTTTTTCCGAACACCCGCCGACTCATCCGTTATTAATAATGAACACCGAATCGCCCCGGAGTCACAATGCCACCCGACCCGACGCACGCAGCCCCCGCGGTGGAACCGCGCAATCTCCTGCTCCTGCACGCCCTGCCCGGCGCCGGACCGCGCAAGCTGATGGAGCTGGTCCTGCGGGCGCCCTTCCTCCTGGCCGAGCCGGTGGACAAAAACTTCTGGCTGTTCGTCCAGCGGGAGTCGGGCCTCGCCGTCAGCCGCGCCGAGCAGCGGGCGCTGGAGCGCCGCGCGGGCGGCATCCTGGATCGCGCCGCCCGCGGCGAGTTCGCCATCCTCCACTGGTTCGACCCGGGCTATCCGGAGCTGTTGCGCCACATCTACGACCCTCCGCTGGTGCTGTTCCTGCGGGGCGATCCCGCACTCCTGGGCGGCGACTGCCTGGCCGTGGTGGGCGCCCGGCGCGCATCGGATTACGGCGTGGCCGTGGCGCAGGAATTCGCCAGCCGGCTGGCCGCCGCCGGCCTGGTGATCGTCAGCGGCCTGGCCCTGGGCATCGATTCCAGCGCCCACGTGGGCGCGCTGAAGGCGGCGGGCGGCACCGTCGCCGTGCTCGGCTGCGGGATCGACATCGTCTACCCCAAGCAGTCCGCCGCCCTGCACCGGCGGATCCTGGAGCGCGGGTGCCTCGTCAGCGAGTTCCCACCCGGGCTGTACCCCTCGCCACAGAATTTTCCCATCCGCAACCGCATCATCAGCGGCCTGGCCCTGGGCACTCTCATCGTCGAGGCGACGCAGCGCAGCGGCTCCCTCATCACCGCCCGCCTGGCGCTGGAGCACGGCCGGGAGCTCTTCGCGGTGCCGGGCCCCGTGCACAGCCCCCTGAGCGTGGGGCCCAACTACCTCATCAAGCAGGGCGCCAAGCTGGTGCAGATCTGGCCGGACGTGATCGACGAGCTGCCCCGGCCGGTGCAGGAACGGCTCCGCCCGGCCGCCGGCGATCCGGCGGCGGCGGAACGGCCCCTCGGCGGCGGCGCGGAAAATCTCCGTTTGACAAACGACGAAGAGGCGGTATATAAACACGTGCTTTTTGACCGGAAGGTCCACCTGGATGACCTGCTGTACCGCACGGGTCTATCCATGGGGAAACTGGGAGCCGCCCTGCTGCAACTCCAGTTCAACAACCTGATCCAGGAACTTCCCGGACAGTATTATCTCCGGAACGTGAGGTAGCGCTTGAAACCCAAGTCTCTAGTCATAGTCGAATCCCCGGCCAAGGCCCGGACCATTGAACGGTATCTCGGCGGCGAGTACACGGTGCTCGCGTCCGTGGGCCACATCAAGGACCTGCCCAAAAAGCGGCTCGGCGTCGACCCTGCCCACGGCTTCAAAACCGACTACGAAATCATCCCGGGCAAAGAAGCGATCGTCAAAAACCTGCGCAAGGCCGCGGACAAGGCCGACGTGATCTACCTCGCGGCGGACCCCGACCGCGAGGGGGAGGCGATCTGCCAGCACATTTTCGAGGAGATCGAGGCGGCCAACGACAAGGTCTTCCGGGTCATGTTCAACGAGATCACCCGTGACGCCATCCGCCAGGCCTTTGAAACGCCGGGCCGGATCGACGAGAACCTGGTCAAGTCGCAGAACACCCGGCGCATCCTGGACCGGCTGGTGGGTTACAAGATCAGCCCGCTCCTGTGGCGCAAGGTCCGCCGGGGACTGTCGGCGGGGCGCGTCCAGACGGTCGCCCTGCGCCTCATCGTGGACCGCGAGCGCGAGATCAACGCGTTCCGGAAGGATGAGTACTGGGTCTTCACCGCCCACCTGGAGGCCGCCCTGCCACCGGCGTTCCGCGCCAAGGCCGTCAAACTGGACGGGCAGAAGTTCCTCGTGCGCACCGCCGCTGAGGCGAAGGCGCTTCAGGGCGAGCTGGAGGCGGGTGCCTTCGTCGTCGAGTCGGTGCGCGCCACCACCCGCAAGCAGCATCCGCAGCCGCCGTTCACCACCAGCAAACTCCAGCAGGAGGCCAATCGCCGCTTCAAGCTTCCGGCGGCCAAAACCATGCAGATCGCCCAGCGGCTCTACGAAGGGATCGACCTCGGCGAGGGGAGCGTGGGGCTCATCACCTACATGCGTACCGACTCCACCCGCGTCGCCCCGTCGGCGCTGGAATCGATCCGGTCGTACATTCAGGACACCTACGGGAACGAGTACCTTCCCGAGAAGCCCCGCAGCTTCTCCAAGGCCGACCTGGCGCAGGACGCCCACGAGGCGATCCGGCCCACTGACATCACCCGCACGCCGGCCTCCGTGCGTACCCACCTGAAGGCCGACGAGTTCAGGATCTACACGCTGATCTGGCAGCGCTGCGTGGCCTCGCAGATGGAGCCGGCCCTCTTCCGCCACACCGACATCAAGATCGCCGCCGGCCGCTGCCTCTTCCAGGCCACCGGCGACGTGCCGCAGTTCGCCGGCTTTCTGAAGGTGTACCAGGAGACGGCCGAGGAGGACGCGACGGAGGCCGATCCGGCCAATCCCAATCTGCCGCCGGTGGAGGCGGGTCAGGCGTTGCGCCTCCAGCGACTACAGACCGAGCAGCAATTCACCCAGCCGCCCCCCCGCTACACCGAAGCCACGCTCATCAAAGCGCTGGAAGAGAAGGGCATCGGGCGACCCAGCACGTACGCCCAGATCGTGACGGTGATCCAGAACCGCCAGTACGTGATCAAGGAGGAGGGACGGTTCCGGTCCACCGAGACCGGCGAGATCGTCATCGACTTGCTGATACAAAGCTTTCCCGACCTGTTCGACTACAACTACACCGCCACCATGGAGAAGAGTCTCGACCTCATCGAGGCGGGGAAGCAGAACTGGCTCGTGGAGCTGCAGCGGT
The DNA here is from genome assembly GCA_937925645.1 of uncultured Acidobacteriota bacterium. Lineage (GTDB taxonomy): Bacteria > Acidobacteriota > JAAYUB01 > JAAYUB01 > JAAYUB01 > JAAYUB01. Next base: position 12,525 of record CALAMB010000485.1, read on the forward strand.
TCTACCGCGCCTTCGACGGGACGCTGCAGAAGGCCGAGGCCGAGATGTCCAACCTGAAGCGGGAGAAGCTCCCCACCGACGAGCGCTGCCCCAACTGCGGCGCCGGCATGGTGATCCGTTGGGGCCGGTTCGGCAAGTTCATGGCCTGCGAACGCTACCCCGAATGCCGCACCAGCAAGCCGGTCACCAACGGCAACGGCAACGGCGACGCGGCCACCGCCCCGACCGCCAAGGCTCCGGCCCGGGTGCTGGACGAGCAGTGTCCCGACTGCGGCAAGCACCTCGTGGAGCGCTCCGGCCGGTTCGGCAAGTTCATCGCCTGCAGCGGCTACCCCGCGTGCCGTTACAAGAAGAAGCCCGGCATCAACATGCCGTGCCCGCAAAGCGGCTGCGCCGGCGAGATCGTGATGCTCAAGAACAAGCGGGGCCGAATCTTTTACGGCTGTTCCAAGTACCCCGCCTGCAACTTCACCAGCTGGCAGCGACCGGTCTCCCGGGCCTGTCCCGCCTGCGGCCACGCCTACATGGTGCAAAAACAGACGAAGAAGGACGGCGCCTTTCTGGAATGTCCCCGGCCCGAGTGCCGGCACCGGCTGCCCGACGAAACCGGCGGACCGGCGGCGCCGCCCGACGACAACTCCTGAGGGCATCCGCCTTGTCAGCCGGCGCGGATCCATGATATAACGGGGCTGATAATCCGGCAGGATCCACCCTTTCTCGAATGAGCACGGACACCGTAGCACTGGTCATCTGGGCGCTGTTGGCCGCCGCGCTGGCAGCCCTGGCGCTGTATTCCATCATTGAGAACGTGCTGTCCCGCCTCACCCGTGTCGACATCAAACTCCTCAGAGACCGCCGCAAGGGGCTGGGCGACGACCGGTTCCTCGCCCAGCTTCACCGGGGCAAGTACCGTGTCCAGATCCCCCTGCAGCTCTTCGTGCAATCCATCCGCGTCGCCGTCGGCATTCTCATTCTGATTCTGTTGAACCTGCACCAGGTGCCGTACGCCGCCCCGCTGGCGCTGCTGACGACCGTCGCCGTGATGCTCATCCTGTCCCATTGGCTGCCGTGGGCCGTCACCGGCACGGAGCCGGAGCGCGTGTTGCTGATCCTCCTGCCGTTCCTGCGGCCGGTGCTCGTCATCGGCATCCCGCTCACCTACCCCATCATCCACCTGGCGGCCCGGCGGCACGCCGCCTCGGCCGACAACGAGGCCGGCGAGGACGAAATCACCGACGAGGAGGTCCAGGCCTTCCTGGACGTCGGCGAAGAGGAAGGCATCTTCGAGCAGGAGGAAAGCCGGATCATCCAGCAGGTCGTCGAACTGGGCGACACGATCGCCCGCGAGATCATGGTCCCGCGCACCGAGATCGTCGCCATTCCCGTGAACGCCACGCAGGAGGAACTGCGGGCGTTGATTGTCAAATCGCGCCACAGCCGGATCCCGGTCTTCGAGGGCTCCATCGACGCCATCGTCGGCGTGGTGTACGTCCGGCACCTGCTGGCCGGTTATTCATCCCAGGATCCGGGCACGTCACTCAAGGGTCTCATCCGCCCCGCCCTCTTCGTGCCGGAAACGAAACGGGTGGCCGAGTTGCTCCGCGAGATGCAGGCCAAAGGCGAGCAGATGTGCATCGTGGTGGACGAGTACGGGGGCGTGGCGGGACTGGTCACGCTCGAAGACATCCTGGAGGAGATCGTCGGGGAAATCCGGGACGAGGACCAGCCCGTCGAGGTGGACATCCACGCCGACGGCGAGAACACGTACCTGATGAACGGCGACACCGACCTGTGGGACGTCCAGGAAACTCTCGGCGTGGACCTGGAGGAAGAGGGCTACAATACCATCGCCGGTCTGATCATCAAGGAGCTCGGCCGCCTCCCGAAGCACGACGAGGTACTGCGGATCGACGGTCTGGAGATCCAGGTGCTCGCCGTCGACAGCCGGAAAATCCACCGCGTCCGCGTCCGCAAGCTCGATGCCGACCCATCCTGATCACATGCGCCGCGCCCTGCGCCTCGCCCGGCTGGGCACCGGGCGCGCCAGCCCCAATCCGATGGTGGGCGCCGTGGTGGTCCGGGCCGGCGCCGTGGTGGGGGAGGGCTTTCACGTCTACGCCGAACGCCGCCATGCCGAGCGGGTGGCGCTGGATGCCGCCGGCGCCGCCGCCCGCGGCGCCGACCTCTATGTGACCCTGGAGCCGTGCTGCCATCACGGCCGCACGCCACCCTGCACCGACGCGATCGTGGCCGCCGGGATCCGGCGTGTGTTCTGCGGCATGGTGGATCCCAATCCTTTGGTGGCGGGCGGCGGCATCGCGGCCCTTCGAAGCGCCGGGATTCCGGTGGTCCTGACTGACGAGCCGGAACCGTTCCGACTCCTCAACCGCGCTTTCGTCAGTCACGTGACCCGCCACCGGCCCTGGGTGACGCTCAAGGCGGCCGCCACCCTCGACGGCCGGCTGGCACCCCTGTCGGCCCGGTCGCGCTGGATCACCGGCGCGCAGGCCCGCCGGCACGCCCACTGGCTGCGCTACCGCCACGACGCGATCCTCGTGGGCGTCGGGACCATCCTGGCCGACGATCCGCAACTGACCTGCCGGCACACCCGTCAGCCGGGACGGCCGCCGGTCAGGGTTGTCATCGATCCGGTCCTCCGCCTCCCGGCGGACTCGCGGTTGGCGGCCACCGCCGGTGAGGCGCCGGTCCGGGTGTACTGCGCGTCCGGCGCGCCGACTCAACCCCGTGACGCCCTGGCCGCCCGCGGGGTGACGCTCGTCCCCGTCGAAACAGCATCCGCAGGCGGGCTGGACCTCACCGCGATCCTGCGGCACCTGTCCGCCACCGGCGTCACGTCGGTGCTGGTGGAGGGAGGCAGCCGGACGTTGGCCGGCTTCATCCGCGCCGGGCTGGCCGATGAGTTCTGTTTCTATTTCGCGCCCATGCTCCTCGGCGAGCGGTCGCTGCCGCTGGTGGGCGACATCGGGGTGCTGGAACTGGCGGCGTGTCCGCGGCTGGAGGTGCGACGGGTCCGGCATCTGCCGCCCGATTGGCTGTTCGAAGGATTCTTCAGCGGCGCTGCCGACAACCCGCCATCCGGCCCAGCCGCTCGCTGACGCCGGACGGACGGCAGCCGCATGGCGGACATCCGGCAACCGGAGAAGTCAATGAACACGGTATACTTCAAAAATCTCCAGCGTCAGCACCGGCTATCCACGAAGGTGTTTCGCCGGCTGCTCCTGCACGCCATGCGTCGGCTGGACGTCTCCGGATCCCTGCTGACGGTGGTGTATTGCCGCGCGGCCAGGATCCGGGAGTTGAACCGGCTCTACCGCAACCTGGATCAGCCGACGGACGTGCTCTCGTTCCCCACCGCAGATCCCGGCGAAGACGGGCGGATCTACCTGGGAGACATCTTTATCGCGCCGGAAGTGGCGGCCGAACACGCGCGGGCGGACGGGGTCGCGCTCGAGGACGAACTGGCCGTCCTGCACCTCCACGGCCTGCTGCACCTGCTCGGACACGATCATGAGACCGACGCCGGCCGGATGCTGGCGCTGCAGGCTGCGCTGGTGCGGGAGCTCAAACCACGAGGACCGGGACCGTTGACCGCCGGATGACCCGCTCCGTCGTGCTGCCCACCACGTAATCCTCAACCTCGTCGTAACCGTTGTTGGACAGGATGACCAGATCGATCGCCGCTTCGGTGATGTAGTTGATGATGGTCGCCGGCGGCGAGCCTTCCCGCAACGCGATGGTGGTGTGGGGTCCGCCGGTTTCCGGCAAATCAAACAGTCGGCGGATTTTCTCCTCCATCCGGCCCCGCGCCTCCGGATCCAACTCGAAGATGGACTCGACTCCGCCGGCGTAGTACGCCGGATGGAACCGCGCCTCCACCGCGTGCAGCAGGTGGACGTGCGGGCCGTCGGCCCCGCGGATCACGGGGAGCCACCCCATGGGCCGGGTGGAGTTGGCGGAAAAATCGGTGGGGATGAGCACGTGATCCAGGTGCAGGCCCCGGCCGTCCGGCGCCAGGCACGGTCGCATGCCCTGCCGCACCAGCCAGGCGGGACAGGGACAGCGGCGCAGCACCGCCTCGGCGACGCTGCCGAATACCACCTGTTCGAGGCTGCGTCGGCCATGGGTGGACATCACGATCAGATCGATCGCCTGCTCGGCGGCGTAATCCATGATCAGGGCGGGGACACTGAACCCCCGGCGCGTTTCCTGGACGGTCCGGATGCGGCCGCCGGCGGCCGTACCGGAGCAGCCGGCCAGCTTGTCCCGGGCATGGCCTTCTTCGGCTTCAAAAAACCGCGTCAGGGAAGCGAACTCGTCGGCGACGCGCTGCGGATCGTAGTCGTGGGGAGTCACCGCGTGGAACAGGTGGAGTGTGGCTCCGGACATGGCGGCCAGTGCCGACGCGTAGGGCAAGGCCGTCTCGGATGCCTCGGAGAAGTCTGTCGTGAACAGAATGTTCCGGAGTCGGGGATCGCTCATGGGGCACCGCCTGCTGTTTTCCAGCATTATAGCGGAGCCCGCGCCCGGCGACAACGGGAGAGGTTCCCGACGCCAGGCCGGCCGGGGATCAGATTTCCCAGCGCAACAGGGAACTGCCCCAGGTGAACCCGGCGCCGAAACTGGCCAGCACGACCCAGTCCCCCTTCTGGATGCGGCCGTCCCGGGCGGCCTCGTACAGGCAGATGGGGATCGTGGCCGATGTCGTGTTCCCGAAGCGTTCGATGTTGACGATGACCTGGTCGTCGCGCAAACCCAGCCGCTCAGCCGTGGCGGAGATGATGCGCAGGTTGGCCTGGTGGGGAACGAACAGCTTGAGCTGCTGGGGCGTCAGGTTGTGGCGCCGCAGAATCTCTTCGGAGACGTTGGCCATCTCGGTAACCGCGAACTTGAAGACCTGGCGGCCCTCCTGGTGGATGGTGTGCATCTTCTTGTCCACGGTCTCATGGCTCGGCGGGTTGAGGCTGCCGCCGCCGGGCATGTAGAGGAACTTGCCACCCGACCCGTCGGTGCGCAGCACGAAATCGACCAACCCGACCTCATCGTCGGCCGCCGGCTCCAGCAGGGCGGCGCCGGCGCCGTCGCCGAAGAGCACGCAGGTGGCCCGGTCGGTGTAATCGACGATCGAGGACATGGTCTCGGCGCCGACGACCACCACCCGTTTGTGAGTGCCCGTACGGACGAATTTTTCACCGACCGAGAGGGCGAAGATGAAACCGGAGCAGGCGCCCGACAGGTCAAAGCCCCAGGCGTTCTTGGCGCCGATCTTTTGCTGCACCACGCACGCGGTGGAGGGGAAAAACATGTCGGGCGTCACCGACGGGATGATGATCAGATCGATATCCTTGGGTTCGATGCCCCTGGTGTCGCATAACCGCAGAATGGCCTGGGCGGCGAGATCGGAGGTGGCCTGCCCCTTCTCCACGATATGCCGCTCGTGGATGCCGGTGCGCTCCAGGATCCATTCGTTGGTGGTGTCCACCATGCGCTCCAGATCCGCGTTTGTCAGGACGCGCTCCGGGACGTACATGCTGATGCCGGAAATCTTGACCTTATATTCGCCCACGATTGTCCGCCTTTCGAGTGAATTTTCGAAAAGCCAGTTTGTATCAGAATCGCCGGAGCATTTCAACCCCGATTTTCCGACGCAGTCCGCCGACGGCCTTTCAACGAAGGGGCGGCTTGTGCGTTTCGCCAGAAAAGTAAAGTCCTTTCGCCTTTTTTTGATAGAATGACATCTTTCATTTTGGCCCCGGGACTGCCCTGAATGAGTAGCGGCGAAGCGGAAGACATCCGGCGGTTTCTGGAAGGCGACGACCGCGCGTTCCAGGCGATTATGGATCGGTGGCACCGGCCCATCGTCAATTTTCTGTACCGATGCACCGGCAGTCAGGATGACGCCGCCGAGCTGGCTCAGGAAACGTTCCAGACCGTCGCCCGGCGGCTTGGCGATTTGAAGGATCCGGCCCGGTTCTCCTCGTGGATCTACAAAATCGCCCTCAATCACGGCCGGATGCGGATGCGCAAGCAGCGCAACCGGCAGATGGAATCGCTGGATGCGCAGACTCATGAAAACAACGAGCTCAAGGACAGTTACCAATCACTCACACTCAATCCATCGCTCTCCCCGGAAGAGTGCCTGTCCAAGCAGGAGATGGCCCGGGCGGTCCGCCTGGCGCTGGACCGGATCGAGCCGAAGCAGCGCGAGGTGATTGTATTGAAAGAGTACTCCGGATTGCGATTCCACGAAATTGCCGACGTGCTGGACGCTCCGATCTCGACGATCAAATCCCGGATGTACCTGGGGCTGGCAAGCCTCAAACGGGAGATCATTAAAATCATTCGGCCGTAGGTGTGCCATGAATTGCGATCAAGCCCGAGAACATTTGTTGGATCTGATTTACGAGGAACTCCCCCAAGGCGCCGACCGCGACGCTCTGGACAGCCACCTGGCCGGCTGTCCCCGCTGCCGGGCCGAACTGCAGGAAATGGGCACCACCCGGCGGTTCATCGCCGCCTGGGATGATGTCCCGACGGCGGATCCCGGCCGCGTGCCGGCGCATGCGGCCAAGGGCGCAGGCCGACCGCTGCTTCATTTCCCCCGGATCTCCTGGCTGACGGCCGCCGCCGCCCTGCTCGTGATCGCCGCCGGCGTCCTGGCGGCCGTCACGCCGGTACAGGTCAGCTATAACGACCATGCGGTGGAAATCCGTTTGGGCGCCGGGCCGGCCCCGCCGGCGGCGGCCGACCCGGACTGGCTGCGGACGGTGGATCAGATGATCGCCGAAAGCGAAACCCGGCAGATGGGCCGGTTCATGGACGCCATGCAAAATGTTCATTTCCGGCTCGAGGAGGAACGGTACCGCGACCGCCAGGCCATCCAGCAGGGCTTCGACCTGGTGAAGGAGATTTACATGGACCAGATCGAGCGCAACAATCAATTGCTGGAACTGTCCCTGCAACAAGCGGATTACCGCACCCGAATCCAGCCCCGATAGAGGTTGTCATGATGCGCGGAAGTCATCATTCTGCTGTCCTGTGCCTGATCATCGGTTTGTGCGGGACAGCCGGCCTGTTCGGCGCGGGCTCCCCGGATGTTGACCTGGACCAGCTGCGGCGGGAATGCGAACTGTTTGAAAACATTCTCAACACCTCGCTGCGCCAGAACATGCAGAATCCCCTGTTCATCGCCGAGAAAGTCCGGGGCGCCTACCTGGAGGGCTACGGCGTCACCTTCACGTACACCGTCAACCTGAACCGTTCGATGATCCTGTTCCCGAAATCCACGCAAGCCGGCCGGAGCGCCGGCGGCAACGAACCCGATCTCGGCAAGACGGTCCAGCTCCTGCGACGGTGCGCCGCGGAGGTGCTCAGCCAATACGGATCGGGTTTCCGGCAGTTGCCCGGCCGGCACAAAATCAGTATAATTGCCCACGTTTTATCCCGCTCGGTGGACCCGAATGTGCAATCCGGACACGTCTTGGTCGTGACGGCCAGCCGGGACGACCTCGGCCAGCTCCAGAAGGCCAAAATCAACGCCGAGGAATTCAAGAAAAGGATCGTCTATCTTGAGTATTAAACTGTCCGACATCAAGCAGAAGAAGAGAATCGGCGAGATCCTGCTGGAGAAGAGCCTCGTCACCGCCGACGAACTCAAGACCGCGCTCAACCTGCAGAAGGAATCGCGGGACAAGATCGGCCGGATCCTCTGCGAGCTCGGCTACATTTCCGAGAAGGACCTGTTGCAGGAGCTGAGCCTCCAGTTGGAGATCCCCATTCTGATCCCCGAGATGATCCCACCGGTTCCGGTCATCGAAAACACCTTCAGCATCAATTTCATGAAGTTCAACCGGTTCCTCCCGGTTCATTTCGAAGGCGGCCTGCTGAGCATCGCCTGCGTCTACCCCAACGACTACGCCTTGGTCAACACCATCCGCCAGCTCACCCAGCACGAGATCAAGACCTACCTCGCCGTCGAGTCGGAAATCATGGATCTCATCGACCGGCTGTACGGCGGCGCCGCGTCCGACATGGAACGGATCATCGAGGGGATCGGCGACGGCGAGATGGCCGGCCTCGAGGACGTCGAAGACATCGAGCACCTCAAGGACCTGGCCTCGGAGGCGCCGGTGATCCGCCTGGTCAATCTGTTTCTCCAGAAGGCCGTGGAGAGCCGTTCCAGCGACATCCACGTGGAGCCTTTCGAGAAGGAATTCAAGGTCCGGTTCCGCATCGACGGCATCCTCCATGACATCGAGTCCCCGCCCAAGCACCTCAAGGCGGCGATCATCTCCCGCATCAAGCTCATGGCCAAGCTGAACATCGCCGAGCGGCGGCTCCCCCAGGACGGCCGCATCAAACTGCGCGTCCTGGGCAAGGAGATCGACCTGCGCGTCTCGACCCTGCCCACCCTGTTCGGCGAGAGCGTCGTCCTGCGCATCCTGGACAAGGGCTCGGCCGCCCACTACGACCTGGCCAAGCTGGGCTTCCTGAGTGACACCTTGAACACAGTCCACCAGATCATCCGCCGCCCCTACGGCATGTTCCTGGTGACGGGTCCCACCGGCAGCGGCAAGTCCACCACGCTCTACGGGTCGCTCAAGAAGATCAACCTGCCCGACAAGAAGATCATCACCATCGAAGATCCGGTGGAATACCAGATTGAAGGCGTGAACCAGATCCACGTCAATCCCCAGATCGGCCTCACGTTCGCCAGCGGCCTGCGCCACATCGTGCGCCAGGACCCGGATGTCATCATGGTGGGTGAAATCCGCGACCTCGAGACCGCGGAAATCGCCATCCGGGCGGCCCTCACGGGCCACCTGGTGTTCTCCACGCTCCACACGAACGACGCGCCGGGCGCCATCGCCCGCCTCATTGACATGGGCGCGGAAGACTATCTGCTGGCGTCCTCGATCCTGGGCATTCTGGCCCAGCGCCTGGTCCGGGTCATCTGCGAGGAGTGCAAGCAGCCGGTCCGGCCCGAAACGGCGCTGCTCAAGCAGTTCGACTTTCCGGCCGACACGATGTTCCATGAGGGAAAGGGGTGCCCCAGTTGCTCCGGCACCGGGTACCACGGCCGCATCGGGATCTTTGAGCTGATGAACATGACCGAAGAGGTCAAGCATCTGACCATCAGCCGTGCCCCGGCGTCCGAGATCCGCAAGATGGCCATTCAGCAGGGCATGCGCACCATCCAGGAGGACGGCTTTCTGAAGGTCCTCCAGGGGTCGACCACCCTGGCCGAAGTGTTGCGCGTCACCCAGGACGTGTAGGCGAAACGCACGAGGAACCATGTCGGCATTCACCTACAAAGCCACCACCCGCGAGGGCAAGGTCGTCGAAGGCCAGATCGAGGCCGAAAACGAGCGGGCCGTTCTGGTCAAGCTGCAGGACCTGGGCTATCTGCCGCTCCGCATCACCGCGGGACCGAAAGGCGGCCCGTCCTTGTTCGCGCTCGGCGTATCGGCCCGCCACCGGCGCAAGGTCCGGACCAAGGATCTGCTGCTGTTCACCCAGGAGTTGAAGACCCTGCTCCGGGCGGGCCTGCCGCTGGACCGCAGCCTGATGATCCTCGAGCAGCTCACGGAGAAGGGCGTGCTGCAGGAGGTCATCCACGACGTCATCGGCAAGATCAAGGGCGGCAAGACCCTGGCGGATGCCATGGCCGAGCATCCCGACGTGTTCCCCAAAGTTTACGTGAACATGATCCGCGCGGGCGAGTCGGGCGGAGTGGTGCCGCAGGTTCTGGAGGAGGTCAGCGCCTACCTCGAGCGGAGCGTCGAACTCAGGACCTACCTGGCGACCTCGTTGATCTACCCGGTCATTGTTTCTTCGATGATGATCGTGTCGCTCCTGGTGATGTTCCTTTTTGTGATCCCCAAATTCGCGCAGATCTTCGAAAGCTCGCGGGCGCCGATCCCCCTGCCCATGCAGGCGCTGATGACGATCAGCGATTTCTTCACCGGCTGGTGGTGGGCGCTGCTGGGCGTCATCGTCCTCGCCGTCCTGGGGTTCGTCCGCTGGCACCGGACGCCCCGCGGCCGTCGGATCTGGGACGAGCGGCTGCTGAAGACGCCCGTCTTCGGCCGGCTGGTCAGCCTGGTGGAAGTCGCGCGGTTCAACCGGACGTTGGGCACCCTGCTGCAGAGCGCCGTCCCGCTGGTCCATGCGCTCACGCTGGTCAAGGAGATCCTCAACAACCAGATCATCGCGGAATCCATCGAGCCCATCAAAAACGGCGTGAAGAAGGGCGACGGGCTGGTGGGTCCCATGCGGAAGACCGGCGTCTTTCCGCCCCTGTCGTTGCACCTGATCGAAGTCGGCGAAGAGACCGGCAACCTGGCGGCCATGCTCACCCAGGCCGCCGAAGTGTTCGAAAACGATGCCCGGGTGGAGGTCAAGCGGTTGATCGGCCTGTTCGAACCCGCCATGATCCTGCTCATGGGGCTGGTGGTGGGCTTGATCGTCATCACCATGGTGTTTTCGATATTCAGCATCAGCGAGATTCCGATGTAGGAGAAGCCATGAGCGAAAAACGGGAACGTCGTCGGCACCAACCGAAGGGATTCAGCTTGATCGAGCTGATGGTGGTGCTTGTCATTCTGGGTCTCATCGTCGGCATCGTGGGCCCAAGCGCGTGGCGCCGGCTGACCCAGGGCCAGAAGATCGCAGCCAAGACCCAGATCCAGCAGCTGGAGGCGTCCCTGCTCAGTTTCAGCACCGACATGGGCCGCCTGCCCACCACCGAGGAGGGGCTCAAGGCGCTCGTCGAGAACCCGGACGGCTCGGAGCTGTGGGCGGGGCCCTATCTGAACAAGATGCGAGTGCCCAAGGATCCCTGGCAGGCGGATTACATTTACCTTTTCCCGGGTTCCCACAACAACGAGTTCGACTTGTATTCCAAGGGACAGGACGGCCAGGCGGGCACCGCCGACGACATCACCAACTGGGAGTGATCAATGAGCGGGCGCCGCAGCGGATTCACTTATGTGGAGGTGGTGGTGGTGTTGGCCATTCTGGCCGTCACCGGCCTTGTCGCCTATCCGCCGTTGCGCGCCACGCTGGAAAAAACCCGGATGGAAAGCGCCGTCCGGGAGCTGGCGGCCCTGCTGAAGTATGCCCGGGAAAAGTCCATGGCGGAGCAGGAAACCGTGGCCGTGGTGCTGCGAAAGCAGGAAAGCGACTTGACGATCTTCAACCGCCGGGGACAATCCATCAAACACTACCGCCTGTACGAGAAGGCCGTGTTCGCCCGCCTCATCCTGGACGGGCTCGACGTCGCGGACAACCGGACGGTGGTCTGGTTCTACCCCGACGGGCGCTGCACCGGCGTCGCCATGGTGGTCCGCCACGAGAGTGGCCGCCAGTTCCGGCTCAGGACCGACATCCTCACCGGCAACACCCGCATTTACGCGCCCGGTGAAGTTGGATTTGACGATGAAATATTCAACCCCTGACAGCCGGGCGACCGGAACCCGCCTCCGCCGCCGGCGCGCCAGCGCCGGCTTCTCCCTGCTGGAGGTGGTGATCGCGGTGGTGCTGGTCGGTGTGATCTTCGGCGCCATCATCCAGGCGTTTTCATACTCTTTACGAAACATCAACCAGGTCAACGTGTACCACATCGCCCTCCAGCTGGCGCAGAACAAGATGAACGAGTTGCTCATCGACGAGAGCGTGATCGCGGACGGGTCGCTGGACGGCTCGTGGGACGACAATTACAGCTGGCGCGCCGTGATGGAAACCCGCGAGGTGGACGACCTGACCATCGACAAGAGCAAGCTCTCCACCCGGCTCCTCCACATCCGCCTCACCGTCACGTACGCCAGCCAAGGCAAGCGGCGTGAGGTCCGGCTGTTCACCATCAAGCTCGTGCCCAAACCGGGCGTGGGCGAACCCGGCCGGCTGTCGGGCAGGAGGGCGCCCTATGGCCGCTAGGCGCGTCGTCTCCCCCAGGGGATTCAGCCTGCTGGAAGTGCTGGTGGCGGTGACGCTGTTCGCCATCATCTGCACCGTCCTCTACTCCGGCTTCGCCATGGTCACCCGCAGCTGGCGACGCGGCCACGAAAACATCCAGCAAAGCGAGCGGCTGCGCAGCGTCTTTGAGCTGATCCGGCGGCAGATCATCTCCATTTACCCGGTGGTGCCGGTCGAGGAGGATATCGAATCCGCCCAGGCCCAACCAGGGCCCCAGCGCATGGTCGCCGCCAAAATCCCTTACTTTGTGGGCAGCGACCAGCAGGTCGCTTTCGTCACCCTGTTTTCACTTCGGTTCAACGCCATCCCCGGCCTCTGCTTCGTGGCCTATGGGGTCGAACCGTCCCTCAGCGGCGACGGCGTCGCCTTGATCGAACTGGAGAAACCGTACACCGGCATTAACCCGCTGGCGGCGGATGGCGCCCAACTGGCGCCGGAGAACGTGTATCGCTACACCCTGCTCGATCATCTGGCGGAGGTTTCCTTCGAATTCTACGGGCTCGACCTGTCGCAGGCCGGCGTCGTGCCGGACGAGGAACAGGTCAAGCAATGGTATCCCGTATGGAAGGTCGATGAGATGGGCGATTTGCCGGAGGCGGTCCGCATCCGCTACCGGTTCCTGCCCGAAGCCAAAATGCGGTTTCCGGAAGGGGAAATTCTGGTCCCCATCCGGAGCAAAGGCAATCAACCCACTGGCCGCGTGCCGCGGAGGATGCCGAATGCAACCAGGTAGGCGCACCCGGCGGGGCTCGGTTCTCATCGCGATGCTGTGGATGCTCACGGCCATGAGCATCCTCTGCATCAGCTTCGCCAAGACCGTCCGGGTGGAAGCCAACGCCGTATCGAACACGCGCGGTCTGACCCAGGCCTACTATCTCGCCCAAGCCGGCATCTCCGAAACGATCTACAAGCTGATCGTGTTCCGCCTCGAGGGCGGCGGCTCGTCGTTTTCTGCCGAAGCCGAGCTGGAACCCCGCGACATCGACCTCGGCAAGGTGATGCTCCATGCCGATGTGGCCGACGTGGAGGTGGCGATCCACGACGAAGACGGCAAGATCAACATCAACCGCGCCAACAAGGACCTGCTGCTCAGCCTGCTGGTCGGTCTCGGCCTGGCGGATGACCGGGCCGACATCATCTCAGACTCCATTCTCGACTGGTGCGACATCGATGATGACTATCACGCCAACGGCGCCGAATCCGAATACTACCTGAGTCTGGAAAATCCGTACGCCGCAAAAAACGGCCCCATGGATACCATCGAGGAGCTGCTGCTGGTCCGCGAAATCGATCCCCAGTTGTTCTACGGCTACACCTACGAGGATGCGTCCGGCAACTTGCGCCACATGCCGGGTCTTAACCAGTGCGTCAGCGTCTATGGCTCCGGCGCCGGCGTCAACATCAACTCGGCGCCGTACACCGTGTTGCTGACTATCGGGTTCCCGCCCGAGATGGCCCGGCGAATCATCGTCGAGCGGCAGGAGCGTCCCTTCAAGGACCAGCAGGATTTCAACACGCGGGTGCCCGAGTCACCCGGCATGGAGCAGCTCAAGACGCCCATCGTGACCCGGCCCCCGGTCCAATCGTCATATTTTTCGCTGATTTCCACCGCCAAAATGAAGAACTCAAAACTCCAAAAGACGATCTTGGCGATTGTCCGGCTCAACCCGCGCTACCCGCTCAAACACAGCATCGTATACTGGAACGAAAACTATCAAGTGGAACAAGCTGATTTCGAACTCTCGGAGGAACAGGGATTGCCATGATGTACCTGAAAAAAGCCATCGGCGTGTTCTATCACGACGATGATCTGGACATCGAGGTTGTCGCCCGCAGCCTCGGTGACATTCACTTTCTGGGCGGATTGACGTTGAGCGGTCTGTCCCAGAAAGACCCGCTGGTGTTTCGTTCGGAGCTCGAGGATTTCTTCGCCGGCCTGAAAATCAAGCCGGAGAACGTGGTCGTCGGCCTCGCGCCGGATCAGCTCGCGTTCCGGCGCCTGATCCTGCCGGCCGAAGCCGAGGACAATCTGGAACAGGCGATCCGGCTCCAGATCATGAACGTGGTGCCCTCCGACACCGAGGAGTTCTGCGCCGAACGAATCGTCCGGCGCGGCGCGGACGGCAAGTCCTTCGAGGTCGATCTCTACATCATCCCCCGCGAGCGCGTGCGCAAGCTGCTCGATTTGCTGCGGCAACTGGGCCTGGCCCCCCAGGCGATGACGCTGACCGCGCTCGGTTTCGAGCGCCTGCTCAAAAAATCCGGCCAGGCCGCACAGACTCCTGTGTTCATCGCCGACCTGGATCTGAACAACTTCGCCGTGCACGTCTTCCAGGACGGCCGGTTCACGTACTTCAAGCTGGCGTGGATCAACCCGGCCAACAAAAACATCCAGAACGTGCTCAAGGAAGTGGAGCGGTGCGCATCGCTGATCCAGCTTGCGGATGACCAGGACATCGACGTGATGCTCAACATCTCCGATCCCAACTGGCAGGATCAGTTGGTGGAGGGCGAGTATCCCTTCCTCCGGTACCTCAAGGAATGCTCCCCCTTTCCGGAACGGACCACGCAGAATCTCAAACCGCTCTCCGTGGCCCTCCAGGCGCTGGATTACAACCGCCGCTCCTTCAACCTTATCCCCGCCGAATGGCGGGAAAAGTCGTCGTCGATCACGCTGGTGCCGACGCTTATCCTGGCGGCGGGTCTGGTCATCTTGCTGGGGATCAGTTTCACGCGCGTCTATTTCCAGGAGTCGTCTTACAATGACCAGCTCCAGCGAAACATTGCCAAGATCGACCGGGAGTATCGTGGCACCATGCAGTTGCGCCGAAACATTGTCCGCGTCCGCAACCAACTGGACACCTATCAGAACGTGATCAAGAAACCGATTTCCGATCTGGACATCCTGCGCGAGCTGACTGAAAAGGCGGGCGACAAAACGTATCTCAGCGAATATGTCCGCGCGAACAACCTGATTGTCAGCGGGTACACCGACTCGGTGCTGGACTTGCAGACACGACTGACCGCCATCCGGTTTTTCAAGGGCATCAATCTGCAGGGGTCCATCACCAAGACCAAGGAAGGGCTCGAACACTTCCGCTTCGAGATCCAACTGCTGGAGGAATGACGTGAACATCTCACGCAGGGACCGGCGGGTCATTCTCATCGGCGGCGTGATCGTCGCGCTGTTGGCGGTCGCCTGGTACGGGGTGCTGCCGCTGGTCGAATACGCCCGGCAGCTCGAAACCGACAAGAGCCAGTTGGAGGGCGATTTGATCCGCAAGGCGGAGATCATCCGCCAGAAGGATCAATATCAGCAGTCGCTGGCTCGGCTGATGGCCGCCGAAGATAGTTTTCGGTCGATCATGATCGAGGGCACCGATCCCACCCAGGTGACCTCCGAGCTGCACCGGGTAATCAACACGCTGGCCGAGCAGCACGGGATCAACGTTTCACGGATCGATGCCTCACTGAAACCCGAGCGGTTCGACACCGAGAAGGTGAAGCAAAATCCCTTCATGAGCAATTTCCTCAAGCTCCGCGTGCGGGCATCGCTCAAGTGCACGCCCGACAAGTTGATGGCGATGCTGGCCTCGATCGAAGGGCATCCGAAGTTCATGGTGGTGGAGCGATTGGAAGTCCGCGCCTGGAACGTCCGGCCCGACAAGGAAATCAATCCGGATATCGTCATCATGACCATGATTTTCAAACCGGACGAATCCGGAGTCGATAAAAAGAAAAGTTCCAGCCAGGCCCGCCTGGCTGTCAATCCCCCGGGAGGCCGATCATGAAACGACCCATTATTCTGGCCAATATTGTCCTGGTGTTGTGCATGGCGGGACTGACCTACAAGCTTAAACTGGACTGGGACCGCTGGAACCAGCAACACAACCTGCAGAAGCTCATGGAGCGGATCAAGCCGCCTGCTTCGGAATTTCCGGCGGTCGACGTTCAGCCCGTCCGCGCCACCATGTCGGCGAATGAACTGAGTTTCATCTCCGACAACAACCTGTTTCACCGGGATCGCAACATGGTCCTGCCGAAAGCCAACGAGCAAGCCACAGCGGCCGTCCGGCTGACCAACCCGCCCGAGATCATGGGAGTCATTGCCATTGAGGGTCGGCAGTACGTCCAGGCCCGACCCTCAAAAGGCGGGGACGAAGGCGGCCGCGCGGTTCAGCTGGCGGAAGGCGACACGTGGGACGACATCTGGCGGCTTGAAGCCATCCGCGACGACCGGATCGTCCTCGTGTCCGGAGAGGCCCGCGAGGAAGTCCTGTTCCACGATCCCACCAAGCGCCGGGCCCAGAAAGCGTCCGGCTCCAGCCAGGCGAAGGGCAAGTCCGACGTTCTGACCATCGGCAGCGCATCCGGCAAATCGGCAGCCAGCCGGCCTGCATCCACGTCGGCCTCGGCTGAGGTGGCGCCGCCGAAGACCTCGGCCTCGACGGTGACATCCCCGACGTCCGCGCGCTCCCGGACCGGCAACACCCGGGATTTTTTGAACCGGCGCAGCAGCACGTCGCAATCCCGCTCCCGAACCGGCGCATCTCCCACGACCCCGTCACAACGGTCCAGTTTCTTCCGCGCCGGCCAGCGCAAGACCAATTGATCCGCGCCCATCGGTCAATCAAGGATAGGAGTTCTCAATATGACGAATCGAATGATCCTGGTTCTGGCGCTCGGCGCATTCATCTCCTGCCTGCCGGCGGGTCCGGCGGTATGGCCCGTCGCGCACGCCAATCCGAGCGGCGCCGCCTTCACGCAGGACACCGAGCCCGAAGAAAAGCAGACCGACACCCCCGCGCCCAAAACAGCTGAAGATATCAAGAAAAAACGGGAAGAGATGCAGAAGCGCCTGAACGCCATCCGGTCCCAACGCTCCACCCGTCAGACTCCGTCCAAGGCCGGCGAGGTGGCGCCGCGGCGCGCCCCGATTCCGGTCGAGACTCAGGCCACCCCACCGGCCGATCCGGCGCAATCGCCCGATGAGACGGAACCGAAGCCGGAAGGCGACCAGCCGGCCACCGCTGCCCCGGCAACTCCACCGTCCCAGGTCAGGGCCAACGTCTCCGCGAAAGGCATCAGTCTGAAATACAATGACGTCGATCTGCTCGATTTCATCGACATTGTCGCCGGCATTCTCAATCTCAGCTACCTCATCGATCCGCAGGTTTCCGGCCGCGTCAGCATCAACATGAACTCGCCGGTGCCCCGGGAAGCCCTCTATGACATTTTTATCGACATCTTGCGCATCAACGGGGCGACCATCATCAAATCGGGGGAGATCCGCCACATCGTTCCCATCGAAGAGAGCAAGCAGTACCCGTCGACCATCCAGAAAATCGACTCCGACTATTCCTCCGAGGGCAACGATCTGACCACCGTCATCGTCCCGATCGAGTTCATTCCGTCGGCCGACATCGCCAAGCTTCTGGACGAATTCAAAACGGCGAAGACGCTGATCATCAATTACGAGACATACAACCTGCTGGTCCTGACCGATTTCAAGGACAACCTGCGCAAACTCCTGCAGATCATCAAAATTCTGGACGGCGAGTTCTTCGAGGTCAACAAAATCGAGCTCATCACCGTCAAATACAACAAGGCGGAGGATCTGGCCAAGGACCTGGAGGCGGTGTTCAACGCGGGCGGCTCATCGAGCGGCATCCGGTTCATCGCGGTGCCCCGCATGAACGCAATTCTGGTGGTCTGCCGCACGCCTCGTGCGCTCGAGACGGTATTCAAGTGGGTGGAGAAGCTGGACACCCCCTCGTCGAGCGGCCTGGAAACGTTCGTATACAAAGTCGAAAACACCACGGCCACAAACATCGCCGACATCCTGGGCCAGCTTTTCGCGGATCAGGGCGCCCAGGTGGGCACCGTGTCGGCCCCCCAGCGGGCGATCCAAACCGGCGAAGGCGGATCGGAACGATCCGCCGCCAGCATGCCGTCCGGCGGTCAGACCATCAGTCCGCAGCTCAAGGGGACCATGCGCGGCAGCGAGCGCGGACCGATTCAGGGCCTGTCCGGCGGTGTGAAAATCATCGTGGACGAACTCAACAACAACATGATCATCCACGGCACCCAGGCGGATTATGAATTCCTGCTGAAAACCATCAAAAAGCTGGATGTCCTGCCCCGCCAGGTGCTCATCGAAGCCAAGGTGATCCGGGTCGATCTGAGCGATTCGCTCAAGATGGGCGTGAACTACTTCCTGCAGCAGCGGTCGGGCACCTATCCGCCCACCACCGGCTCCATCAGCTGGGGGGAGAGTGCCGGGCTGAGCGTCAGCTCCATTGCGGTGTTCGGATCCCGTGAAATCAAGGCCCTGCTGGACACGCTGGAGACCATCTCGAAGATTCAGGTGTTGAACAGCCCATCCGTTCTGGTGTTGGACGGCAACGAAGCCACGATCAGCGTCGGCACCGAGATCCCCATCGCCACGAGCACCTACACCAATCCGTGGGCGAACAATCAGGACCCGAATTACAACATCACCAACACCCAGATCCAATACCGCTCCACCGGCGTCAACCTCAGCGTGTCGCCCCGGATCAGCGCCTCCGGCATCGTCACCCTGGAAATCGCCGTGGAAGTCAGCTCGCCCGGAGACAGCGCCGGCGGGCTGGGCGGCTCCCCTCCGATCAACGCGTCCAACGTCAACTCTACCCTGGTGGTCGAAGACGGCAAGTCGGTCCTCATCGCCGGCCTGATCAAGGAGGAAAGCACCAATTCACGCAGTGCCGTTCCGCTCATCGGCCATGTGCCGATCTTCGGCTGGCTCTTCAGCTCCACCACCGTGTCGAAGGCGCGGACGGAGCTCATCGTCATCCTGTCGCCCCGGGTGATCCACACCACCCAGGACGCCACCGACGCCACGTACCATGTCGTCGAAACCCTCTCCAACATCAACAAGTATTTGAAGAAAAAATGGCCCCAGGGCGAGTTGGGCATACTGCGCGACACCTCGGAACGCGCCAAGGCCATGGAAGAATATTTCCGGGACGGTCACAAACCGGAGCAACCGGAGTCTGAATCGCCCGAAAACAAGCCGGACACTCCGCCGCCGGCAGAGAAGCCGCCGCAAACACCTGAGCCGCCGCCGGATAAAGCGGATCCACCGTCTCACGTTCACTGACCGACTTGCAACAGGGTCCCCCGGGACCCTGTTTTGTTTGCCTCGGAATTTAGCAACTTTTCGGGCGGATTTTTATCTCTATGGTATGGATGGCGTTGATCTGTGAAATTTCGCCCGAATACGGCACTAGCTTAAACCGTTGAATGCCCAAGACCTCCAGTTATTGATTCAGCAGGCTCAAGATGGCGACCGGAATGCGTGCCATCTGCTGTACCAGCATTTCGTCGCCCGAATCTTCAATTTCGTCCTGGGCATGGTGCGGAGCCGGGAGGACGCTGAAGACGTCACCCAGGACGCCTTCATCCAGGCATTCAACAACCTGCTCCACCTTAAGGACCCGGGCAAGTTCGAACAGTGGTTGTACCGGATCGCTCGAAATGAAGTGTACCAACGCTTCCGAAAGAAGAAGGTCCAAGAGGTCACCCTGGAGCCCGAGAGTCTTCCCGGCGGTGATGCCAGCGTCCGGCATTCGGTCAGCAACCCGGAAGAAGAGGTCCTGACGGTGGAACTGGAGCAAGTCATTCAGCATACGCTCGCCGAGTTGCCACCGAAACTGCGCGAGGTGTTCATTTTGTCCGTGCTTCAGGAACTGAGTTACAAGGACATCGCGGACATCGTCGACCGGTCGCTCCTGTCGGTGAAGACGGATATTTACCGGGCCAGGGTTTTCGCCAAAGAAATGATCAAGCGGTATTTGTCTCAAGGTTAATGATATGAATCGGCTGCCATTGCGTTATCAGCTTCACTTCCTGATCGGGGATACCCGGTTGGGCCGGCGTGTGTTCCGGCGCTTCGAGGAATCGTCCGATATCCGGCGGCTCCGGAGAGAAGAAGCTGAGGTGGACACTTTTTTCCGCCAGCACTTCCAAGCCGCCGAGCCGTCGTCCGACATGTGGCCGCAAATCGCGCGACGGCTGGCCGAGCCCGGCGGGCGTGCGGTTTCCTTCGCCACACCCGGTCGACTGGCGCCCCGGACAGTGCTGACCGCCGCCGCCGCCGTGTTGCTCGTCGCCGCTCTCGCCATGTTGATGCCGTGGTCTGCCGGCCCTTCGCGGCAGGAGATGCTCAGCGCCATCGACAGCCGCTACGAGGCCATCTGGGCGGTCGACGCCGTCTCACAGACAAATCCGTTCGACGGCAGCGGCATTCTGGAATCGACCGCGGATGAAAATCCGTTCCAGATTGCCGGAGGATCGGCTGCGGCCAGTCTGCAACTCGACGAAAACCCGTTTCGGCAATTGATCCGGCATGATTAAAAGCTTAGGAGATTAACATATGGCAGGCGCAATTCAATTCCAACGATCCGGAAAACGATTGTTGCTGGCGGTGATCGGCCTGATGATCTGCCTGGCGAGTTTCGGTCCGGCTGCCGCCGTCGAGTCGGCCGGCGTCGACACCCAAACCGTCAAGCAGCTATCCATCGCCGAAACGCAGCATGAGATCATCCAACTCCTGATCCAGAAAGGTGAATACCAGAAAGCGATCGTTGAACTGGTTGTGATTCTCGACCTCGACCTGCCCGCAACCTATGAAGAAGCCGTCTTCAAAGAAATCGTCATCGTCACCAAGAAACTCTACGATGCGGGCCAGAAGGAATACGCCTACGAAGTGCTGGAGCTGGGCTTCAATTCGCTGAAAGCCGCGGAGCTCCGCGCCCGCGTGCTGAACGTTAAAGCCGGTCTGTTGAAGCGCGACGGACGCCTGGACGAGGCGATCCAGACTTACAAGCAGGAAGTGGAGTTGCGCGAAAAGAAATCCGCCAAATAGTCAAACCTGTTTCTCAGCCGACCGGATTTAAATTCCCAGAATTATTATTTTTTTCTTTACATAGTTTTTTTTTGGTGTCAGAATTAGATCGTTAATCTAACTGGACGGGTCTTTTGTGGCCACGAAACGACTGGCTGTCATCGCAAGCGTGATTCTGCTGACTGTGATTGTCAATGGCGGTCGTCCGTTTTCCTGGCCGCATGACGGTTCGGCCCTGCCTCGACACCACTTTGAAACCGCCGGTTTCGGAACCGATATTCGCTCAGCCGCCGAACAGTCGCTGCAAGCCGCTTTGCCCTTCCCGCGCTTGGCCAGTTTCCGCCATGTAACCGGCCCCAACCTCACGGATCGGGGCCAATTGAGCAGCTCATTCGCCGCGATTCGGCGCACCGATCACCCGGTTGTCACCATTCCCGTCTCGCGATTTGCGGTGAGCGCCAACACCGCCGCCCACGCCACGATTCAGAGACCCCTTTCGTCTTCGGCGCGTATCGTGAGTTCTGCCGACGATCCCGTGACCAGCAATCCATCGGACATCACCGAACCCGTCGTCCCCATCGCCGTACTGGCGACACTAGTCAACGAGGATCCGTGGAACGGGGCGCTGGAGCCCGGCGACGACAATCCGTTCACTCAAGTGCTGCTACAAACCGATCCCGAACCGGATGCAGCGGCAAACGATGCCAACGGCAACGCCGATAACGGCGCCGACACCCATCCGGATCCCGACGACCCGTCAGCCGGTGATAGCAACGCCGACACAACCTCCGAAACCAGCGATACCGATGCCGCTTCGACAGTGGAATCATCCGAAGGGAATCCGAAGTGTGTTGTGTTTGTCCGCTCCGCCACCGGCCAAACGGCGAGTCTGTTTGCCGAGCGAATTGATGAGAACCATTTCGAGCTGGACAACGGTACCGTCATGGAGATCCGGTTGTGCGGTTCTTTTGTGGACCGGCGTGGCGACCCCACGTTCTTGCTAATTGACGATTTCAACAACGACTTGCTGACGGACGCGCTCAACATCCAGCAATCGAGCGGCGCCTGTCGTCTCTTTCTGAACACGGGCGCGGAGTTGGCGCCGTTGCGCCCGTTCACCCCGTCGAGCCGGCCCAAGTTCGGCTCCCAGCTGCCATTCTACGAACCAGGCAGCCGGCAACTGGTTTTGTACTCTCCCGAAAACAAAACGCTGGAGATCTATGAAAACTGGGGGAGCGGCCAGTTCGAGCTTTACGCCAGCATCCCGCTCGCGTACAAATACGACGGCATTGCCAGTTCGGATTTCAACGGCGACGGTTTCGGCGATCTGATCCTGCAGAATCTTCAGTATAACCGGGTCAGTTTCCTCCAGAATGTCAACGGCCAGGCCCTCCGGCTGCTGGCGGCGCCGCCGCCCTTTTCCTCGCCGGTGCTGATGCAGTTCTCCCCGTGGCCGGGCCGGTCCCCCGCCAGATTCTGGTTGTGTGACTACGGCGATCAACTGATGATCTATCCGGTGACCAGCGGCCCTGATCGGCTGGCGGTCTTGTTGAATCGCCTCGAAGCGGACAACTGCCTGGTCGTGGGCGATTTCAACCAGGACAACCGCCTCGACTTTGCCATCGGCCGGATCTCATTCTAGCCGGGGCGTGATGGCCCAGCTCCCCCTCGTATCCATCCTGATTCCCGTTTACAACGAAAAGGAGTCGCTTCCCGAGCTTCATCGCCGGCTCGTCGCGGTTTTAGTGGAGCACGGCGCCCCGTTCGAAATTGTCTACATCAATGACGGCAGCACCGACGGATCGGCGGATGTCCTTGATGATTGTTTCGCCGGCGACGAAAGGGTGCAGGTCATCCACCTGCGCCGGAATTTCGGCAAGGCAGCCGCGCTATCCGCCGGCTTCTCGGCCGCCCGCGGAGCGGAGCTGATCACCCTGGACGCCGACCTGCAGGACCTGCCTGAAGAAATCCCCCGCTTCCTCGACAAGCTCCACGAAGGGTACGACCTGATCAGCGGCTGGAAATACCCCCGGCGCGATCCGCTGAGTCGCAGACTGGCGTCACGGGTCTACAACCTGATCACCCGGCTGGTTTCCGGAGTCCCGCTGCACGACATGAACTGCGGATTCAAAGCGTTCCGCCGGGAAGCCAGCCAATCCCTGCGTCTCTACGGCGAGCTCCACCGATACATTCCGGTCATCGTGCACAGCAAGGGATTTCAGGTGGGCGAGATTCAGATCGCTCATCACCCGCGCCGTTTCGGCCGCTCCAAATACGGTCTGTGGCGGTTCATCAGCGGCTTCTTCGACCTGATCACCGTGCTCATGCTGACCCGGTTCATGTCGCGACCGCTGCACGTGTTCGGCCTGACCGGTTTTCTGGCCGTGATGGCCGGCGGCGTCACATCCCTATACCTGATCGTCAGCCGGCTGTTCGGTGAATATCTCAGCAACCGCCCGCTGTTTTACCTGTCCCTGTCAGTGCTCATCGTCGGCGTCCAACTGGTGTTCTTCGGCCTGCTGGCCGAGATGATCGCCCACTCGCGCGATGCCGAGGCCCACTACACGATTCGGGACCACAAGCGCCACGCGCAACCTGCCGCCACCGAGGCGAAACCTTGACCCTGGGCATTCTCGGCCCGTTTCCGCCGTTCCGCGGGGGCATCGCCACGTTCAATGTCCACCTGTGGTTGGAACTGAACACGCGGTCGCGCTGCCTCGCTTGGAATTATCAGCGGCAATATCCGAAATCCATTTTCCCGGGACACACTCAATACGACGAGAGCCGACACCCGTTCGACGTTCCAAGCGAACCTGTGTTTGATCCGTTCCGCCCCTGGCACTGGCCGAACGGTCTGAACGCCATCGGCCGGGCTAAACCCCGTGCTCTGATCGTGGCCGTGTGGACGCCCCTGTTCGCGCCGTCTCTGGCCCTGTTTCTGAGCCGCCTGCGGCGACGCACCCGAATCCCGCTGGCTGCCGTCTGTCATAACGTGCAGCCCCACGAAGGCCTTCCGCTGGGCGGGTTTTTCCAGCGCCGGCTGCTCCGGACCATGGACACGGTGGTCGTCCACTGCCGGCGCGACCAGGAGGAGCTCACCGACGTCCTGCCCGGCAAATCCGTGATCTCCCTGTTTCATCCGCTATACGAGCAATTCCCCGGCCCTGCGGATCTCGACCGAGCCGACGCCCGGACCCGGCTGGATCTTCCGGACACCACCCACCGACTGATCCTGTTCTTCGGCCTGATTCGCCCCTACAAGGGGCTGGATGTCCTGCTGGAAGCATTCCGGTTGCTGTCCGACACCGATCCGGACGTGCGCCTGATCGTATCAGGCGAATTCTACGAAAAGCCTGAGCGCTTTGAGCCGCTGCTCAGCGAGCTCGTTCGCAGCGGGCGGCTCATCCTCCGCGACCGGTTCATCCCCAACGAGGATGTCCATCTTTACTTCCGGGCGGCCGATCTGGTGGTCCTGCCCTACCGCCAGGCGACCCAGAGCGGAATCATCCCGCTGGCTTACCAGTACGGGCGCGGCGTCGTGAGCACCCGGGTTGGCGGTCTGGACGAAATGGTCGCGGACGGGGAATCGGGTTTCCTCGTCCCGCCGGAAGATCCGGTCGCGCTGGCCGACGCCATCCGGCGATATTTCGCCCGGCAATCCGCCATCGAATCCCGCATCCCCGGGTTCGCGGACCGGTTCCGCTGGCCCGCCTACGTCGACGCCCTGCTGGCGGCTCTCCCGTCCAACCCGGACGCCGACTGATCCACCGCTTGCAATCTCCGATTCATCCGCTATAATGATGCGTTTCACTTGCCCAGGGCATGGAGCATGAACGGCTATATCGACCTGCACCTGCACTCGACCTTTTCGGACGGCGCCCTGACGCCCGCCCAGTTGGTCCATCACGCGCTGGACGCCCATCTGCGGGCCATCGCCATCACGGACCACGACACGGTGGACGGCAACGCCGAAGCCCTGGCCGAGGGGCGGGAACGCGGGCTGGAAGTGATCCCCGGCGTGGAACTGTCCATCGCCTACTCCCAGGGCGAGCTGCATATTCTGGGCTATTACGTGGATCATCTCGATCCGGCCCTGCACGAGGAGCTCTTGCGGCTGCGTGAATACCGGCGGCGACGCAATCCCCAGATCATTCGCAAGCTGGCCGATCTGGGCATCGAGCTGAACCTCGAAGCGATCCGGCAGAAGATCAACAACGGCAACGTGGGCCGCCCCCACATCGCCGCGGCCATGGTGGAAGCCGGACACGTCCGGTCGGTGAAGGAAGCGTTCAACCGCTACCTGCGCAAGGATGGGCCCGCCTATGTGCCCAAGGAGATGCTCTCCGCGCCCGACGGCATCCAACTGGTCCGGCGGTTCGGCGGCATTCCCGTGCTGGCTCATCCCCACACCCTGGAGATCCGCGATCCCGCCGAGCTGGACGATTTTGTAGGCCGTCTGAAAGCGGATGGACTGGGCGGCATCGAAGCGTACTATCTGTCGGACAGCCGCTGCCCGGTGGAGTTCTACCGGGAGATCGCCCAGCGCTTCGATCTCTGTCTCACCGGCGGAAGCGATTATCACGGTCCCGTCAAGCCCGAAGTGGCCATTGGCACCGGCCGCGGCAAGACCCGCCTGCCCTACCATCTCGTGGAAGAACTCAAAGCGCGCCGGATCCCCTCCGCCGCCCCCGTGGCGACGGACGCCGGCGGATCATCCACCCGGTTCAATCGTTGAAGCGTCTCCCCACCGCCCAAGCAATTGGATTTCCCGCTCCAGGTTGAGCCCCGTCCGGTCCCGGACCGTCCGCTCCACAACCCGGATCAGCTCCAGCACTTCGCGGGCAGAGGCCGCGCCACGGTTGACGATGAAATTGGCGTGGCGCGCGAACACCTCGGCATCGCCTATCCGCGCGCCTTTGAGGCCGCAGGACTCGATGATCTTCCCGGACGGCGTGCCGGTCCGGTAATCATTCTTGAAGACGCAGCCCGCGTTGGGCAGCAGGAACTGGCCCATCGCCTCCCGCCGGCGGCGAAAGTCGGACATCTGCTCGCGGATGCGGACTGGATCGATCCCGGCTTCCAGCCGGAGATCCACGTCGGCCACCCACTCCCCACCCGCCTGGAAGCGGGACCGTTTGTAGGCGAATTCGCACGCGGCCGCTTCGAACACCGTTTCACTGCCGGCCCGGTCCACCCCGCGCACGCGGCGGATGACATCCCCGATGGATCGCTCGTAGCAGCGGGCGTTCATGAACACGGCGCCCCCGAGCGACCCCGGCATCCCACTGAAATTCTGCAGCCCGGCCAACCCCCGCCCGGCGCAAAAATCGCACAGGTCGTCCATCGCGATGCCGGCTTCCGCCCGGACACTTGCGCCGTCGGCTTCCACCCGGCGCATGCCCGTGGTCAGAATCACCACGCCGGCGACACCGGCATCCGCCACCAGCACGTTGGATCCGCCCCCAAGGACCGTCAGCGGGAGCCCCCGGCTGATGGTCCAGCGGATGGCGGCCGCAAAATCGCGGGCGTTACCCGGCAGCAGCAGCCAGTCGGCCGGACCGCCGATCTTGAATGTCGTATAGGGCGCCAGCGGCTCATGCCGCCGGTATGGGACCGGACTGTCCGACCATGGTTCGCTCATGCCGCGCCTCCCGAGCGGCCATCTTATCACCTCCCGCGCCGCGGGGGAAGGGCGCGCGGCTGTGCTATAATGCCGCTTTTCACGCCGACCCGGCAAGGAGTTCCACATGCCGCCAGTGCACCGACGCCAGCTCCCCAACGGGCTCACCGCCCTGGTGATCGAAGACCACCGCCTGCCCATCGTCTGCAGCACCATCTGGTACCGCGTCGGCACCCGGGACGAACCCAAGAGCCAGACGGGCATCGCCCATTTTCTGGAACACATGATGTTCAAGGGAACCCGTCGCTTTCCCAAGGGCCGCATCGACGCCATCAGCCTCCGGCGGGGCGGCAACAACAATGCCTTCACTTCATATGACTGCACCGGCTACTACTTCACCTTCGCCGCGGACCGCTGGGACGTGGCCCTGGACATCGAGGCCGACCGGATGCAGCACCTGAATCTGAATCCGGCCGAATTTGAGGCGGAGCGGCAGGTCGTACTCGAGGAACTCACCATGGGCGATGACCATCCCTGGGAATTCCTGCGACGCAACGTCCGGGCGCTGGCGTACTCGCGGCATCCGTACCGCCACCCGATCATCGGCTGGCCCGAAGACGTGGCGGCGCTGACGGTGGATCAGATGCGGGCCTTTCACCAGCGGCACTACCAGCCGGGAAACGCCGTTCTGGTCGTGGCCGGCGACCTGAAGCCCGCCGACACCTTCCGGCGCATTGAGGACCGGTTTGGTCCGATTCCCGGCCGCCCGGCGCCGCCGGCCGTCATTCCCCCGGACGGACCGCCCGACGGACGGATCCGCTTCGCGGCCACGCGGCCGGCCCACGTGAGCCGGCTGTTCATCGCGTTCCACGCCCCGTCCGTCCATCATCGCGGGACATACGCCGCCCATCTGCTGGCCTACATACTCGGGGAAGGCAAAACCAGCCGTCTGTACCGCCGGCTGGTGGAAAGCGACCGGACGGCCACCTCAGCCGCCATTCATTTCGAGGACATGCTGGATCCGGCGCTGCTCGGTGTGGCGGTCCAGCTCAAGTCCGGCGTCGCCCCCGCCGGCGTGGAGGCGGCCGTATTCGAGGAGATCGACCGCCTGCACCGCGAGGGCGTCACACCGGTGGAACTGGCCCGCGCGCGCCGCCAGCTCACCGCCGATACCGTCTTCGACCAGGAGGATGTTTCCAGCCTGGCGATCAACTACGGCATGTACGAATGCATCATCGGCTATCGGCACTACGAGCAATTTCTTGAACGGGCCCGCCGGGTGACAGCGGCCGACATCCAGGCCGCCGCCCGTCAGATCCTGAACCCCGCGGCCTGTGTCATCGGCTGCCTGGAGGAATCTCCGGGCGCTTCGATCACCACCCGGACAGAATCGTCTATTGAGCCGCTGGACCTGTCCGACCTGCGGCAGGGCTATCGGCGCGCCGCCGCGCCGCCCGTGGTCCGTGGGGCCGCCGGCTGGAGCGGCGGCGGGCCGGCCGTCCGGCTGCCCGTTATCGCCCGCCAGCTGGCCAACGGCTTGACTGTGCTGATCTGCCCGCTTCATCACATTCCGGCGGTCCTGTTGGGCGGCGTCGTCCAGGTGGGAAGTCGGGAGGACAATCCCGGCGCCGAGGGGCTGGCCCATTTCGTCGCCGGGATGCTGGACGAAGGAACGCCGACACGCGATTACCGCTATATCGCCGAGCTGGTGGACGGACTCGGAGGAACCCTCGAGACGTTCAGCAACCGGGAGTCGTCCGGGTTGATCCTGAAACTGCTCAAAACGGACTTCACCACCGGTTTGGATTTGCTGGCCGAACTGCTCAACGAGTCCCACTTTCCCCCGGACCGCCTGGAACTGACCCGCTCGCAACTGCTGACCCACGTCGCCGCCCTGGACGACCGCCCCGACTACGTCGGCTCGCGGGAGTTCAACCGTCAGGTGTTTGCCGGCACGGCCCTGGCCCACCCCGTCCACGGGACGCCGGACACCATCCGGAGCTTCACCCGAGCGCAACTCCGCCGATTCCATCGCCGGCACTACGCCCCGGCGAACACCATCATCCTCATCGCCGGAGATGTCGATCCCGCCCGCGCGCTGCGTGAAGTGAAGGCCCACTGGCACCAGCGCCCCGCCGGGCTCCGGCGGCCGCGTCCGCCCCTTCAACTGGCCCGCCAGACCCGGCGCCTCGAGCGGACGGTCACCGTCGCCGACAAAGAGCAACTGCACATCTTCCTCGGGCACCTAGGCATTGCCCGTTCCTGTCCGGAGTTCTATCCGCTGCTGCTGCTGGACATCATCCTCGGCGGCGGTCCCGGCTTCACCTCGCGCATCCCCCGCAAGCTGCGCGATGAGATGGGGCTGGCCTACACCACCTATGCCACCATTACCGCCACCGCCGGCATCGACCCGGGGCGGTTCCTCGCCTATATCGCCACGTCACCCCGGCACCGCAACGCGGCCGTGCGCGGCATCCTGGACGAGATCCGGGCCGTCCGGGAGCGGCGGGTGAGCCGGACCGAACTGCAGGCGGCCAAGGACTACCTGACCGGCAGCTTCGTGTTCAATTTCGAAAACATGGGATTGATCGTCAACTACATGCTCACCGCATGGATCCACGGGCTCGGCTTCGACTACTCCGAGCGATTCCCCGCGCTCATCGAAACGGTGACAGCCGCCGACATCCAGGCCGCCGCTCGGACGCATCTGGATCCGGAACACGTGACGATCGTGGAGGTCAGGCCGAAGTCGCGGACAGGTAACCCCCGGGTACGAGGTAATTGACCACATAATCCCGAACGGCTTCTTCGAGGGTTGTGCCGGTTTCCTGCCAACCGGTCTGACGCAGGCGGGAAAGGTCCGCCTGGGTGAAGTACTGATAGCGGTCGCGCAGCGCTTCGGGCATGTCGACGTACTCAATCCGCGGCGGGCGGTTCAGCGCCGCGAAGATGGCCCGCGCCAGGTCGTTCCAGGAGCGGGCCGCGCCGCTCCCCACGTTCAGGATGCCCCTCACATCGGAACGATCAAGGCAGAACAGGGTCATAGCAACCGCGTCTTTCAGGTAGATGAAATCCCGCTGTTGCTCGCCGTCGGCGCAGTCCGGCCGATAGGAGCGAAACAGCCGGATCACCCCCTCGGCGCGGATCTGCTCGAAGGCCTTCAGCACGACGCTCCGCATTTCTCCCTTGTGGTATTCGTTGGGGCCGAAAACGTTGAAGTACTTCAAACCGGTGATCGTCTTCAGCAGGCCCGCCCGCCACGCCCACAAGTCGAACAGGTGCTTGGAGTAGCCGTACATGTTGAGCGGTTCCAGCTCGGGCAGCGATTCCTCCCGGTCGGCGTACCCCCTGGAGCCGTCGCCGTAAGTGGCCGCGCTGGAAGCGTAGATGAACCGGATGCCCCGCTCCACGGCGAAGGCGGCCAAGTGCTTGGTATACTCAAAGTTGTTGCGGACGAGGTAGCCGGCGTCGCGTTCCGTCGTGTCGGAACAGGCGCCCAGGTGGATGATCGCCCGGGTTCCCGCCGGGACCTGTCCGTTCCGGAGTTGCTCCAGGAAGGCGTCCTTCTCCTGATAGTCGGCGAAGCGCAGTCCGCGCAGGTTCTGCCAGCGGTGGTCGGTACCGAGACTGTCCACCGCCAGGATCCGCTCCTCCCCGCGCCGGTTGAGGGCCCAGATGACGCCACTGCCGATCATTCCCGCCGCGCCGGTCACTACGATCATCGCCGCCTCCGCTACCGGGTTGCCGACTCCCGCCATCTTACCCCATTTCCCGGTCCGTGCCAACCGGCCACGGCGTGCGGGCCATGGCCACTTTCCAGCTTGCATCCGCAGCAGTCTGTGTTAATATTGGCGGCTTACAGACTGGTTTGCAAGGGAGAAGACGGAGGATGAACTACCTCGAAGCCGCCCTGAAGATCCTGGAGGAGGTTGGCCGCCCCCTCAGTTCGCAGCAGATCACGATGACGGCCCTGGAACGCGACTGGATCGAGCCGCAGGGGCCCGAGCCCTCCTCGATCATGAACGTGCTGATCATGCAGGACCTGAAATCCCGCGGCGTGCGTTCCGACTTTTCCCGGGTGAGCCCCGGCACCTATACTCTGCGCAAGCTGGTGTACAAAAATGCGCCCGAAGCGGAGGATCCGCCCCCGCCGCGGTCCGCGTCCGCGCACGCCGACAGGCCCCGTCACGCCCCCCGCGCCGAAAAACAGCGATCGGACGGGCACCGGTCCCAATCCAACCGTCCCACGTCCGGCAACCGCGAGATGGTGAACCGACCCCAGCGGCATCACGGCGGGCAGTCCCGCCCTCACCAGAACATGAAGCGTTCCGAACCGGTCCGCACCGCCGGCGGACCGGCCGTGGACCGAAAAGAACTGTGGGAACTCATGGAGGCGTTGGGCACGGTCATGGGATACAAGGTGCTGCCCGTGCGCCTGGCGGACAAGACGACCAACTGCATGGGCTGGCATATCGGCGGCAATCCGGAGTTGGTCTACATTCTCTGGGTGGTCGAAGGCACCGACATGAACCAGGGGATCCAGGAGTTGATCGGCCTGAACTATCACAAGGTGCTGATCATGGCCGACGACGACAACCTGGCGGCCGCCCAGCAATTCATCGAAGCGCACGGCGACCGAGACAAAATCGGCCTCGTGTCCCTCCAGTTGCTGCGCGACCAGGCCCGCTCGGGAATCCAGTACATGGAATTTTACAATTCGCTGTGCGATTGCCGGCCGCTGATCGACCGGAAGACCCCCCTCGTTTCCTGAGCGTCACCGCGTTCCAGTCTGTCCGTCTCGAGCCGGGCGCCGGCGCTCCCGCCACACCAGCCAGAACGCCTCGGCCGCCGAGTATGCGTACACCACCCCAAACGCCAGGCAGGCCACCAGGAACCGCACCCGGTTCTGCTCCATGACCTGACGGGTGATCGCCAGGGACAGGTTCCACATCCCCGGCAGGTCCAGCGGTGGCTCCGCCGGCACCAACGCCAGAATATCCAGATAAGCCAGCAGAATGAACGCTGCGATGACTCCGGTCGCCAGCCCCCCCTGAATGAATCCGGCCAGCCGGCGGCCCAGGCGCCATTGCCCCAGCCCCGGGCACACCAGCAACGAGAGCAACACCGGGGTCCATGGCCAGCGCGTGCCGGACGGGGATGTTTCCGATGGTGTCATGGGTACCCCTCCCGCAGACTATCCGGCCTCACTCCCGGAACGGCACCGCGTCGTGGGGCAGGCTTCCCCGCGGGGCCCGCAGGTAGGCGAACGGGGACTCGTACAGAAAATTGGACACCCGCGAAGTGTACACATCGGCATAATGCTCCACCTGGCGGGCGAGCAGGCTCTTGTCGTTACCGGCCCGCATGAGCAGCCCCCACGTGTGGTTGCGCAACTCGCCGCTCTCCCTGGCCAGCGGGCCGATCTGGTCGTCGAGCGCCTCCAACCGGTTCCGCAAGGCGCCGAGCTCCGACCGCAGGCGGTGGGGATCCGCAGCCGGCGGCGGCCCGTAGTTCAACTCGGACCGCTGCAACTGGATCCGCAACTGCGCGTGGTGATGTTCCAGCGCGATCTTGTCCTCCATCAACTGGACCAACCTTTCCTGCCGCGGCAGGAAGTCAGACAAGGCGGCCAATTCGCCCTCCAGTTCCCGCAGGATGAGGGCGGTGCGCCAGCGCATGATATCCTTGGACACGTGCACGTCGGTGAAGATGTGGTCGCCGACGAACAGTATTTCCTCGCCGGACACGCCAAGATATGCCTCAACCTGACGAGCGTCGCCCCCCACGTACACGCCGGGCTTGCTGATTCCGCCGGGGCAGGGCCGTAACAGGCCGTCCTCGGTGGCCAGATCGAAGAGCGGCATCCGGTGACTGAAGAAGTCCGGCTTGCGGGCGGACAGGATCACCAGTTCAAACAGGTCACGCCACGTTTGCCCCGCCGGCAGGAGCCGGTCGAGGGCAAAAGCCATGATCCGCTGGGTGTACGACCATTCGGAATTGGTGATGAGCAGGAGCCGCTTGCCCGCCTTGAGCTGGTCCAGCAGGGTCAGGGCCAGCTCCGGGTCCGCCTCCACAAACTGCTCCGGGCGGCTCAGGATCTCGGCTTTCAGCTCCCCTTCCATATGCGCTTCGTCCAGGCACCGTTTGACTTCCCGGTACAGGTCGGCGTAGCCGATCGCACCCGGCAGCAGTCCCCGGTCGAGACGGTCCACCAGTTGGGCGTACATGGAGGCCTCGGAGAGCGAGAACAACGTGTTCAGAAACACGTAGCGACGGTCCGACAGCTCGACCTCCGTTCGGCCGTACACCTCACGTTGGACGTCGAACGCGAGCGGCCGGGTCCCGTGACAGGCGCGGGTGACATACCCGAACCGGTTGGCCTTGATCACGTTACCCAGCTTCGTGTCGATCAGCAGGCCGCGGATGACCTGCTCCAGATCGAATCGCACGTCGCCGACGGGCCAGCCGAGATCCGCCAGTTTGTCCCTGAGCGCGAGAAACGCCCGCTGTTCCCATGCCTCGACCTGGTAGTGCACCAGGGTGTAATCCATGTCGTATCCCACGGCCCGGATGCCGCGCAGATTCAGCGTGCGATTGGAGTAGACCCGCCGTTCCGGCGGAGGCATGGGGGAGCGGTCCTTGGCGATGGTCATGACGGATTTCCGTGACGGTGCGCCGACAGACGCGGCGGCGCGCAATCCGACTGCCGTACAGGGGCTTCGACTACCGGCCGGATCACTTGGCCTGCTGAATTTTTTCCACGTCGCCGGCGTGGAAAAAATGGAGTTCCAGCTGCGGATCGTTCATCAGCGTGTGCGGCTTCCGCGCCACCTCGCGGGTGAACACACGGACCTTGCCTTCTTTGGCCCATTCGTTGAGCTGCTTCCTGGCGACGCCGAAGCGCTTCTTGATGGCCACGTGGGACAGGTACAGTTCGCCGTTATCGATATGTTCATGTTTGCTGCTCATGGCGGTTGTGCCTCCTTCGCCGTCGAAACGGGGTTGAATCCGGACCAAGGGCGCTCAATCCAATTCGTGTTAAGATGATATCCTAATTTGCGCGGTCACCAAAGGAAAAGATGGCGATCCTGGAACCTGATTCGGCCCCACCTGACGATGACTTGCTCCGGGCACAGGAGACGCAACTGGGCGCGATCCTGGCCGAGTCGGGATCCGTTCTTGTCGCCTACAGCGGCGGGGTGGACAGCACCTATCTGGCTTGGATGGCCCACCGGACACTGGGCGCGCGCGCCGTGGCGGCGACCCTGTTGAGCCCCCTCAATCCGCCCGGTGAAGCAGCCGCGGCAACCGAGACGGCCCGCCTGATCGGCGTTCGCCATGAGACGGTGGCTTTCGCGCCCCTGGAGCTGGAGGCGTTCCGCGTCAATCCGCCCGACCGCTGCTACCACTGCAAACGGGCGCTGATGGAGCGGCTGCAACAGCTGGCCCGGGATCTCGGCCTGGCCGTCGTGGCCGACGGCGAAAACGTGGACGACGCCGCCGACTGGCGCCCCGGGCGCCGGGCCACCGCCGAACTGGGCATCCGGCACCCCCTGGCGGAGGCCGGACTGGGTAAGGACGCCATCCGCCGGATGTCCCGACGTGCCGGCCTGCCCACCGCGGACCGGCCGGCCTTGGCCTGCCTGGCTTCCCGGATTCCGTACGGCACGCCCGTCACCGCGGAACTGCTGGATCGGATCGGCCGTGGCGAGGCTTTCCTGTTCACCCAGGGCTTTTCCAACTGCCGGCTGCGGCACCACGGCGACACCTGCCGCATCGAAGTGCCGTCTGACGAGCTGTCCCGCCTGCTGGAACCCGCCCGGCGCACTGCGGTCACCGCCTTTCTGCGCGCGCTCGGATACACGTATATCACTCTGGATCTGGAGGGCTACCGCACCGGCTCGCTCAACGCTGGCGTGGCGGAGCCCATTCCCGAGGAGACATCATGAAACACACCCTGGCCTCGCTGATCCTGCTGGCTGCGGCCACTCTTACCGCCGCTGGAGCCGGCCCCGACCTGTCGGTTTGGGCGCCACCGGATTGCCAGCTGGTGCTGGAAATCCAGCGTCTCGACGAGGTCATGGCGCCGCTGGCCGCTTCCGGGACCGCACCCGACCCGGCGTCACTGATCCGGCAGATGTGGCCGGAACTCCGGCTTCCCTGGGTTCCCGCCGAATGGCCGGCGACCGGTCCCGAGGATTGGCGGGAGATCTCCGCGCTGGTCGCCGTCCACCATGAGGCGGGAGCGCCGGCGGAATCCGCCCGCGGCCTTTTAGTCGTGGGATGCGGCTCGGCGGACCTGTACGAGCGCTTCACCCGGCAGCTTCGGCCGCCGGCCGGAACCGCGGTTTCCACCCGGTCCGTGGGTGCGTACTCACTCTACACCGAGGTCGCCGAACCATCGGGATTCATGATTTTCGGCGAACAGACCATCGCGTTCGGCCGCGGCTTCGACGCTGCCGAACTCATCACCGCCCCCCGCGGCCGCCCCGTCGCCCCGAAACCCGCCGGCCCCGCCCTGCCCGGCTTTCCGGCCGACTCCTGCCTGCGGCTGCGACTGAACCTGGCGGCCATGGGGCTGCTCTCCGACGACACCATGCGGACCGCCGCCGACCGGTTCGTCCGGGAGCTGCAGAATCCGCCCGCGGAATCAGGGGCGGGCGGTACGCCCGGTTCGGCGCTGCGCAGCATGTTCCGCCGCGTCACTCGCGAGCAGATGACGGCGTTCCTCACCGGCCTGGGGCTGAACAGCCTGCGCGACCTCACCCTGACGCTCAGCGGCGACGCCGAACGCATGGGCCTGGCCATGGATCTGACCATCGATGACGAACCGGGCATGATTCGGGATTACCTGGCGGGCGTTCGTGAACGGCAACTGGTGGCGTGGCGCTTGTTGCCGGCTGACACTTTGATGGCGATAGATTCAATCGTGGACGCCCCACGCCTGTGGCGCCTCCTGCACGAGCATGCCCGGGACACGCTGGGACCGTCCGGCGAGACGGTTTTCCTCGGGTTGGAGCTGGCTGCCCAGGCCCGCCTGGGTGTGTCGTTCGCCGACCAGATTCTGCCCCTCGTTGGCGCCGAATGGGGCCTGGCTGTTCTGCCCGGCGTTCCGGACGAACCGCTCCGACTGGTGGGTTTTTGCGTCCCCGAGGATCCCGCGATGCTGGAGACGGTGCTGGAGCGGATCGCCCCGCGCATGCCGCTGAGCGTCACGCGGCCGGCGCCGGACGGCGAACCGTTTCACGTCTTGAATCTCAATCCGCAGGCCGACAAGCCATCGCTGGCTTACCTGCTCCGGAAAGGTCCGGCGATTTTCATCAGCGATCGTCCGGAATCGTTAAGGCAGATCCTCGCCGCCGACCGGTCCGGCGCCTCGTTCCGCCCGTCCATGCTGCAAGATCCGCCGGACGGCGTCAGGCGCGTCCAGATGATGTACGGCCGGGCCGACCTGCTGGGCGGCCCGGGGCGGGCCGCCCAGACTCCCGGCATCACGTTCCTCGGGCAAACCTGCCTGGGGGAGCAGGGCCTGTCCACCGGCTGCCTGTTTCCGCGCGCGGCGCTGGCCGGCCTCCTGCAGATGCTGCCGGGCCTGATCTCCCGGCCGCTGCCCGGCGCTGAATCCGCGGCGGCCGAGGCGCCGCCGTCGGACGCGCCCGGCCCCCGGCCCTAACTCTCCGAGGAGTTGTCCCGCATGAAACCGTTTCACGGTGTCGATTATTTCGGATTCGATCCGTTGCTCAGCGAAGAGGAGCGGATGGTGCGCGACACGGTCCGCCGGTTCGTGGACGAACAGGTCAAGCCCGTCATCGAGGCCCATCACCGGGAGGGCCGCTTCCCCGCCGCGCTGATCCGGCCCCTGGCGGAGCTGGGGCTCCTGGGCGCGAGCCTATCGGGTTACGGCCTCCCCGGCCTCGGCAACGCGGCCTACGGGCTGATCATGCAGGAGCTGGAGCGGGGCGACAGCGGCATCCGCTCGTTTGCCTCAGTGCAGGGCGCGCTGGTCATGTACCCGATCCACGCCTTCGGCTCGGAGGCGCAGAAGACGCGCTGGCTGCCCCGGTTGGGCGCGGGCGAAGCCATCGGCTGTTTCGGGCTGACCGAGCCCGACTTCGGCTCCAACCCCGGCGGCATGACCACCCGGGCCGAACCGACCGCCGACGGCTATGTCTTGAACGGCTCCAAGATGTGGATCACCAACGGTGACCTGGCCGACGTGGCGGTGGTTTTCGCCAAACTCGGCGGCGAGGTGAACGGTTTCCTGGTGGAGCGCGGCACCCCGGGCTTCGCCACGCAGGAGATCAAGGGCAAGTTTTCGCTGCGGGCGTCGGACACCGCCACGCTGTTTTTTGAGGACTGCCGGATCCCGGCGGCCAACCGCCTGCCGGGCGCCCAGGGGTTGCGCACGGCCCTGATGTGCCTCACCCAGGCTCGCTACGGCATCGCCTGGGGGGTGATCGGCGCAGCCATGGAGTGCTACCACACCGCGCTCGAGTACGCCAAGGAGCGGATCCAGTTCGGCGGCCGGCCCATCGCGGCCCACCAGCTCGTCCAGGAGAAACTGGCCTGGATGATCACCGAGATCACCAAGGCCCAGTTCCTCACCCTCCACGCCGCCAGGCTCAAAGACGCCCAACAGTTGAAATTCCACCACGTCTCGATGATCAAGCGGAACAACGTGGACATGGCCCTGCAGTGCGCCCGCCTGGCGCGGGATATCCTGGGGGCGGCGGGGATCGTCGACGACCACCCGGTCATCCGGCACATGCTGAACCTGGAATCGGTGCGCACCTACGAAGGCACTCACGACATCCACACCCTGATCATCGGGCAGCATGTCACCGGGGAAGCGGCCTATGGCGGATAAAAAAGAAAGTCGCCGGTCTTTCAAAATTTGGGGATTTTTGGTTGGATGGGTCTTTAAGGTGGGTTAAAGGGTTGATAAACCTTGAAAGTTTTTTTGGCTTTGAAAGACCGGCTACTCAGTTAGATGACGGCTCGAACAAAAAGTTTAGCGGAACATCCCATTATTTTTAACCTGATGCAAACAGACATGGCAATTGATTATTTTTGAGCAAGTTACGTTGGTCGCCCTTGCCCGCGGGCCCGATTTCTGCTAAGTTGGGCCCTTCGGATTCTCTGACGGCGGGAGGTTTTTTGAACGAACAGGAACTGCGGCGGCTGCTCGAATCGCTCCAGCGGGGTGAAACACCCGTGGACGACGCGCTGGAGCGCCTGCGGCACCTGCCGTACGAGGATCTCGGCTTCGCCCGGGTGGACCACCACCGCGCCCTCCGGCACGGTTTCCCGGAAGTCATTTTCGGCCGCGGCAAGACCGTGGCCGAGGTGACGGCCATCGCCGAACGGATCATCGACCGAACCGCCAACCTGCTGGTCACCCACGCCACTTCGGAAATGTACGAGGCGCTGGCCGCCCGCTTCGACGGCCTGATCCACCACCCCCGCGCCCGCTGCGTCACCCGGTGCACCGACGCCACCGAACGCGGGCGCGGCACCATTCTGATCATCACCGCCGGCACCGCCGACCTGCCGGTGGCCGAGGAGGCCATGGTCACCGCGCAGATCATGGGCAACCGCGTGGAACTGGTGGCCGACGTGGGCGTGGCGGGCATCCACCGCCTGCTGGACGTGCGGGAGCAGATCGTCGCCGCCACGGTGGTCGTCGCCGTGGCCGGCATGGAGGGCGCCCTGCCGAGCGCGGTGGGCGGCCTGGCATCCTGCCCGGTGATCGCCGTCCCCACGAGCGTCGGCTACGGCGTGTCTTTCGGCGGCGTTGCGGCGCTGCTCGGCATGCTCAACTCGTGCGCGTCCAACGTCGCCGTGGTCAACATCGACAACGGTTTCGGCGCCGGCTACGTGGCGGCGCTGGCCAACCGCCGCTGAGCGGCGGTTCATCCGAATCCAACGGAGGAGATCGTCATGTCCGATACGTTCGAACCGAACGCCACCCGTGTGGTGGACCGTTTTCTGCGCTATGTCCGAATCGACACCACCTCGGCCGAGGACTCGCCTCATTTTCCGTCCACCGCCGTGCAACTGGACCTGGCCCGTTTGCTGGCCGAAGAGTTGCGCGAACTCGGCTTGACCGATGCCGTGGTGGACCAGTACGGCTACGTGTTCGCCACGCTCCCCTCAAACCTGCCGCCGCAGACCGCGCAGCAGATCCCGGTCATCGCCTTCATCGCCCACGTGGACACCTACTTCGGGGTCAGCGGCAAGGACGTTCAGCCTGTCGTGCACCGCGCCTACGGTGGCGGGGACATCGCCCTGCCGGGTGATCCCGCCCAGGTGATCCGCGCCGACGAAAACCCGGAGCTGGCCAATTTTGTCGGGGACGACATCATCACCTCGGACGGCACCACCCTGCTCGGTGCCGACGACAAGGCCGGCGTCGCCGAAATCATGGCGGCGGTGGAATACCTGGTGCAGCACCCCGAGATTCCGCGCGGCACCGTCAAGATCGCCTTCACCCCCGACGAGGAGGTGGGCAACGGCACGAAGTATTTCGACGTGGCGAAGTTCGGCGCGGCGTTCGCCTACACGATCGACGGCGGCTATCCCGGCGAGGTGGAAAACGAAACCTTTTGCGCCGACACCGCCATCGTTCAGTTCGCCGGCCGAGACGTGCACCCCGGCTACGCCAAGGGGAAAATGGTCAACGCCGTCCGCGCCGCGGCCTACTTTGCCGGTCTTTACTCCGAAGAATCGCTGCCGGAAACCACCTCGGACCGGCAAGGGTATATCCACCCGTATCAGCTTGAGGGAAACGTGAGCGCCGCCAAGCTGACCACCCTGATCCGCGACTTCACCGTCGAAGGACTGGGGCAGTTCCACGACATCCTCAACAGCTACGCCGCGATCACGCAGGAACGATTCCCCGGCGTCGATGTCGACGTCCAGATCAAGGAGTCATACCGGAACATGATCTACAAGCTTCAGGAAGAGCCGCGGGTCATGGACTACGCCGTCGAGGCGGTACAGCGGGCGGGCGTGGAGCCCATTCTCAAGGCCATCCGCGGAGGTACCGACGGCGCCCGACTCAGTTACATGGGCCTGCTGACGCCCAACCTGTTCGCCGGCGGCATGAACTTTCACAGCAAGCAGGAGTGGGTAGCCGTCGGGGCCATGGTCAAGGCGGTGGAAACAATCCTGCACCTGGTCCAGGTTTGGCGCGAACGCTCGCTGGATGAGCGCTGACACCGCGACGCGCCCGCGGACAATCCGTAGCCGTTACGGTCCGGCGGCGGTTGACGACCCGCCCGGGATCGTGGAGATGCCATGGTCAAGATCTACACCGGGACCGGCGATGCCGGTCAGACGAGTCTCTTCACGGGCGAGCGCGTGCCCAAAGACCACCTGCGGCTCCAGGTGTACGGCACCCTGGACGAGCTGAACGCCGTGCTGGGGCAGGCGCTGGCCACCGAGCCCGGTCCGGCCGCCGCCCATCGAATCCACCGGCTGCAAACGCTCCTGTTCATCCTCTGCTCGGACCTGGCCACGCCGCGGCCGCCCGCCGGCGAGCCCGACCGCGTGACCCGCATCGATGCCCGGCACATCCGCTACCTGGAAACGGACATCGACGCGATGTCCGCCGCGATGGCGCCGCTCGGCCAATTCATCCTCCCCGGCGGCTGTCCGGCCGCGGCCGCGCTGCATCTGGCCCGAACCGTCTGCCGGCGGGCGGAGCGCTGGCTGGTCCGACTGCAGGCCGAGACCGGGCTCGGCGACCACGTGCCCGTGCTGGTCAACCGATTGAGCGACTACCTGTTCACGCTGGCTCGCTACGCCAACCACCTGGCGGGCCGCGGTGACGACCTGCTCCATCGGGAGTTCCCGGAGATCGACAACCTGTGACACGGGCCCCGCGGCATCTTGACAACCGCCGGACGGCGCGGCTACACTGCCTCCACCCCGTCCTTCGGCAGGCCCGATGACCCTGATTCTCCTGATTTACAACCTGATTCTGGCACTGCTCTTGCCGCCGGCGCTCGTCTACTTTTTCATCCGCCGCCTCATCAAGGGTCGCGCGTTTGCCGGCGCCGCCGACCGACTGGCCCTCCGGCGGCCGCCCCCGCCTGTCGAGGGACAGACCGCCATTTGGATCCACGCGGTGAGCGTCGGTGAAGTGCTCGCGGTGGCGCCGCTGGTGGCGCGCATCCGCCGCGACGAGCCGGGCGCCCGGATCTACCTGTCCACCATCACCCCCACCGGCCAGGCCACCGCCCGCAAGACGTTCACCGACACCGTCACGCTCTTCTACTGCCCCTACGACCTGTGGTGGCCGGTCCGGCGGGTGATGCGGCGGATCCAGCCCCGCCGGCTGGTGATCGCCGAGACGGAGATCTGGCCCACCCTGCTTGCGGCGGCCCGCCGCCAGGGCGTTCCAGTCAGTTTGGTCAACGGCCGCATCTCTGACCGTTCCCTGCCCCGATATCGATGCGTGCGCGCGCTCTTGCGCCCCTTCCTTGAGATTCCGGATCACTGGCTCATGCAGACCGAAGAGGACGCGCGCCGCATCCGCGAGCTGGGCGCGCCGGCCGCACGGGTTCAGGTGGCGGGCAATCTGAAATTCGACTCCCTCCGGCTGATCCAGTCCAACACGGCGCTCGCCGCCGCCATCGGGGCTTGCTGGGGAACCGCCCGGCCCCTGGTGCTCCTGTGCGGCAGCACCATGG
Organism: uncultured Acidobacteriota bacterium; assembly: GCA_937925645.1. Taxonomy (GTDB): domain Bacteria; phylum Acidobacteriota; class JAAYUB01; order JAAYUB01; family JAAYUB01; genus JAAYUB01. The sequence continues at coordinate 53,722 of CALAMB010000485.1, forward strand.
AAGGCGAGGAGGTCCTCCTAGCCGACCTGCACGTCCGCCTCCGGCCGAGCCGGCCGGAGCTCCGGCTCCTGGTGGCGCCGCGGCACCCCGAGCGGTTCGGCCGGGCGGCCGACGCGTTCCGGCAGCGCGGCCTGCGCGTGACGCTCCGCTCCCGGTTAATCTCTGGCGAATTGGCCGGACCGGCGGACGTGGTGATCCTCGACACGCTGGGCGAACTGGCCGGACTCTACACGGCGGCCGACCTGGTGTTCATCGGCGGCACCCTGACCCCCACCGGCGGCCACAACGTCCTGGAGCCCGCGGCCGCCGGCCGCCCTATTCTGATCGGTCCGTCCATGGAAAACTTCCGCGAAATCGCCGCGCTCTTCCGCCAGGCGGATGCCCTGCGACAGGCTGCCGACGCCGCCGATTTCGAACACCAACTCGTCAAGCTACTCGACAACCCGGGTGAGCGCGCCGCCCTGGGCCGGCGGGCGCTCGAACTGGTCCGGTCGCACCAGGGAGCCACCGACCGATGCTGGGCGCTCATCCGCAACCAGGCGCCAGCGGGGAGCACCGCGTCATGAATCCATACGCTCCACCCGTTGTGCTCACTCCCGTCCTGCGCCCTGCCGCCTGGCTCTACGGCCTGGCCGCGGCGTGGCGCAACCGACGGTATGAGACCGGCGCGCGGACAACGGAACAGCTGGCGCACCCGGTGCTTGCGGTGGGCAACCTCACCGTGGGCGGCACCGGCAAGACGCCGGTGACGGCGCACCTGGCCGCGGAGTTCCAGCGGCGCGGCTGGCGACCGGCGATCCTGAGCCGCGGCTACCGCCGGCGGGGCGAACGCGACGAGGCGGTCGCGGTGGTGTCCGACGGCACGACCATCCGCCTCGGTCCCGAGGAGGCAGGCGACGAACCGGTTCTGCTGGCGCGGCGTCTGCCGGGCGTCCCGGTGTTATGCCACCGCCGCCGCGCCGTCGCCGGCCACTGGGCCGAGGCCAACCTGTCCGTGAACCTCTTCATCCTGGATGACGGTTTTCAGCACCGGGCGCTGCATCGGGACTGCAACCTCCTGCTTCTCGACGGCGCCGCGCCGCTGGGCAACGGCCGGCTCCTGCCCGCGGGTCCGCTGCGGGAACACGCTCGTGGCATGAGCCGGGCGGACCTGATCCTCCTCACCCGATGCGTGGTGCCGGTAGACACGCCGCCGCCGGCCGCGGCGCGCCACGCGCCCGGCGTGCCCGTTTTCTCTTCGGACTTTATTCCGGTCGGTTTGTCGGATCCGAACGAACAGCCCCTCGGCGGCATCGATGGCCTGCGCAATCAGCGGGCAGTGGCCTTCTGCGGCCTGGCCCGCCCCGAGCCGTTTTTCAGGATGCTGGAATCGGCCGGGGTCACGCTCCTCGCGCGCCTGGCCTTCGCCGACCATCAGGTGTACGATTCGGCCGTCCGCGAACGGATTGTCGCGGCCTGCCGGCGCGAATCGCCCGACGTGCTGCTCACCACGGAGAAGGATCTCGTGAAGCTGCCCGCCGCTGCCTTGCCGTGCCCGTTACGCGCCGTCACCATCGCCGTGCAGGTTCACCAGCCCGGCTGTCTGGACGCCATCGAGGCCCGGCTGATTCGGCGGCAGCCCGGAAAGTAGAAATCCAGGATAGCGTCCGCCGTCGCTCCCGCGCGCGCCATGGCCACCGCCCCGGCCAGGCACAACCCGGCGTTGTGCCCGAAGCCGCGGCCGGTGAACATCAAACGATCGCCTGCCTGCCGAACCTGGAAGCGGTTGCTGCGAATCAGGTTCCAGCCGAAGGTTCGCCCGCAGGCGATCCGGAACTCCTCCACCGGAATCCGGCGTTCGCCGTGATCGCCCGCCAGCACGACCACGGGTGACCGCCCGGGCGGCTCCTCAACCCGGATCTCCGCGGGGGCGAACCATCCGAGAGCCGAACCGATTCGCGACAGGAAATCCGAACCAACCACATCGGCCGTCCAGACCGCGTCGGGGCTTTCCCGGCAGCGATCGCACGGTCGGGCGGGACCGGCGCCTTTCACCCCCGGCCAGATCCACGCGGCGGGCAGCGGCGCCCCCCCGCAGCAGGCGGAAAACGGCGCCAGGGCCAGCCTGCCGCTCCGGACGAGCACCGCGTCGCGTGTCGGCGCCAGCGTTCGGCTGATCGAAGCCGCGCCGTTCTCCTCGCCCTGGTACAGCATGCAATGGGTGTTGTCGCACAGGTCACACCCTGTGTCCGCGTGACGCCCGCGCCACCGGAGCGCCTGGGTGCGCACCGCCGCTGCCAGCGCCTGAATCGCCGCCGGCGGTGCGGCCGTCCCCAACTCCGCCGCGACGACTCCGGCCACATAATCATCGAAGGGCCGGTGCGCCACGAGCTGGAGCCAGCCGCCGGCGGCCGCGGGTCGGACCGCGACAGATCCGCGAAACACGCGGCGGAATCCGTTCGCCAGCCGGACTTCGATCCGGCCGTCGGGAGCTGCCGGCGTCACCACCCATCCGCGGCCATCTGCCGGATCCTGTCCGGCCATGACCGCCCGCACCCGCTCGCCGTCCCGGCTGAGCGCAATCACCGCTCCCGGTGACAGGACGCGCCCCGGTTCGGCGCCGTCATCCACACTCACGGTCGCCGCATCTACGGCTGCCAGTTCGACCGCCTGCGGTCGGAACAAGCCGAGCACATCGATCCGAACGATCGGCGTCGAAGCCCCCGCTTCGCCGCAGAGCGGCGCCGCGCTGAGCAGCACCAGCAGAATGGCTGCCCGGCAGACGGGATATTTCAGGCGGTTCATGGCCGCATCCGCCGCCACCGGCAGAAATCGCGCAGCACGTCGCCGGCCAGGGGTGCCGCCGTGGTCGCGGCCATCCCGCGGGGCACGAACAGGGCGACGAACGCCCGGGGCTGTCCGGCCGGCCAGAAGGCGGCAACCATGCACACCTCGTCGGGCCGCCGCCCGGTGGCGTCGCGGTGCGGCGACTGCGAGGACGAGGTTTTGACCCATAGGTCGTCGGAGCCGAACCGCCGCGAAAGTTCCACGGCGGTGCCGCCCGCGGCCGCCGCCCGCAAGCCTTTCCGCACGGCCGCCAGGGCGGCCGGATCCCCCATCGGCGGGCCGAGGATCAGCTTGCGCGCACCCGTCCCTGCCGGCCAGTCCACCCGCCGGCCCATCACCAGCGCCGCCAGGGCGCGGCTCCATGACTCAAAGGTCAGACTCTGAGCGGTCAGCCGGCCGTCCATGAATGCGTCCGCCCACTGTTTTGCCGTAACCGGTTCTGCGGCGGAAGCGGACCAGCTGACAGGGAAAAACGGCGCGACGGCTTCCCGGTACTGATCCGGGTTCAAGCGCGGCGTCACACGGCGGAACCATGCGTTGCAACTCTGCGCCAACGCCTGTTCCAGGTTCAGGCGCCCATGGCCGGGGCCATACCAGCATCGGTGCTGCGGATCCCGCCAGCCTTCGCAGAGAATAGTTTCGTCCTCGCCGATGTGCCCGCAGACGACCAGCGCATAGGCCAAAAAGGGCTTGACCCACGAACCGGCGGGCACCCGGGTGCCGCCCACGGCGCCTTCGCCCGCCGGGTACAGCCGGCCTGCTACCAGATCACCCACCAGGGCGTAGGCGCCGGGCTCGCGGACCACGCGGGCGGTCCAGTCATCGGGGGGCGCCCCGGCCACCGCCACGGCGCCAAGCGCCAAGGCAAAGACAAGGATGGCCTGCCGCCGTCCCTCACGGGGCGGCCAGGTACTCGACACGCTCATAAATCCCGGCCGGCATCCGCCGCTGGACGAAGCGGATCCGGTCCACCGCCTGGAGCACGCCCAGCAGCGACGGCACCACCCGGCTCATGAAGCGGGGGGCTTCGCCAGACGGCTGTTCCGCCGAAGCCTGTCCCATGTCCGCCAGCAACCGGCGGTACTTGTCCCCGGCGACCGCCAGGTTCAGACCGCCCGCGGCGTCCGCGCCGGCGGCGGTCGCGGCCAGCCGCCGCGCCTCGGCGAGCATCGCGGCGGATGTGGCGATGAGAAGCGTCCCCGGCTCCGGCTCGGCCAGCCACACATCCACCGGCTCGCGGCAGCGGAACACGCCGGGCTCCGCCTCCGCCCATGCCACCGCCGCCGGATTGGTCAGATAGGCGGCAGCCAGCGTGCGCGTCAGGATCTCCCGGAACCGGCCGGCCGACCCGGCCGACTTCTCGCCGATCAGGGCCAGCCCGCCGCCCAGCGTGCTCCAGGTCCGGGTGTTGCCGGCCTGCGGCGCGTCCCAGGTCCAGCCCATCCGCCACGGCCCGGCGGCGGCCAGATAAACGTCAAGCTCCGCCCCGGCCCCGGCCGCGCCGGCCCAGAGTGTTTCGGCGGAAACGTCAGACGATGGCACATCGACGGTCCGTTCGAAGTCGGACGATTCGGCCGCGGCGACTGTGTACGCCGCCCCCCGGTACAACGTGTGCGGTTTGAGTTCGGCCTGCCTTTCCGCCGGCAGCCGGAGAACGCCCTCCAGGATCAACTGCCGGATGTCGTCCGCCGCCGCCGTCCGACGCGTCGTCCAGAAGGGCGCGGTGACGCCCGGATCCGGCGGCGCCGTCGGCGGCGGGAACGCCGCCGGCCCGTCCTTCGCCGTTAGGAAGAGTCGCTCCTCGGTCCAGCCGGCGCCGGCGCGCGCGATCACCAGCAGCGCCCGGGTGCAGCCGGACCACTCGCCGTCCTCGCCATGGATCCAGTAACGGTGGTAGTACGACGTTTTGCGGATCGCGGCCAGATCCATGTCCAGGCGCAGCGCGTGCGGCCGCGCAGCAGCCGCTGCCGGAAACGACCAGCCGCCGCCCTCGCGGCGCAGGCGGATCACCTCGCGCAGCAACCGGTCCGAGGTGGCCAGGTAGACCGTGGCGCCGTCGCGCCACAGTCCGAGGAACACGCCGCCGTCCTCCAGGTAGCGGCCGCGGTAGGCGGTGCCGTCGGCGTCGCGCGCCTCCAGCGCCACGGCGACCGCGTCGGCAGCCGCCCGGCCGGCCGGACCCGTCTCCACCGCCAGCAGGCCCTCCCGCCGGCCCGGGTCGTACACGGCCAGCACCGCGCGGCGGGCGTCCAGTTGGCGCAGAAAATCCAGGTCCAGCTCCCGGCCCGCCAGCGCTGACAACATCCCCAGCCGGTCTTCCCATTTCAGGAAGACTCGCGACCGAATGAACAGCTCCCGGGCCGCCCCCGACTCCCACGTCTTTTTGGCCGCGGAGGCCTCCCACTGGGCCAGCAAGCTGCTCAAGTCAGGGGTGTCAGCGTACACCATCGCCCCGGCCGGGATGGCCGGCGCCGGCGGACCCGCATCCGCCGAACGTCCGACAGCGCCCATCGCCGCCACCACGCCCAGGATCCCCATCAGCCGAACAATGCCTCTCATGATCCACCTCTCAATTGCTCAGCTGGTGGTCCAGCTGGAAGCGGGCATCCCAGACCCGGCGTTGGCGGGCCTTATCCTCGAGCAGGACGAACAGCCGGTCGGCCAGGCCCTGCCGCATGGCCGCATCGTACCGCCACGCCAGGGCCCGGAGCCACACGTTTTCCAGCGCCCCACGCAGGTTCAATCGGTCCAGCATGTTTTCGATCACGACCAGATCGCCCGGGCCGCGGGATTCCCGTGACAGGAACTCGGCCAGGCCGCTCCCCACGTCGTTGCCGGAACTCGGATTATCCCGGGCCATCAGGTGTTCGTAGTTCAATGCCTCCTGGTTGATGAGCGTGATGGCCGTTCGTTCCAAACCGGAGGGCACGGCCTTCTGAAGCAGCGGCAACACCGGCTCGCTTTCGGACCGGGTGCGGAACAGCATGGGCAGGTACTTCGCCAGCAAGGCGGTGTTGCCGGCGCTTTCCGCCCGTTCCGCGAGCCACCGGACCAGCAGGCGCGCGTCGGGATGATCGGCCAGGTCGGCCTCCGCCGCAGGGAAGGCGGCCGGAGCGCCGAACTGGAGCGCATGCAGGCGTAACGCCAACAGTCGACGGACCTCAGACCAGCCGGTCGCCGGCGGGGTGACCGGCACGCCCCCGGCCAGTTCGGCGGCCCAGGAACGGTCTTTCAATCCGTACCGGATGACGGTTTCGATGGTCTCCGTCTTCCGTTCCAGCGGAACGTCGGGCCGGTCCAGGTACGCCAGCAGCCGGGCGAGGGTGACCTGCCGGTAGTCGGCCGCGAACTGCATCCGGAGGCGGTACCCGTCTGTGGCGGGCGAACCCCGGCCCAACCCCTCGAACACGGCGAGAAACGGCTCCACCTGGTCAAACCGGTCATGCTCCACCAGGAAGGCCGTGATCCGACGGGCCATGTCGAGCCGGTCCTCGGCCCGGTTCAGGGCCTCGCGGAAGCGGGCGGCCATCCCCGCCGCGTCGCCCCGCTCCGCATCGAGGACCGCCAACTGGAACGCTTCTTCGGCCGTGGGATAACGGTCTCTGATGGCTGACAGAACCAACTCCCGCGTCAGCTCCGCTGCCCGCACATTCCAGCCGAAAGCGCGCAGGAAGCGATCACTCAATTCGCTCCAAGATGTGGTCCCTGCGGGCTGGGACTCGATCCACGTCTGGAAGGCCTCGGCCGGCGGTGGCCCGCCCGCCGGTTTCTGGCTGTTCAACCAGGTCCACCAACGTCGCCAGTCCGCCGGGGTCAACTGGCCCACCGTCTGCGACAGGGTCTCATCGCCGCACAACGTCGCCCGCTGGACGCTCGGATTGTCGCCCGTTTGGATCGGCGGCCCGGCCGCGCCCCATTTTCGCGCCAGGGCGGCCAGGCGAGCCTCGCGGCCCAACACGCTTTCCTCGGACGCCAGTTCCGCCGCCAGCGCCGCCAGCCGCCCGTCGGCATCCACGACGGCGAAGTTCCGGGTCAAGAAGTACTTCAGCGCCTCGACGGGCCGCTGATGGCCGCGGACACACCCCTCGATCACCGCCCATCGCTCCGCCGGCGGCAAAGCGAACAGGAGTCCCATCAGCGTATCGCCGAAAGGACCGTATTCCTCCAGCGCATGTTGGCGGATCATCACTTTCGGCCAAACGTCGCGGAAGCGGACCAGCACCGCGAACCGACGGCCGATGCCCACGAGTTCCAAACCATCACTGGCCAGGAATCCGGCACCGTCATCGGCGGCCAGCAGATCGAGCAGACGACCGTACGCCGTCGTCACCGCTCCGGCGTCCTTGCCGGCGGCGGCCAGCCGCAGCCGGTTCCAGGCGTCTTTGAGCGGACGTTCATCCAGCGCCGTCAGCCACTGCAGACACTGCCGCGCCTCGGCCACCCGGCCCCGGGCCAGCATGCGCTCAAAGAGAACCTCGTACTCAACCCGGCGGTGGTTATTGCGCTCCAGGTCCGCCACCGCCCACGCCGCGCCGGGCTCGGTTTTGCCCGAGGCCAGAAGCCAGTCGCCGTACCGGGCGGCATACCGGTACCAGTGGGGCGGCATCAGCGCCGTGTCGTCTTCGGCGACCGACTCCAGCAGGTCGCGCACCGGCACCAGGCGCAAGACGCGGCTGAACGGTTTGTCCGCCGCCAGTTCGCTGCCCGGGCATCCCGCCAGCAACGCGGTGTGGGCGTCGCGCCAGACCGGGCTCTGGTCCGCGAATACCGTCTGCAGGGACTTAGCGGCCAGCGCATAATCCTGTTTGGCCGCCAGGAATTCCACGAACGTCCCCTTGTGCCACTGGACGCCGCCGAATCCGGCTCCCAGCTCTGCCAGTCCACCCTGCCGGAACAACAGCTCGAAGTACCGCCACGCCTCCTCCACCCCCGGCTCGTGTTCCGGATCCTGATAAATCCGGCGCAGCCGTTCCAGCTCCGTCGGGGTTTTGGCCTGGAGCATCTCCAGCCAGGCTTGTTCCGCCCGCAACCGCCGGTGGTCCCAATCGCCGGGGTCGATCCTGGACAAGAGCAGGTCGTTCAAGGCGGACAACTCCGCCCACATGCCCCGGGCGTACAGGTACTCCCGGATACGCCAGGGAATGTAGCTCCCCTTGTCGGACCGAACCTTGCCCTGGTAGAGCGGCCCGAGCAGCTCCGTGATCACGCCTTGCTCCGCCGGCCGGATCAGGGCTTCCAGGGCGCGGTTCTTCAGCGGGCCGTTGAGATACCCGCCCAGCCGCGTCTGAAACTGACGGACCACCGCCTGGCGAGTCTCGGCCGGCAAGGGTTCCTTCAAGCCGGCGCCGGCCAGCGACAGCCACGCCGCGGCGCGCTCGATCTCGTTCTGACGGACCGCCCCGTCGACGATCGCCAGCAGCCGCTCCGTCAGTTGAGGCATCCGGCTGGAATTGGCTGCAATGGTCATCAGGTTGTTGCTGTCCAGGTCCCAGGCCAGCGCTTCATCCGGTTTGGCCGTTTGCAAAAACTTGAGGATCATGTCCACGGCCCAGTCATTCCGATGCCAGTCCGAGTAGAGCAGCATCTCGGCCATCGCCTGGATGCGAGGCACGCCGGAGTAGGCCTGCGCATATTGGCGGGCCAGGTCGCGCGCCTCGCCCTCGAGGCCCGCACGCCACGCGGCGGTGGCCGCATCCTGCAGCCAGCCGGGGTCGTTGTAGTTTAGGCGGGCCAGTTCCAGGCAGCGATCCTTCATCGCCCGCCAGTCGCCCAGGATTTCCAACGGCCGGAGCGCCTCGGCGCCCAGATCGGTCCGCTGCGGCACCACTTTCAGGCACTGGGCGTAGCGCGCCGTCGCCGCCTTGGGATTATCCCGCAACATTTCCAGGCGGGCCAGCACCAGGGGCCAGCGGTAGTCGGAGGGGCTGTCGGTCGCGGCCTTTCGGAAGTAGCCTTCCAGCCGGGACAGCTGGTCCGCCTGCTGAGCCGCCAGTACGGCCTGCTCGAGGACGCCGCGGTCCTCGGGCGCGAGTTTCAGGATCTCATAGTACTCGTCCACCGCCTGAACGCGATCCCCGGCGTCCCAGGCCGCGGCGGCGACGCGGTTTCGCAGATCCACCGCCCGCGCCTTGCGCACGGCGGGATCGGGAACGAGGGACTGGAGCCGGCCCAGCGTCTGCCGGATCTCCGGAATGGCGACGACCGGCTGGCCGGCCGCCGACAGGGCGGCCCAGCGGAGTTCCATCACCGCCAGGTCGTCCGGCTCCGCCCGGAGCCAATCGGCGGCCACCGCCGCGGCTTCCAGCGGCTTCCGGTCATCGGCCAGAACGCGGATGAGCCGCTCGGTGAACTCCCGCCGGTAGGGCGCCACGGCCCGCGGCAGCACGCCCCGAAGGATGCCCGCAGCCTGGTTGCGCCGATCCAGACTCACATAGGCGTCCACCGACCGCCGGATGACGCCCAGGTTGACGGGATGCTCGCGCACCAGCTCGGCCAGCGCACGGTCCGCTTCCTGGCCGCGTCCGTCATCCACCAGTTGCTGGATCCAGGCGAAACTGGCGCTCAGCCGGTCCGCGCCGGGTGGCGCCAATCGCACCAGCAGCCGGTAACCGCGCATCCGGTCGTCGGCGGACAGCAGATCGGACAACTGGCCGAGTGCCTCGCGGATGGTGTCGGCTCCGGCGGATTCCGCCACCAGCGAGGCGGCCCATTCCGGCAGCGGAAACTTGTCGGACAGATTCCATTCCTGCAGAAAATTGCGCAGGTTGTTCAGAAACTCCACCGGCTTGGGCCCGCTGCGCAGCCGGTCGGTCACCGCCTGGGTGAAGAGGCGACGGTTCTCCTCGCGCTGGAGGAGCTGGTTGAGGCGGGCCCGGGCCTCCCAGTGCCGCTCGCCCCACGTCAGCGCCAGCTTGAGGTACTCGATCATGGCGGCGCCGGTCTGCCCGTCCTCCTCCAGCAGCACGCCCATTTCGAAGGGGAAAAGGTTCGGGTCGTCCTTCCGCTGGCGGATCTCCCGGATGACTGAACGCGCCTCGTCGAACAGGTAGTAATCCCAGAATACGGTGGCTACGTTCAACCACTGGTCGGGGTCGTCCGGGTACAGCGTCAGTACCTGGCGCCAGCGGCGCGCGCCGCCGGCCACATCGCCGCCCAGGGCCAGGCAGTCGCCGGCCTCGACAAGCATCTCGCCCTGTCGGCCGGTGCGCCGGCCCAGGTCCGCCAGCAGGTCCGCCGCCTGTGCATAACGGGCGGGATCCTGCACGCCGCCCGAGCGGAGCAACTCCGCGGCGCGGCGGGCGATGGTGTCGTCGCCCGGATAGAGCTCCACCAGACGCTGGTACAGCGGCGTGGCCGTCTCGAACCGGCACCGCCAGATGTTGGCCTCCGCCCCCAGGTAGATCCAGAGCGGATCGTCACCGGACGGCTCGGTGGCCAGTGCGCCGTCCAACAGGTTCCGGACGGTCAGGTCCTGGAAGTAGCGGTCACGCGCTTCGGTGGACAGCATGAAATAGGTGGCCACAAGCTGCCGGTAGCGGCCCGCGTCCACGAAGTTGGCCAGCCGCATGGCTTCCGACTGGAAGCGGCGATTGAGCGGAAAACGCTCCAGAGCGGCCGTCGCCACCTCGAGAGCGTAGCGCCGGTAGGGCTTTTCCCCCATCAGCCCGGATGCCTGGGGCAACACCGAGCTGAAATACGATTCCAGGCTGGAGCCGGCGAACGTCTGCACCAGCCGGGCGGTTAACTGCTGGAACTCCTGGGTCCGCTTGGCACGGAGGTAAAACCGGGCCAACCGGTTGAACCAGCCGGGACCCTCAAACTGCTCCGTGGCCCGGCGGTACAGCGCTTCCTGCTCCGCCGGCAGCTTGCCCGACTCGAGGAGTGCCGCCAGCTTCTCGTACAATTGCTCGTCCTGCGGGTGCGCGTCGATGAGCCGGCGGTACACCGCCACCGCGTCCAGCAGGCGCCGGCGGCTCGTCAGAAAATTCGTCAGGGCGTCCAGCGCCTGCCACCGGTTCCGCCGGGGCGCGCCATCGCCCACCGTCCAGTACTCCAGCGAGCTCGCGCCGAGCGGCGCGACGGGCTGGGACTGGCCTTCCACCGCCACGGCCTGGCGGTAGCAGCGCTCGACGGTGGCCGCCGCCGTGTCGCCGCCCTCCGCGGCGGTCTCGGCCGCCTGCAGCCACAGTCCGCGCCGCAGGTCGGGATCGCGCGCCTCCTGCGCCAGCCCCTCCAGCAGAGACAGGGCGCCCGCCCGGTCCCCGGTCCGAAGATAGAGCGGCGCCAGGCCGGCCCGGTAACGGACGTAGTCGTCCGGCGCCAGGCCCGGCTTGAGCTCAGCCACCACCGCTTCAGCTCGCCGGGCCAGGAAGTAGGGCTCGCCGGCCCGCTCCAGCTCCTGCAACTCGCTCCCCGGATCCACGCCGTTAAGCAGGATGGAAAGCACGCCGTTGAGGAAACCCGGATTGGCATCGGCGTTCACCAGAGTGGCCAGGCCGCCCAGAGACTGGGCCGTGTACCCGTCCACGCCGCTTTCGGGTGCGACCAGCATGCGGTATGCCGCCTGGAGCGCTTCCTCGCGGACCAGTGCCAGGGGCACGCCGGACACGCGCACCGGCTGGCCGGCCGGGGATACCAGATAGAAGCTGTGGAAGTACCGAAGCGCCTCGGCGTCGTCCCGGCAGCGGTGGGCCAGGATGCCCATCACCGCGAGCTCTTCGCACCGCCAGGCCTCTGCCGGGGCGGCGGCGCCCAGACGGGCGTTCCGGACCAGCCGGTAGTCGCGCAGGATCGAGGCGGCGCCGCTCAGGTTGTCGCGGAACATCTGGGAGTGGTACAGCCGGTAAACCGCGCCGGCGTCCAGCGGATCGCGCCGCAGCCGCGCCTCGGCCTCGCGGAGCATGTCGGGCCACAGCTTGGCCTTCTCCATCGCCCGGAACAGATGCCGGGCGGCTTCGCTTTCCATCAGCGGGTGGAATTCCTTCTCGAACAGGGCGCGGACGCCCGCCGCCTCGCCGCGCGCCGCCAGCGCCCGCGCCTGGAACGCCGTCACCGCGTCGCGGTTGTCGGGAAACGCCTGCCGGTACTCGCCCAGAGCCGCGGCCAGCGTGTCCCAGCGCGAATCATCAAGGAGAGCTTCCAGCCACGATTGGAAGACGGCCGCGTGCTCCGCGTGCTCCGCGAACGCGGCGATGTGCCGGCGGTGCAACGCATCCTGTTCCGCCGGCTTCAGCCCGGCCGGGACCGCCAGACTCATGATCCGGTTCCACACCTCGGCGAGGCCGAGCGGCGCCTTTTTCCCTCCGACCAGGAGAGCGGTGGAGCGCTCCAGCAGCTCCAGTTCCTGGCGGGCCATGGCGTGCCGCCGGTAGAACGCCGCCAGACAGGTCACGCCTTCGGCCGAAGGACCGGTTCGCTCGTTCCAATGCCGCCAGGCGGCCTCGGCCTCCTCCAGCCGGCCGGTCTGCTCCAGCAGTCGGGCCCGCACGGGCAGGCGCCAGTTCTCGTCGCCCGTCGCCAGCAGTTCCAGGGCGCGCGCCGGCGGGATGGGCACGAGGACGTTCTGGCCGTCGAGGGCGCGCCGCTCGTAGAGCGCGTCCAACTCCGGTGAACCTCGCTCCAGGTACTCTGGCTGGATCAGGCGCAGGCACTTCCAGGTGCCGGTGTCCGACGCCAGAAACGCCAATCCGGCGGCCAGCAGGACGGTGCAGAGCGCGATCTTCTTCATGGCAGGATCCTCACTTGGTAATCCTTCCGATACACGTTGTGGGCCTGGTCCTCCGCCACCAGGGACAGCGTCCGCGTCCCCGGCGCCAGCCCGGCGGGCAAGGCCAATATGCCCGTGCAACACCGGTCGGCGGCGCTCCAGACCAGGCGCGCCCGGCCGCCGCCATCGATCGCGGCGGTCAGGTGGCGAGTGTCAGGCGGGGCGTCCACCTCCAGCCGCAGCCGGTCGCCGCCCGAGGCCGTCTCCACCGCGTTGCGCCAGCGCACCGCCGGCGCCTGGCTGTCGATCACGAAGCTCTTCTCCTCGCGGTACAGCCGGCCGCCGCCGTCGCGCAGGATGATCAGACAGCGGTGAGTGCCGTCGGCCACCTCGGCCGGCACGAAGAAGCGCGTCTGCCACACGCCCAGCGGCTCGATCCACCGCATGGGCAGCGTCTCGCCCCACGGGAGCCGGACCGTTGCCGCCACCACCGACGGGTCGGCCGCCACCCGCAGCACGGGATCCTTCGGCTGGATGACCCGCGGCCGGAGCAGCGACCGGGGCGCGGCCAGGAACGACGTGTACGGTGTCACGAACTTGTACTTGCGCGACAGCTCGATGATCTCGCGGATGCTGGCGGCGTCCTCCCCTTCCCGGTTGATCCGGTCCAGCAGATGGTCCACGCGGGCCCGGGCCCAGACGCGCGGCAGCAGGTTGTGTTCCAGATTGCGTTCAGGCAGGACGGCCGTGACCGCCTGCTCGTAGGCGGCGCCGTCCGGAGCGGCGCCGCGCAGGCGCAGGGTGACGTCCGGGGCCGGCTTGTAGCGTCCCACCCACGTCCCGCTCGCGGCCGCGAAAATGCTCACCGGGTGGGCCGGGTAAACCCGGTTCAGCACGCCGGCGCCTCCTTCGAGGCTCAGTCCGCCGAACGGCTCGCGCCCGAAGCGGCCCACCTGCACCTGCAGGTCCGTGGCGACGTCCTCACGGCTGCCCAAGGCAAGGGTTTGTCCGCCGGTCCAGCCGGCCAGGATTTCCAGCAGCAAACGGTTGGCGTCATCACCCGTGGCCACCCCGTGGACCTTGACCCCGCGGCCCTGCAGGAGCGGCTTGACCTTGTCCAGCACGGCGGCGTTCTTGACGTGGCCGGTCGTGGGCATCCAGTCGCCGATGAGCACGAGGTGCCGGTCCGGCGGCCGCCCCTGCGCCGCCTGGGCCGCGGCGGTCTGCAGGGCGGGCACCGGGTCGGTGCCGCCGGCCAGATGGCCGCCGAGAAACGCCTCCAGCGCCCGCCCGACGTTGTCCGCCGTGGCGGCGACCGGCTTGGGGAAGACCGGCCGGGCCTTTTCGCCGAACAGCACCAGGTTGAACTCATCCGTCGGCTGGAGCGCCCCCAGGTACGCGCGCAACGTCTCGTGCGCCTGCTGGAGCTTGCCCCACCACATGGACAGCGACGTATCCAGCACCAGAATCACCGTGACCGGCCGCCGGCCCGCGGCGGGCGAGGCCGGGAAGAGGTGATCCAGCAGGAAGTAGCCGTCGTCCAACGCCTCTCCGGCCGGCCGATCTTCGGCCGTCACGGGCCGCCCCGCCAGCAGCTCCGACTCCCGTCCCCGCCAGGTCAGCCAGACCGACGAAGGTTGGGCGGTGTCCACCGTCCACCGAAAGCCGAAATCCTCTGTCAGCGCGACATCGCGGCCCTGCCAGGCGCCCTCGATTCGGGTGGCCTCCGGTTGACGCCATGGCAACGGGTAGGCGGCGGCGGAGAGCGTGAAATCCCGAATGGCCCGTCCGTCGGCCACCGCGAGCTCCACGCTCAGGGAGCGGACTTTCTGGGCGGGGAATATCCGGCTCTTGAGCGGCAGGACCATCTCCACCCGCCCGTCCTGCACCGCCAGGCGCTGCTGGTACTCCAGTTCCACCCGCTTGAATCCGCGGGGTGGGATGGGCGCCACCTTGACGGTGAAGAAGTCGGCAGGGATTTCCGAATCATCCCCTTCGCCGCCCATCTGAAGGAGGCCCGGATCGATGGCCTGGGCGGCCAGGTCGCGATAGATCTCGGCGGCCTGGCGCTTCTCCAGGATCACGCCGGGGATGCGGGTGACGCCGTCCCAGATGGCAAAATCGCTCAGCGACGCTCCCGACGGAAAAGAGAACAGGTAGGTGCCCTCCAGGATCCGATGGTCGTGGCTGGCGTAATACTGGGTCATCCGGACGCGCATCAGGCCCTGGTCCACCTGGATGCGGACCTGCATTTCCTCCAGACTGAGAATCGCCGGGTCCGGCTGCGACTTGACGGATGAAGGGATCAGCACTCCCGCGTCGGCCAGGGGCCAGACTCCCAGCAGGACGGTCCAGATCAGCAGCCAGCGGATACGGGCTCTGTTCATGACGCTTGCTCCGGTTTCAAGAATTCGGCGGTCAGGGGTACACGCAACACCCCGTTGTCGGTGGCAACATACAGCGTGGCGCCGTCCGCCAGGACGGCCTGCACGCTCCGCGACGGCAGCGGCAGATTCAGGCGTGCGGCCCGCAGGCGGGCCGGGTCGAGTCGCCACAGCCCCTCTTCCAGCGTGCCGGCCAGGATCCACGAGCCGACGGCGCACAGCGCGTTGGGATTGACGTTGAGCTGTCGGCCGGCGTCGCGAAACTCCCGCCAGGTGCCGTCCGGCGCCAGCAACTGGATCCCGCCGCCGTACGTGCCCACCACGACGCCCTGGGCGCAGGGCAGCAAGGCGGTGATCCAGTTGACCCGCAGCGGCGAATTGTCGGCCTGGTGGACGGTCGCCACGCGCTCGCCCACCATGATGGCCAGGCCGCCCAACGTGCCCACGTAGAGGCGGTCCTCCCGCTGGGCGGCGCAATACACCTTGTTCGACGGCAGGCCGTGCAGGGCGTAGTACAGCTCTTCCGACCCGCCGCGCAACCGCGACAGCCCCTGGCCGTGACACACCCAGGTGCCGCCGCCGGACGGAATCACCTGGTTGACGTAGGCCGATCGAAGCGGACTTTCCGCCCCGCCCGACGGCCGGGCTCCTTCGGCGTTCACCGTCCACAGCCCCTGCGCGGTGCCCGCCCAGAGACGCATGCCGTCCCAGGCCAGGTGGTTGATGGTGTTCAGCGCCGGCGTCTCCACGCCGTTGCGCCGCAGGCCCGCCCCGTCCCGCGCTTCGATCCCGCCGTCGAAGTAGCCCAGCCAGACCGATCCGCCGCCGGCGGCCAGGGCCATGACTGATGGGCCGGCGAGCTCACCCGCCGGCAGCTCCACCAGCCGGCAACCCGTCGTGCCCGGCGCCCAGCGGAAGATGCCGCGGTCCGTGAGCAGGTCGATCCCCGACGGACCTTCGACGGCGCCGCGGACCAGCCCGGGCGCGCCGACGGGCGTGAAGCGTCGACGGCCGGCGCTCCAGTCGGACCATGCGGCGGCGTAGACCTGATCCTCGATGCAGGCGCAGACCACCTGTCCCGCCCGGAGGCCGGCGAATGACACGGGCCGGCCGGGGAAGAGCATCTCGATGAAATCGCCAGCCGGCGACAGCACCACCAGCCCGGCATCGGTGGCCGCCAGCAGCGAGGCGTCGGGAAGCGCCTCGAGCCCGGCGACCGATTGCAGCGGCGGCAACGCTCCACCCGGTCGGACCAGCCGCCCGCCGTCCAGACGGTAGAGCCCGTGGCGGAACGTCCCGAGCACCGGCCCCCGGCGACTCATGGCCGCCGCTGCCAGGCCGTCACTCCGCAAGCCGGGCAGCGCCACGGCCCGGAACCGTCCCGACTCGAGCTCCAGCAACTGGCCGCGGCGGGTGGTGCACAGCAGCCGGCCCGGCTGCCCGGGCGCGAGCGCGGTCACCCAGTCCGCCGACAGGACCGGCAGGTTGAACCGTTCCACCGTCCGGCCGTCCCAGCGGGCCAATCCGCCGCCGAGGCCGAGGTACAGCCGGCCGCCCAGCTCCGCCATGGCGGTGACCCGCCCCACCGGCAGACCGTCGAGGACGCCCACGGACTGCCACCCGGCGTCGCCGCCGCGACTGGCGAGCAGACCCCGATCGCCGCCGTAGACCAGCCGGCCGCCGAAGCGGGCGCCGGCCCGCCACGAGCGGCCGTCGGTCCACAGCTCGTAGCCGGCGCCGGGGGGCGTCGCTGCAGCCGCGGCCCACGGCGACGAATACCACGCTTCGCGGGCGGACTCCTCCGCCAGCTCGAGACGTCGCTGGAAGACAAGGTACAACGTGAAGCAGGCGACCAGGACCGTCACCGCCAGCGCGATCAGCGGACCCCGAAACGGGTGGCGGGCAGGAGTTGTTTCCATAAGGCTACTGCCATTATAGGGCACCCCCTCCGCAGTTGCAACGCCGCCGCCTTCGTCTTGGACCAATCGGCCGGTTCTGATATAATTCGGTTTCTTTACCGGCCCGGCGACTGCCGCCGGACGGGGGGAGCACCGGGTCACATGACAGTCAAGCTGGTCGCGCGCAACAAGAAGGCGTTTTATGACTACGAGATCGTGGAGAAGATCGAGGCCGGGCTGGTCCTCCAGGGAACCGAAGTCAAGGCGCTGCGCGAGGGTCGGATCAACCTGAAGGACTCGCATGCCAAAATACGCAATGGCGAAATGTGGCTGGTGGAGTGCCACATCAGCCCGTATACCCACGGCAACATCAACAACCATGACCCGGTCCGCCCGCGCAAGCTCCTTCTCCATGGCACCGAAATCCGGCGACTCATCGGCAAGGTGACAGAGAAAGGCATGACCCTGATCCCGCTGTCGATATACTTCAACGCCCAGGGCCGGGTGAAGGTGGAGCTGGGCCTGTGCCGGGGCAAGAAGACCGTGGACAAGCGCCGCACCGAGCAGGAGCGGACTGAAAAACGCGAGATCGAGAAGATCATGAAGAACCGGGGGCGGGAATGAAGCGGCCGCTGATCCGCATTGTCCTGGCCGTCTGGCTCGCCGCCGCCGCGGTGACGCCGGGGACGGCGCTGGACATCATGGACCGGGGCGCCTTCGCCATCTATCGCAACGGCCAGCCCTCGGGCAGCGAAGATTTTCAGATCTCCCTGCTGGACGGCGCGGGTACTGTCCGGGCCACCACTACGGTCCGAGTGATGCAGGACGCCCTGACCCGGGACATTGTCCAGACCAGCACCCTCGTCTTGGACCGCAACCTGGTGCCCCGAACCTATCATCTCACCAGCCAGGTGGGTCTGATCAAGCAGAGCCTCCAGGTGGAGTTCAAGCTGCGGCTGGCCATTTGCCGGTTCGATCTGGGCACGTCACAGAAATCGGAGGCGGCCGTGCTGGCCCCCGACGTGACCATCCTCGACGACAACGTGTTCTGTCACTGGGCGATGCTCCTGTCGCGCTACAACATGGACCTCAAGGGCGCCCAGACTGTCCAGGTGTTCATCCCCCAGATGGGGGAGCGGGGGACGGGCCCTATGGTGATCGAGCACTTCGGCCGGGAGCGCGCCGAGGGGCTTAAAGGACGGCCGCACCGGTTCCGCGTGCGAAGCCCCCAGCTCACCGTGAATGCCTGGTACGACGACGGGCGGGTCTTGAAAATCCAGGTTCCGGCGAACCGGGCGGAAGTCGTCCGCGTCCAATAGACCGGGAACGCGGGGGAAGCACAGCCGTGATCATCCATACCGAAACGCGCACCTACGAAACCACCGGCCGCACCGACATTCTTGACCTGACGGGGGACGCCGCGGCGTGCGTCGCCGGCTCCGGCGTCCGTCGGGGGCAGTTGACGGTGAGCGTGCCCGGTTCCACCGCCGCCGTGACCACGATCGAATTCGAAGACGGCGCCCTGGCGGACTTGCGCGCGGCTGTGGAACGCCTGGCTCCGGCCGGCGAGCCGTACCACCATGACCGGCGGTGGGGGGATGGCAACGGCTACGCCCACGTCCGCGCGGCCCTGCTGGGTCCCGCCCTCACCCTGCCTGTCGCCGACGCCCGGCCCGTTCTCGGCACCTGGCAGCAAGTCATCCTGCTGGACTTCGACAATCGGCCCCGCCGGCGGTCAGTGGTTTTCCACGTGATGGGGGAGTGAATGATCCGACTGCTCGCCGCCTGCTGCCTCGTGTGCCTCGCCGCCGCCCAGCCGACCGCCGGATCGGGCGACGGCGACGCGCCGCTCCGGGGCACCATCCGCCAGGCGGACGACCGGACCTGGCTGGCCGCGGATGACGGCCGGCGCCTGCTCATCGAGGGAGACGGGGCGATCTGCTTCAAGTACGCGAACTGCCGGATCGAGGTGCTCGACCCCCTGATCGCCGGGGATGCCACTCTCCAATTCACCCGCTACCGAATCCTGGCCGGCGACGACGGCCAGGCGCTGGACTTCCCGCCGCGCAAGATTCTCAACACCAAGAACCGGCAGCCGTACACCGAATTCCAGTTCGTGCACGTGGGACCGACCCTGCGCTTCAAGCTGTACATCGCCAACCGCGGCGACAAGCCCCTGCGGATCCGCTTCCCGTCCAGCCAGAAATATGACTTCGCCGTCATGACACCCGACCAGCAAACCACTCTGTGGCGCTGGTCCTGGGGGCGCAACTTCGAGATCGGTTTCAGCGACCTGATTCTGGCGCCCGGCCAGCAGTACACCTACACCGAAAAGTGGGAGTACCAGCGCGACTACGTCGAGGACGGCGAGTACATCGCCTTCGCCGAACTGCACTGCCTGCCCCACGGCATCCTGACCGACGTGCAGAAGTTCATCATCCAGTCGCGGCTTCACCAGCTGGGCATGCAGCCCTACTTCCTCCCGCTGGAGTTGGACAACACCTGGACCTATCGCGCGGTCGACGGCGGCCCGCACCTGAAGAGCCAGATCACCGGACTGGTGACGGCCGGCGGCCGGGAGTATTACGTCATCTCATTTTTCCCCGACGCGAACTGCCTGGACGACGCCGGCGAACCGCGCCCGGGGGACAGCCGGTTCATCCGCTGGGACCCGGCCACCGCCGAATACCGGGAATGGACGTCGCAGGGGGAGCGCAGCCTGCTGGGTGTGGACGGGACGCGCCGTCTCCTGCCGGCGGACAAGCCGGTCAGCACCCCGGTGGGACAGTACACCACCTGTCTGGAGTACCGCGCGCTGGAGAACCGCACCTGGCAGCTGCGCGGCCTGATCGTACCCGGACTCGGCCTGATCCGCGCCGTCGTGCCGCGAGAAGATCGGCCACCCGTTGAACTGGAACTCGTGGATGTGGCCCTCGGCCAGTCGGCGCGCCGGCCGGAGGCCGCGCCGCCATCCGCCGCCCCCGGCGATGCAATGGGCGACTTCCGGCTGCTTTACCGCCGCACCGGCGGGCACCCCCCCGAGGACTTCCTTCTCAGCCTGCGGGCCAACGGCACCCTGGTGGTGCTGGAGCGGGGCGCCATCACGCGGCAGGCGGTGGTGTCCGCCGAGCGCCTCTGGGCTCTCGTTCAGGTCATGGACGGGGCCGGGCTGTTCCAGCTCAACGAGCGTTACGGTGACGGCGACATCGAGGATCCGCTGGCGATCGAGCTCGACGTCGTGTTTGATGGCCGGACCCGGCACGTGCGCATGCGGACCAGCGCCAAGGACAAGCCGCCGCAGGCTTTCTGGACGATTGTCAACGAAATCGAGAACCTGCTGAGAAGCCTGCCGTGAGGAGGTAACCGTGCGCCAAACAGTCGCCATCCTGATCCTGGCCGCCCTGACGGTCGCCCCGCCCGGGCTGCCGCGACCGCAGGAGCCGGCAACAACCGCCGACACGGTGACCGCCGGCGTGTCCATGGTGTTGGTGAACGTCACCGTGCTGACCGGCTACGGCTTTCCCGTCGCCGGCCTCAAGGCGGAGAACTTCAAGATCTTCGACAACGGCCAGGAGATGCCCGTCGCCGTGTTTCAGGAGGCCGCCCAACGCCTGAACATCGTGCTGATCATCGACTCGAGCGGCAGCACCTACAAGCAGATGAGCCTGATCAAGCAGGGCGCCATCGACTTCCTTCGCCGGCTGCAGGACACCCGCGCCCAGGACCGCCTGGCCATCGTCAACTTCAACGATGACATCAGCCTGCTGGCCGATTTCGAGACGGGGTGGCGGGAAAAGGCGGCCCTGGTGCAGGACCGCCTCGACGCCATGGGGGGCACCGCATTGTACGACGCCATCTTCCTCTCCACGCGCGACGTGATCCAACGGACGCCGGGCCGGCGCATCGTCGTGCTCTACACCGACGGTATCGACAACAAGAGCTTGAAGG
>CALAMB010000486.1 GCA_937925645.1 uncultured Acidobacteriota bacterium
GGCCGGCCGCCGCCGGCGTCGGCAGCACGCCGGCGTCGAGAAGCGGCACGCCGGCCCGCTCGAGCGCGGCCGCCACCTGCCGGGCGATCCAGGGTCCCGAGGCGCGCGTGTCCCGCGCCACCAGAAACGGCCGGCCGGGGAGGCGCGCCGCGGCGCTGGCGGCCGCGGCCTCCGTTGCCGCGCGGATCGTGGGGGCATCCAGCGGATAGACGCCGGCCTGGCCGCGGATGCCGTCGGTGCCGAACAGTCGTATGGTCATGGGTTGTTGCCGTCAGTTGCCGGCGCCACTGATCCGGATCGCGGCCTTTTCCGGCACGATCCGATCCACCCGGAGGGTGGTGGCGAAGGCGGGGTTGAGGATGCGGTAACGCAGGGGCACGTCCTGGAAGCTGTTGGTGGATGCGCAATCGGCGCCGTCGATATAAATCTCAATGTCGTCGGCGGTGAGACGGTCCCGCAACGACACGGGGATCGAGGTCCGCGCATCGGCGGTCTGGCGCCGCAGCCGGTAAGCGCCGGACACGCCGTTCACCTGGATGGGCAGCCGGGTCAGGATCACCGGCACCAGGCGCTCCAGGATCCGGATCTCCACGCGGACCTTTCCGGAGTACTCCAGGTTGATAAACGGGCTGTCGAGCGGCAGGTTGACGAACTGGACCAGCGGCTGCTGCCGTCCGGAGATGTCCACCGTCTGGGTGGGCAGCTCGCTGTAGTTGCGCACATGGGAGGACGGTCCCGAAATGCTGACGAGCGCGGGCGCGGCCTGAACGCCGCGCACCTCGAAATTCTCGGCCGGCTGGCCGGTGTATTTCACCTGCACGGGCAGCGTCCTGCGCTGGAGGGGGTCCAGAACCACCGTGAGGGTCGAGGGGCGGATGTTGACGATCTTGATGCCTGAGGGAGTCCGGAAGTTACGCGGTTCCAGGGCGATCACGTTTTCCCCTTCATGGGCGGTCCGCAAGTCCAGCGTCGCCACCAGGTTTTTGATCGCCGCATCCTTGCCCAGCTCCGAAGCCTGGATCTGCACCAGGACGCTCTTGACGAAGTCGTTGGCGATCTCGAGGGAGGCCGGCTTGTTGATGATCTCCACGGGCACTTCGAGAATCCGCTCCACCTGCTGCTCCGATGAAACCAGCAGCCACATGGAGAAGCCGATGAACAGCGAGAGCACCTTCAGCCCCGCGTTCTGGAACAAGGCCCGCCGGACGGCGATCCAGATGGATTCCAGGAGGCTCACGGCTCGGTCTCCTTGCGCTTCCACGACCAGCTGAACCAGCCACGTTCGCGGCTGGGGGCCAGCTGCGACTTCAAGAACGCGGTCAGGGATTCGGAATCGGCGAAGCGCTTCAGCCGTCCCTCCACCGCCACCGAGATCCGGCCCGTCTCCTCCGATACCACCACGGCCACCGCGTCGGTCTCTTCGGTGATGCCGATGGCCGCGCGGTGCCGCGTCCCGTATTCCTTGCTCAGGTGGGGCTCCAGCGTCAGCGGCAGGAAGCACGAGGCCGCGGCGATTCGGTCCTGCTGCACGATCACCGCGCCGTCATGCAACGGCGTGTCGGGCTGAAACAGGGTCACCAGCAGGTCGTAGCTCAGGCGGGCGTTGAGCTCGTGGCCGTTTTCCATATAGCTTTTCAGACCGGTGGCGCGCTCCACCACAATGAGGGCGCCGGTGCGTTTCGACGACAGGGTCATCGCCGCCAGCACGATGTCATCGACGCCGCTGGCGCGCTCCGGCCCGAAGAAACGGCCGAGAAAGCGGGCCTCGCCGATGTTGGCCAGAATCTTGCGAATCTCCGCCTGGTAGACCACGATGACGGCGAAGACCGCATAGGTGACGAAGTTGGTCAGGAACCACTGGATCGTGTGGAGCTGCGCGGTGCGCGAGATGAAATAGACCAGCACGAGGAAGGCGATGCCGCCGGCGATCTTGGCGGCGCGGGTGCCCTTGAGCAGCAGGAAGAGGTGGTAGATCACGAAGGAGATGATCAGGATATCCAGCACGTCGGTGATGGATATCTCCGACACCCGCATGAACCTGGTGAGCTGCTCGAAGCGTTCCATCATGCTACACCGCTGCTTCGCTTCGGATGGCGGCCGCGACCCGGAGCGCCTGCCGGGTGGCGGCCACATCATGACACCGGATGATCCGGGCGCCGTGGGCTGCCGCCAGCACGGCTGCGGCCAGCGAGCCGGGCAGCCGGTCCGCCGCCGGCAATCCGGTGATCGCGCCGATAAACGACTTTCGGGAGGCCCCGACCAGGAGGGGACGCCCGAACGCGCAAAACTCGGCCAGCCGGTTCAGGATGACAAGATTCTGCTGAACGGTTTTCCCAAAACCGACGCCGGGATCCAGGATCATTGTATGCGGCGGCAGTGGAAGTTGCAAGACCTTCTTAAAAAAGGACTTGATCTCAGCCATGATGTCGGCTGCGGGCGGCCTTTCCTGCATGTCACGCGGCGAGCCCCGCATATGCATGACCACGGCGGCCGCCCCGGCGTCGGCCACCGCCCGCAGCATGGCCTCATCGCGCAGGCCGCCGATGTCGTTGACCATCTCGGCCCCCTCGGCCAGAGCGGCCCGGGCCACACCCGCCTTGGCCGTGTCGATGGAGATGGGCACCGGCAGCCGCGGCGCCAGTTCGCGCACGACCGGCAGCACCCGGTCCAGCTCCTCGGCTTCGGACACCGGCTGGGCGCCCGGCCGGCTCGACTCGCCGCCCAGGTCGATCAGGTCGGCGCCCTCCTCCACCAGCCGCCAGGCGCGGCGCACGGCGACCGCGGGCTCCAGGCAGGAGCCCCCGTCATAGAACGAGTCCGGGGTGATGTTGATCACCCCCATGATCAATGCGGATTGCGGCAGCGGGATCGTTCGGCGGCTGGTGACGATCGTCCCGGATGATTCGGCGTCAGGATCAGGCCGGCGCGGGCCCTTCCTTGGTGGTGATGATGCCGGGGACAACTTCCTCTTCCTGCTTGATGTCGGTCGGCTTGGAGTCGGTCGGTTTGGCGGCGGTCCGTTCCTTGCGCTTGACGATGGTCTCACCCCGGATGGCCATCTCGACCTCTTCGGCGTCCAGCACTTCAAATTCCAGAAGGGCCTGGGCGATCCGCTCCATGGCCTCGCGGTGCTGCTCAATGAGGCTGGTGGCCTCGGTGTAGCTGGCGCGCACCAGTTGCTGGACTTCCTGGTCGATGAGTTCCGCGGTCTGTTCGCTGTAGTCCCGGTGCTGGGCGATCTCGCGCCCCAGGAAAATCTGCTCCTCCTTCTTCCCGAAGGCGAGCGGCCCCAACTGGTCGCTCATGCCCCACTCGCACACCATCTTGCGGGCCATCTCGGTGGCGCGCTCGATGTCGTTGGCGGCGCCGGTGGTCTTGATCTTGAGAAAGACCTCCTCGGCGATGCGCCCGCCCATGAACACCTTGAGTTGGGCCAGGAGGTAATTGCGGGAATAGTTGTAGCGATCGTCCACCGGCAGCTGCTGGGTGATGCCGAGAGCCATGCCGCGGGGGATGATGGCCACCTTGTGGATGGGGTCGGCGTCGGGCAGCAGCGCGGCCAGCAGGGCGTGACCGGCCTCGTGGTAGGCGGTGATCTTCTTCTCATTTTCGTTGATGATGAGCGAGCGGCGTTCCTTGCCCATCAGGACCTTGTCCTTGGCTGTCTCGAAGTCGCCCATGGTGACGCTCTTGAAGCTGTAGCGGGCGGCGTTGAGCGCGGCCTCGTTGACCAGGTTGGCCAGCTGCGCGCCGGAGAAGCCCGGCGTGGAGCGGGCGATGATCTCCAGATCCACGTCCTTGTTGATGGGGATCTTGCGCGTGTGCACCCGCAGGATCCCCAGCCGGCCGCGGACGTCGGGCAGGTTCACCACCACCTGGCGATCGAACCGGCCGGGCCGGAGCAGCGCCGGATCGAGGACGTCGGGCCGGTTGGTGGCGGCGATGAGGATGACGCCCTCGTTGGACTCGAAGCCGTCCATCTCCACCAGGAGCTGGTTCAGGGTCTGCTCGCGCTCGTCGTGGCCGCCGCCCAGGCCGGCCCCGCGGTGGCGGCCCACGGCGTCGATCTCGTCGATGAAGATGATGCAGGGGGCGTGCTTCTTCCCCTGGTCGAACAGGTCGCGCACGCGGGAGGCGCCCACGCCCACGAACATCTCGACGAAGTCCGAGCCGCTGATGGAGAAGAACGGCACGTTGGCCTCGCCGGCCACCGCGCGCGCCAGCAGGGTCTTGCCCGTACCGGGCGCCCCGACCAGGAGCACGCCCTTCGGGATCCGCCCGCCGAGTTTCTGGAACTTCTGGGGCTCTTTCAGAAACTCCACCACCTCGGTGAGCTCCTCGATGGCCTCATCCACGCCGGCCACGTCCTTGAACGTGACCTTCTTCTGCTGGCTGGTCAGCAGCTTGGCCCGGCTTTTGCCGAAGGAGATGGCTTTGTTGCCGGTGCCCTGCATCTGGCGCATCAGGAACACCCAGAAGCCGACGAACAGGATCAACGGCAACCAGATGGACAGCGCCCAGGTCAGCCACGAATCCTTATCGGCCGGGACCACGTGGACGTTCGCGCCGGCCTTGACGAGCGCGTCCGCCAGTTGCGCCTGGGAATTCTCCGGGACGGCAGCGGTGAAACGGTCGCCGTTGCTGAGCCGCCCCTCCACCATGGCGCCCTTGATGGTGATCTCCTGGATGGACTTGGCGTTGATCTTTTCCTGGAACTTCGTGTAGTCCAGCTCCTTGACCACGCCTTTCTGGTGGCTGTTGTAAAGGCCGTACAGCACCACCACGGTGATGATGATAAACAGCCATAGCAGGATGTTCTTGATTGTATTGTTCAACTCCGCCTCCGCGTTCCGTCTCGGGACCGGCCGCACGTCCGATGATATAGATGGCGATCCGGCAAAAAGGTAACCGTTTCCCCGCTATTTAAACCTGGCCAGGAACGGCAGGTTACGGAATTCCTCCTGCACGTCGAGGCCGTATCCGAAGACAAACTCGTTCTCCTTCGCTTCGAAGCCGATGTAATCGGGCTGGATGTTGGTCCGGCGCTGGACCGGCTTGTCGATGAGCACAGCCAGCTTCACCGACTTGACGCCCTGGACCTGGATGTGGTTCAGCAGGTGGTCCAGAATGATGCCGGTGTCCAGCACCGTGGAGACGATCAGGACGTGCTTGTCGGTGATGGCCAGGGTCGGGTAGATGACCGTCTCGTCAATCTCCTTGATGTAACTGTCGTCGACGAGGGAATCCTTGTAATACAGGTTGATGAACTGGCAGCGGACCGGGATCTCCAGACAGCGGATCAGGTCGGCCATGAAGATGAACGAACCCCGCAGGATGCCCAGCACATGGAGTTCCTCACCTCGCATGTCGCCCTCGATCTGCCGGGCCAGCTCACGGACCCGCTCGCGGATCTGCTCTTCGGTGCGCCAGACCTCGTAGGGTTTGCTCGTTTTCTTCATTCTTCCCGCCTTACGATGGTGATCAGCCCGTCGGCAGCCAAACATCCATCATCATTATAGCACAGGCCAAGCCACAACTCGGGCATTCCCAAGATATTACCGTCGGCGGCGCACACCACCACGATCCGGTCGCGGTCGAACACCGGCACGCGGCGCTCCTGCAGCACCGCCTTGAGCTTGCGGGTGCCGCCAGGCAGCCGGATCCGGTCGCCGGGCCGGACGGAACGGACGCGCAGCGGCCCGGCGGGCCGCGGCACCACGATGTGCGGTTCGGCCAGCCCGTCCGGCGGCGGCCCGGCGAGCACCTCGAAGGCCGCGCCGGCCTCGGGCACGGCCAGCCGTCCCGGCGCCTCCAGCACGTACTCGAAGGCGGCGCACCCGGCCGGGCGAAGGGCCAGGCGGACCACCCCGCTGCCGAGACGGATCTCCAGGCCGTCGGGCAGCACCGTCCGCCGGCCGCTTCGGCCGGCGCGCAGGAGCCGCAGGGCGCGGTCCACGTGCTGCCGCTCCAGCCGCCGCAAATCGCCCCGGGTCCGCCGGATGATGGCGCGCAGCGCCGTCCCCTGCATCGCCTCCGGCAGCGCGAGGAAATCGGCCAGCGCGAAGCGGACGCCGTCCGCCGCTTCGGCCAGCGGCGGCAGCAGCCGCTCCACGGCGGCGTCCAGTGCGGCGGCCTCCTCGCGGAGCAGGTCGGCCGTGCGCGCCACCACCACCGCCGCGTCAGTGAAGCCGGACTCCGCGAGCACCGGCAGCACCTGGTGGCGCAGCCGGTTGCGCCGGTGCCGCCCGTCCCGATTGGTGGCGTCCTCGTGCCACGCCAGGCCGTGGGCGCGCAGGTACGCCAGAATCGCCAACCGACTCGTCGCCAGCAGCGGCCGGATGCGGCCGTCGGCCGTGGCCGGCGCCATGCCGCCCAGGCCCGTGCAGCCGGCGCCGCGGAGCAGCCGCAGCCAGAAGGTCTCGACCTGGTCGTCACGTTGGTGCCCCAGGGCGATCCGGTCAAAACCGGACTGGCGAAATTCGGCGAAAATCGTCAGGCGGCGCCGGCGCATCCACTCCTCGCGGTTGGCTCGCGGCGGCGCCGAGGCGATCTCCCGCCGGTGGAACGGCAGCGTCAGCCGCGCGGCGGTTTCGCGGCACAGCGCCTCGGCTTCGTCACCGGCGGGTCCGCGGTGGTGGTTGATGTGCAGAACTTCCAGTTGGAATGGGAAGGCCGGCGCCAGCCGGGCGAGGAGATGAACCAGGGCGACAGAGTCGGGACCGCCGGAGCAGGCGGCCAGCACGCGCTCGCCCGGCCGAATGAGCCCGTTCGCCCGAATGTAGGTGAGCACATCCCGGAGCCGCATACTCCCTCCACCCGGCGCCGGCGCGGACCGGAATCGGCCCGGTCCCCGGCTCCGGACGCGGTCAGGACAGGATCAGGTGGTTGCCAACGGGTGGCGCGGAAAGATGACAGCGCCCGGAAGGGCGGGAAAAAATGGTGCCGGTGCAGGGAATCGAACCCCGGACGCCGCGGATATGAGCCGCGTGCTCTAGCCGTCTGAGCTACACCGGCACAGGCGCATTAAAATACTCAACCCGCCTGAACTTGTCAAGTGAAAGCGCGGCCGGCCCCCTCGCGGGTTGCCCGCGGCGCGTTCACTTTTCTCCTTGCCCCCGCCACTTCCCGGTGGCACCATAGGTCGGTGCGCCGCGCCGGCAAGGCGCGGCCGCCCATGGGGAAGCCATGCTCGTGCTCGTCACCCGGGTCATCTTGGTCCTGCTGATCCTGCTGGGGGTCCGCCTGCTGGTGCGCGTGCTGGCCCCCCTGTTCGTCCCCCGCGGCGCCCGGTCCGAGACCCGCGCGCGCCGGCCGGCCCGCGCGGTGCAGCGGGGCGAGATGGTTCGCGACTCAATGTGCGGCACCTGGGTGGACCGGCGGATCGCCCTGACCGCCAGCCGGGATGGCGAGACGGCCCACTTCTGTTCCACCGCCTGCCGGGACCGCTACCTCGCGGGGCCGTCGTCATGATCACCGCCGGCCTCACGGGCGGGATCGCTTCGGGCAAAACCACGGTGGCCGGGATGTTCGCCCGTCTCGGGGCGCGGGTGATCGACGCCGACGCCGTGGCTCACGAGATTCTCCTTCGCGACGAGATCGTCTTCGCCGTCGCCGCCCGGTTCGGCCGCAGCGTGCTGGACGACCGCGGCCGCGTGGACCGCAAGCGGCTGGGTGGCGCCGTGTTCGCCGATCCCGCCCACCGGGCATGGCTCAACCGCCTGATGCACCCGCCGGTGCGGGCGGAGATCCGGCGCCGCCTGGACGAGCCGGGCGACGGCGGGACGCCGCCGCTCACCATCGTGGACGTGCCCCTGCTCGTGGAGTCGGGAGAACCCCGGCGCTACGGGCCATTGATCCTGGCTTATTGTCCGGAGGAAATTCAGGTGGAGCGCCTGATGCGGCGGGATTCGCTGAACCGGTCAGCCGCGCTGCAGCGAATCCGGGCCCAGCGGCCCATTGACGAGAAGCGGGCGGTGGCCGACTTCATCGTCGACACCTCGGGCCCGCTGGCCGACACCTTCCGCCAGGTCCAGGACGTCCGCCGGCTGTTGCAGAAGAAAACGGCGGCGCGCTGAGCGGCGGGACCGCGTGGGACGGGCTTACTGCTTCTTCTTCTCGGTCTTCTTGACGCTGCTGGGGCGCGTCTTCCCGTGAGTGCCCCGGTAGATCTTGCCGCGGCGGGTGCGTTGGTCGCCTTTGCCCATGGTGAACTCCTGTCCTTCGCGTTCCAATCAGTCATCCGGGCGGCCGGCCCGGAAGAACGCATAGTTCTACCAGAACGCCGTCCGCTTGTCAACGGCGGTTCAGGCGGATGGTCCGCCGTTAGGGGGTTCACCCTCCGCCCCGGTTATGGTAGGATGAGAGACCTTCGGCCCCGCGCCGGCCGCTCACGACATCGTCTGGCACGGGCGGTCCGGCGGGAAATGGCGAAGGGCGGCGACGCGCGCACGCATCATTAAATATAAGGAGACCCGTTATGGCCAAGTACCGCATTGCCTGGCTCCCCGGCGACGGCATCGGGGTGGAAGTCAACGAGGCGGCCAAGATCGTCCTCGACCGCATCGGATTGGACGCCGAGTACATCCACGGCGACATCGGCTGGGAGTTCTGGTGCCGGGAAGGGGACGCGTTTCCCCAGCGCACCATCGAGCTACTGAACAACGTCGACGCCGCGATGTTCGGCGCCATCACCTCCAAGCCGGTCAAGGCCGCCGAGGCCGAGCTGGTGCCCGAACTGAAAGGGACGGGGCTGGTCTACCGCTCCCCCATCGTCCGGATGCGGCAGCTGTTCGACCTGTACGTCTGCCTACGGCCGTGCAAGGCCTACCCGGGCAATCCCCTGAACTTCAAGGAAGGGATCGACCTGGTGATCTTCCGGGAGAACACCGAAGACCTGTATGCCGGCGTCGAGTTCAACCCGGTGCCCGCGGAGCTGCGCGACACGCTGCTGAAGCTGTCCAAGCCGTTCGCCGCCTTCAAGGACGTGCCGCTGGACCAATACGCCGTCTCGACGAAAATCAACACCCGCAAGGGCTCCGAGCGGATCATCCGGGCCGCCTTCGAGTTTGCGAAGAAGTTCAACCGGAAGAAGGTGACCTGCGTCCACAAGGCCAACGTGGTCCGGGCCACCGACGGGCTGTTCCTCGAAACCTTCAAGGAGGTGGCCAAGGGCTACCCCGGCATCGCCACCGACGACGCCAACATCGACGCCATGTGCATGTGGCTGCTGAAGAACCCGTTCAACTACGACGTGCTGGTGGCGCCCAACCTGTACGGCGACATCGTCAGCGACTTGTGCGCCCAGATGGTAGGCGGCCTGGGCTTCGGCTGCTCCGGCAACATCGGCGAGAAGCTGGCCGTGTTCGAACCCACCCATGGCTCGGCCCCGAAATACGCCGGCCAGTACAAGTGCAACCCCATCGCCACCATCCTGGCGGCCAAGATGATGCTGGACTGGCTGGGCGAAACCGAGAAGGGCGTCCGCCTGGAGCAGGCCACCGCGGCGGTCATCGCCGAGGGAAAGGTCCGCACGTACGACATGGGCGGCGCCAGCAAGACGCTGGAGATGGCCGAGGCCGTCGCCGCCAAACTGTAACACTGCCCCCGGGGACCCGCCCCGGCCACTCATCGCCGGCCGGCAGCCGTCTCGGGCGGCTGCCGGCGGCCTGTTCTTGACATTCCGGCGCGTTGCGCTATCATGGGACCGCTTTTCGGGCGGGGCGTTAGCTCAGCTGGCAGAGCAACGGCCTTTTAAGCCGTGGGTCGCTGGTTCGAATCCAGCACGCCTCACCAATTTCCTCCCCTCCCCGCCGCGCCGCCGAGACGGGTCCCGTCCCGGCCGTCGCCTTTTTCGCCTTGACTTGCGCCCGCGGTTGAGGTAAAAATGCCGACTCTGTTCTTTGGCTATTCAGCCGTCCCCATCGTCTAGAGGCCTAGGACACTGGCCTTTCACGCCGGCAACAGGGGTTCGAATCCCCTTGGGGACGCCACATACACCCAGCCGCTCAGCCGAGCGGCTTTTTTATCGATACTCGTCCCAGCTCCTGACGGACAGTTCGGCGATGTTCAGCCGGCAGGCAGCGTGGATGAACGCGGCGGCCAGGCGCGCGTTGGTGAGGAGGGGCACGTTATAGTCGATGGCGCTGCGGCGGATCCGGTAGTCGTTGCTGAGCTCGCCCCGGCTCAGGTTCTTGGGGATATTCACCACCAGGTCCACCCGTCGCTCCCGGATGACGTCCAAGCTGTTGGGCCGGCGGTCCTCGTCGGGCCAGTGAACCGCTTCGGCCGCCACGCCGTGTCCGGCCAGAAAGGCGGCGGTGCCGCGGGTGGCGTAGAGGGGGAGCCCGCGCGCCTGCAGCAGCCGGCAGCCGTTCAGCAGCTCCAGCTTCGACCGCGGCTCGCCGGTGGAAAGCAGGACGCCCCGCGCCGGGATGGTGTAGCCCACCGCCAGCATCGCCTTCAACACCGCCTCGTGGAAATCCTCGCCGAGGCAGCCCACCTCGCCGGTGGAGGCCATCTCCACGCCGAGGACCGGATCCGCCCGGTGCAGGCGGGCGAAGGAGAACTGCGGCGCCTTCACGCCCACGCAGTCCAGCTCGAAAATGGATTTGCCCGGTTTCTCGACGGGGCGGCCCAGCATCACCCGGGTGGCCAGCTCGATGAGGTCCAGTTGGAGCACCTTGGACACGAACGGGAACGACCGCGAGGCGCGCAGGTTGCACTCGATCACCCGGATGTGGTTGTCCCTGGCCAGAAACTGGATATTGAACGGGCCGGAGATCTCCAGCGCCCCGGCGATCTGGCGGGTGATCCGCTTGATGCGCCGCACCGTCTCCAGGTACAGCTTCTGGGGCGGAAAGACCATGGTGGCATCGCCCGAGTGCACGCCGGCGAACTCCACGTGCTCGGAGATGGCATAGGCCAGGATCTCGCCGGCGCGGGCCACGGCGTCGATCTCGATTTCCTTGGCCTGCTCGATGAACTCGGAGACCACCACCGGGCAACGGCGGGAGACGTTGGCCGCCAGCGCCAGCAAGCCCTCCAACTCCTCCCGGTTGGACACGACGTTCATCGCCGCTCCCGAGAGCACATAGGACGGGCGCACCAGGACGGGAAATCCCACCACCTCCACAAAGGCCAGGATGTCGGCCACGCTGGTGAGTTCCCGCCAGCGCGGCTGGTCCACGCCGAGCCGGTCCAGGAGCGAAGCGAACTTGTGACGGTCCTCGGCGGCGTCGATGGACACGGGACTCGTCCCCAGCACCGGCACGCCCTGCCGATGGAGCCGCGGCGCCAATGTGTTGGGGATCTGGCCGCCGGTGGCGACGATGACGCCCAGCGGCCGCTCCAGCTCCACGATGTCCAGCACCCGCTCGAAACTGAGTTCCTCGAAGTAAAGCCGGTCGCAGACGTCGTAGTCGGTGCTCACCGTCTCCGGGTTGTAGTTGATCATGATCGCCCGGAGGCCCTCGGCGCGGATGGTCCGCACGGCGCTCACGCCGCACCAGTCGAACTCCACGCTGGAGCCGATGCAGTAGGCACCGGAGCCGAGCACCACCACGTCGCGGCCGTCGGCGGGGAAGTCGACGTCGTGGCTGCCGCCGCCGTAAGTGAGGTACAGGTAGTTCGTCCGCGCCGGGTACTCGGCGGCCAGGGTGTCAATCTGCTTGGCGCTGGGCACGATCCCCCGTGCCTGCCGGTGGCGGCGCACCGCCAGCATCTCCGCCTCGATGGTCTCGGCGGACGGGTCCAGAACCAGCCGGGCGATCTGGAAGTCGGAAAACCCCCGGCGCTTGGCCTCGCGCAGCAGCGCGTCGGGGATCGCCTCGATGCGTCCGCAGGCGGCCAGCTCGCCGGCCAGTTCGTGGATGTGCTCCAGGCGCTGCAGGAACCAGCGGTCGATGCGCGTCCGCGCGTGTATCTCGTCGATTGTCCAGCCGCGGGCCAGCGCCGCGGCGATGGCGAAGACGCGCGTGTCAGTGGGCTCGGCCAGCGCCAGGCCGATGTCGTCGACGGCCGGCTCCCGGTTGGCGGCGAAGCCGTGCATGCCCTGGCCGATCATCCGCAGCCCTTTCTGGAACGCCTCCTCGAAGGTGCGGCCGATGGCCATGACCTCGCCCACGCTCTTCATGGAGCTGCCCAGCTGCTTCTCCACCCCCTTGAACTTGCCGAGATCCCAGCGCGGGATCTTGCACACGACGTAGTCGAGCGCCGGCTCGAAGCAGGCGGTGGTGGTGCCGGTGACGGCGTTGCGGAGCTCGGGCAGGGCGTGACCCAGCGCCAGCTTCGCCGCCACGAACGCCAGCGGGTAGCCGGTGGCTTTCGACGCCAGCGCGCTGGAGCGTGACAGCCGGGCGTTGACCTCGATGACCCGATAGTCGTCGGAGCCGGGGTCGAGGGCGAACTGGATGTTGCCCTCGCCCACGATGCCCAGGTGGCGGATGATCCGGAGAGCGAGCGCCCGGAGCTGGTGGTACTCGGCGTTGGTCAGCGTCTGGGACGGCGCAACCACGATGCTCTCGCCGGTGTGGATGCCCAGCGGATCGAAGTTCTCCATGTTGCAGACGGCGATGCAGTTGTCGAACCGGTCCCGCACCACCTCGTACTCCACTTCCTTCCACCCCTTGAGCGACTGCTCCACGAGGATCTGCGGCGCACAGGCGAACGCCCGCTCGGCGCGGGCGGCCAGCTCCGCCGCGTCGGCGCAGAAGCCGCTCCCCTGCCCGCCCAGGGTGAAGGCGGCGCGGATGATCACCGGGAAGCCGAGCGCACGGGCCGCCGCCGCGGCATCCGCCACGGAGGTGACCGCCATGCTGCGGATGGTGCGAACGCCGATCTCGTCGAGGCGCCGGACGAACCGCTCCCGGTCCTCGGTGTCGGCGATGGCCTCGATGGGCGTGCCCAGCACGCGGACGCCGTGCCGCTCCAGCGCCCCGGCGGCGTGGAGCTGCAGGCCGCAGTTGAGCGCCGTCTGGCCGCCGAAGCCGAGGAGGATGCCGTCGGGCCGCTCCCGCCGGATCACCGCCTCGACGAAAAACGGCGTGACGGGGAGGAAGTACACGCGGTCGGCCACACCCGCCGAAGTCTGCACCGTGGCGATGTTCGGGTTGATCAGGACGGTCCGGACGCCTTCCTCCCGCAGCGCCTTGAGCGCCTGGGAGCCGGAGTAGTCGAACTCGCCCCCCTCACCGATCTTCAGCGCGCCGGAGCCCAGCACGAGCACGGAACGGATCTCAGCGGCCATGGCGCACCAGGTCCATGAAATCGTCGAACAGAAACTCGGTGTCGGTGGGGCCGCCCGAGGCCTCGGGGTGGAACTGCACCGAGAAGAACGGTCGCGTCCGGTGGCGGAGCCCCTCGTTGGTGCCGTCGTTCAGATTGACATAGAGGGGCTCCCAGCGGTCGTCGAGCCCCGCCGGGTCCACCGCGAAGCCGTGGTTCTGCGAGGTGATGAATGCCCGCGGCGTCCCGGGCCGGCCCACCGGCTGGTTGTGGCCGCGGTGGCCGAACGCCAGCTTGTAGGTGCGCGCGCCGGCCGCCAGCGCTAGCAGCTGGTGCCCCAGGCAGATGCCGAACACGGGCCGCCCCGCCTTCAGCGTCTGCCGGATGCGGGCCACCGCCGCGGCGCAGCGCGACGGGTCGCCGGGACCGTTGGAGACCACCAGGCCGTCGAAGTCCATGGCGGTGAAGTCGTGGTCCCACGGCACCCGGACCACGGTGGCGTCGCGGCGCAGGAGGCAGCGCAGGATGTTGTGCTTCACCCCGCAGTCCAGCAGCACGATCCGCCGCCGGCCGTCGCCGTAAGTCTGTACCGATCGCGTGCTCACCTGGGCCACCAGGTCTTCGCGGTTGGGATCCCGCCACGGCCCGGAGGCAGCTTCCCCATCCGGGACGATCCGGCCGAGCAGGGTGCCGTGGGCGCGGAGGCGCTGGGCCAGCGCCCGGGTGTCCACGCCGGACAAGCCCGGCACGCCGTGGGCCGCCAGCCAGTCGCCGAGGCCGGTCCGGGCGGCCCAATGGCTGTGCCGTCCCGAGTAGTCGGCGATGACCAGACCGGCCACGCGGACCGCCTCCGATTCGAAGTTCTCGCAGACGCCCCTGTCGTACCGCAGCTCGGGCACGCCGTAGTTGCCCACCAGCGGATAGGTGATCACCAGGATCTGGCCGGTGTACGAGGGGTCCGACAGGCTCTCGGGGTAACCGGTCATGGCGGTGTTGAACACCACCTCGCCGGCCGCCGGCCGCACGGCGCCGAAGAGACGGCCGGTGTGCTCGCTGCCGTCCTCGAGGATCAGGCGGCCTGCCGCCGCCGCTGCCCACTGCATGAAAGCGCCCCCGAAAATTTCGGCAATGGTAACACAACCTGCCGGCGTCGCTGAGCACTTTTTCAAACAGTGAATCGTTTCATGTAACCCATTATAAAAAATGGAATTGAATTACTCCCTCTTCCGGCCCTATGATGGGAGTGCGTGCCGCGCGGTCGTCGCTGCCTGACATCAGACGGGAGCGGCTGGATCCGGCCCCGGAGATCGCCATGCTGACCGAGCTTCTGGCCCTGCACGAAATCTTCCGGCTCAACACCGGCCTGCTCCGCAACGCGTTGGCCGGGGTGGATGACGCCTCCGCCCGCCGCAAGCTCCATCCCGACATCAACCCCGTCGCGTTTCTGGTAATCCACCTTCTCGACGCCCGGTTCTCCATGGCCCGCATGATCGGCGCGCCGGCCGAAAATCCACATCAGGCGGCATGGGACGCGGCCTCCTCCTTCGACGCCCTGCCCGGCGTGCCCCCGCTGGAGGAACTGCTCGCCTTGTGGCACGGAGTATCCACGGCGCTGGCCGAACGCTGGCCGCGGATGACCGCCGCCGACCTGGCGGCTCCGGCGCCCCACCCGTTCCCCGTCGCCGACCCTTCCCGCATGGGCGGACTGGCTTTCCTGCTGCAGCACGAGTCGTACCACCTGGGGCAGCTCGGGTTGCTGCGCCGGATGCTGGGACTCCCCGCCATGATCTGGACGGCGGACATCCCGGGAACGTCGGACAGCCGATGATGGTCCCGCGCCATATCCCGACTGCACATTGGCTCTCCCCGCCGCCGGCAGGCCTTCCCGCCGCGGGCGAGCTCCACGTCTGGCGGGCCGGGCTGGACTGGGCGCCCGGCGCCCTGGTCGCGGCCGCATCCTCCCTGAGCCCCGACGAGCGCGAGCGCGCCGCGCGGCTGCGGCTGCCGGCGCACCGGGACGCCTTCGTCGCCGCCCGGGCGTTTCTCCGCGGCGTGCTGGCCCGCTGTCTCGGCGCCGACGCGGCGGCACTGCGCTTCGGAGCGACCGCCCACGGCAAGCCGTACCTGACCGCGCCCGCAACTTCCCTGCATTTCAACCTGGCTCACTCGGGCGGCGTAGCACTGCTCGCGGTGACCGGCGACGGGCCGGTCGGCGTCGACGTGGAACGCGTCCGCGCCGACCTGAACCTGGACGGGATCGCCCGGCGGTTCTTCCGCCCCGAGGAAGCGGCGGCGCTCGCGGCCCTGTCGCCGGCGCGGCGGACCGAGGCGTTCTTCGCCGTCTGGACGCGGAAAGAAGCCCTGCTCAAGGCGCTGGGCAAGGGGATCGCCGGCGGCGTGGACCGTTACGGCGTCACCGTGGCCCCGGAGGCGCCCGCCCGCGTGATCGCCGCCGCGGGCGGCCCCGGCGAGGCAGCCCGCTGGTGGGTGGCCGACCTCGCCGCCGGCTCCGGCTACCGCGCCGCCGTGGCGGCGCCGGCGGCGCCCCGCCGGGTGCTCACCTGGGCGTGGCCCGATCCGGTGGACAGCCCGGCATCCCGCGCAGCGGAGGAAATCCCATGACCCAGCCGCCGTCCGCCACTTGGCGCCGGATCGCATTCGGGCTGCTCCCCGTCGCCCTGCTCGTCGCCCTGGTGGCCTCGACCGGTTGCCGACCGGAACCCCGTCGGGACTGGGCCGGCCTTAGCGCGGCTGCCGCCCGTGCCGGCGACTGGCACGTCGCGGGACGCGCATGGCTGGAAAATCCCGCCGCCGCCGAAGCGCACGGGCGCTTTCCGGACTACGACCGCGGCCGGCTCGATGGGTGGCGGCACGGGGACCGGCTGACCCTGACCCGGCAGGAGCCGGACGGCCTGGCGGAGACGGTGATCGTGGAAGGTCTCCAGGCCCGGAGCTTCGTCGTGCATCACTTCATCCGGTTTTTCGACGGTCGCACCGAGGGGACCCGCTTCGCGCTCGCCGGTCCGGGCGAGCTGTACGACAACTGGCCCGTCGCCGCCCTGCTTGTTGACGCCGCCCTCGGCTATCCCTGGCTGGGACCGGCCGGCCGGCCGCAGCCCACGGCAGGCCCTGAACCGTTCCCCCACCGCCGCGCGCCCACGGTCTGGTTCCGGCTCACGCTCAGGCCTGATCCACTCCCGGGGTTCTCCGAATACCACGGCTTCCGGTTGGGGCTCTCCCCCCGCGACGGCCTCGTCCGAACCGCGGTGGGCGCCCTGCGGGAAAATCCGAAGGATCCCCGATCCGACATCCTGTACCGGGTGGTGGTGTTCGACCGGGTGACCATTCGCACCATCGGCTCGGCGGAAGGGCTCCTGCCGCCGGCGGCCGCCGCCGCGCCCTGGCGGGACGTCGCGACGAACCAGGCGATCTCCCCGCCCCGCGAACTCATCGCCCCTACTCCCTGAATTCGTCGTCATCGCGGAGACACCGAGGCGTCGGATTCCAACCGTACGCCGCGTTCGACGAACGCGGCCCGTTGTACCTCGCGCACTCCGTGCGCGTGTTCGGCCACGGCACGATATTTCTGTCCCGCGCGACACCGTCGTCCGTACGCCGCGTTCGATGAACGCGGCCCGTCCGATCAGCGGGCGCCAACGGATGGCGCTTCAGTTCCAGCATGAATGTGCCGCCGGTGCAGGAGCCGGCGGGCGACAGGCCCGCCACCACTTGCCCATTTTCACGGCGCCCGTCCGGCGGACGGGCGCTACTTCGCCGTACGCCGCGTTCGATGAACGCGGCCCGTTGTACCTCGCGCACTCCATGCGCGTGTTCGGCCACGGCACGATCACAGTACCTCGCGCACTCCGTTCGCGAGTTTCGGAGTGATGCGCGTCCAGATGCGCGCGACGGCAGGCGGGATGCCTGCACCACATCGGGCGCGTTGCATCGCAGCGCACGTCCCGGGGAGATCCTTCGCACACGCCACTTCAACCTTGACAAACGCGCCCGGTTGATTTAAAAATGGGCCGATCGAAACCGACACGGAGCGATTCAATCGGACTAGGATAGTGCGCGTGATGTTTGTCAACGGCCGGTCCCGCTTCTACTTTTACTTCTATTTTCCGCCTTCGCGGGGCCGGGGGAGCATGCGCGCCGACTAGCTGACCAGCCAGATCGAACGTTCCCAAAAGCCCCGAAGCGATTCGGGGCTTTTTTATTTTCAGCGGAGGTAGACGACCATGCGCATCGCGATCCAGGGCGGCATCGGGTCATTCCACCACGAGGCGGCCGACCGCTTTGCGCCCGGCGCCGCCGAGCCGGTGGTCTGCCGCACGTTCCGCGCCGTGTGCGAGGCGGTGCGCACCGGCGCCGCCGCGCGCGGTCTCATGGCGGTGGAGAACTCGCTGGCGGGCGGCATCGTCGCCAACTTCGCCCTGCTGGGCGAGTATCCGCTCCACGTGCACGAGGAACTGTACCTGCGCGTGGAGCAGCACCTCCTGGCCCTGCCCGGCCAGCGGCTGGCGGACATCCGCACCGTGCGCTCCCACCCCGTGGCCCTGCTCCAGTGCAGCCGCTTCCTGGCGGCCCACCCGCACCTGGAGTGCGTGGAGAGCTGGGACACCGCCGAAAGCGCCGCGGACATCCGACTCGGGGGCTTGCGCGGCGCCGCCGCCATCGCCGGCCCGCTGGCCGCCGAGCTTCACGGTCTGGCGACGCTCGCCACCGGCATCCAGGACCACACCGACAACTTCACCCGCTTCCTCGTGCTCGCCGCGACCGCGCCGGAGGCGGCCGCGCCGCCGGACAAGGCGTCGGTGCAGTTCCGCCTGCCCCACCGGCCGGGAACGCTGGCCGCCGCGCTGGCGGCGCTGCGCCGCGGCGGGGTGAACCTGACCTTCATCCAGTCGCTCCCCATCGCCGAGAACCCATACGAGTACGTCTTTCACGTGGACCTCGAATGGGAGCGCCCCGGCGCCCTCGACGCGGCGATGGCCGCGCTGAGCGGCCGTGCCGCGGCGGTACGCCTCGTGGGCGCCTATCGCCGCGGCTGCCGCCCCGTGGCAGCCCGGGCGGTGACGTCATGACCCGCGCCGCGCCGAATCCGCCGGCCGCGCCGTCCCTCTGGCTCAAGGGGCGGCCGTACGTCATCGCCGGACCCTGCAGCGCCGAAACGGAGGCGCAGGTGCTCCGCACGGCGCGCCGGCTGCGGCGGGACCGGCGGGTGGCCGCGTTCCGGGCCGGCATCTGGAAGCCCCGCACCCGGCCCGACTGCTTCGAAGGGGTGGGCGCGGCCGGGCTGCCGTGGCTCCAGCGCGTCCGCCGGGAGACGGGCCTGCCCGTGGCGGTGGAGGTGGCCCGCGCCCAGCACGTCTACGAGGCGCTGAAGCACGGCGTCGACATCCTCTGGGTGGGGGCGCGCACCACGGTCAATCCGTTCTCGGTGCAGGAGGTGGCCGAGGCGCTCCGCGGCGCCGACGTCCCGGTGTGGGTGAAGAACCCCGTCAGCCCCGACCTGTCGCTCTGGCTTGGAGCAGTGGAACGCCTGGCGCGAGTGGGCATCCGGCGGCTGGGCGCCATCCACCGCGGCTTCTCCACCGCCGACGCCGGCCCGTGGCGGAACGCGCCGCAGTGGGAACTGGCGCTGGCTTTTCGAAAGGAGGCGCCGGATCTGCCGCTGCTCGGCGACCCCAGCCACCTGGGCGGCCGGCGGCAATTCGTCGCCGAGATCGCCCGGCGCGCCCTGGACCTCGGCTTCGACGGGCTCATGGTCGAAGCGCACACCCGCCCCGCTGCGGCGCTCAGCGACGCCGCCCAGCAGCTCACGCCGGCGGCGCTGTCGGCGCTCCTCGACGAGCTGCCCGGCCGCCGGCGCGGCGCGGCGCGCGATGCCGCGCCCGAAGCGGGTTTGGCGGCGCTCCGCGGCGAGATCGACCGCCTCGACGAGGAGCTCATGCGGCTCCTGTCGCACCGCAACCTGGTGGCGGGCCAGATCGGCCGCTACAAGAAGGCGCACCGCATGGTGGCGTTCCAGGGCGGCCGCTGGCGGCAGGTGCTGGACGACCGGCTGGAGCAGGCCGTCCGGCTGGGCCTCGACCGGCGGCTGGTGGAGGAGATCCTGCAGCGGATCCACGACCTGTCGCTCCAGGTCCAGGCCGCGGCCATGCGGCGCTGAGCGGCGCGCGCGGCATCCCCCCAACGACCGGTTGCGCCTCCGCGAGCCGCCGGCCGACGACCGGACCTTCCGAATGGTTCGCCGTTGACACAGCCGCGGTGAGACCGGTGGAACCCGTGCCGGTCAGCCCGGCATCTCAACGACCATCACCGGTGAGAGAAACGGGACGACCATCGGAGCGACACAGCAATGGCCCACTCAGAATCCCAATTGACCGACGCCGTCATCGTGGGCGCAGGCCTGGCCGGCCTGGCGTGCGCCCGGGTATTGCAGGCCGCGGGTCTCACCGTCACCGTACTCGAGGCATCGGACACACCCGGCGGCCGGGTGCGCACCGACGCCGTGGACGGCTTCCGCCTGGACCGGGGCTTTCAGGTGCTGCTCACCGCCTATCCGGAAGCCCGCCGGGTGCTGGACTACGCCGCCCTCGACCTGCGGCCCTTCGAGCCGGGAGCGCTTGTGCGCGCCAACGGCCGATTTCTCCGGTTGGCCGATCCCTTCCGTCGCCCCTCGCAGGCGCTGGCCGCGGCGCTGGCGCCGGTGGGCACCATCGGCGACAAGCTGCGCGTGGCCCGGCTGAGCCGTGCCCTCAAGCGGCTGTCGTCCGATGCCCTCCTCGACGCGCCGGACGGTTCCACGGCGGCCGAACTGGATGCGCTGGGTTTTTCGCCGACCATAGTGAAACGCTTCTTCCGCCCGTTCCTCGGCGGCGTGTTCCTGGAAAACGGCCTGGTGACGTCTCGTCGGATGTTCCGGTTCGTGTTCGGCCTGTTCGCCACCGGCGACGCCGCGCTGCCGGCGGGCGGCATGGGCGCCATTCCGGCCCAGCTCGCCGCGGCGCTCACCGAAGGCTCCGTGCGGCTCGACGCCCCGGTGGCGCGCCTCGACGGCACCGCCGCGGTGCTCGCCTCCGGCGAACGGGTGGCCGGGCGGACGGTGGTGCTGGCCGTGCCCGGCGCCGACGCGGCGCGCCTGGCGGACGCACCCGTCGCCGCGCCCGCCGCCAAGGGGGTCACCTGCCTGTACTACGCCGCCGACGTCGATCCCGTGGGCGAGCCCGTGCTGGTGCTCGACGGCGACGGAGCCGGCCCGGTGAACAACCTGTGCGTCCCGAGCGCCGTCGCCCCCGGCTACGCGCCGCCGGGGGCCGCGCTCGTTTCGGCCACGGTGCTGGGCGTCCCGGCGACTGACGACGCCGCGCTCGACGCGGCGGTCCGGAACCAGCTCCGCGGCTGGTTCGGCCCGGCCGTGGCGGGCTGGCGGCGCCTGCGGACCTACCGCATCCCCCACGCCCTGCCGGTGCGGGACGAGCTGGACCCGGCCGCCCTGCAGCGGCAGATCCGGATCCGCCCCGGCCTTTGGCGCTGCGGCGACGAGTGCGACACGCCGTCCATCAATGGCGCGCTTCGTTCCGGCCGGCTGGCCGCCGAGGCGATCCTGGCCGACCGCGGCTGAATCGTCGCTCCCCTGGCAGAACATGCAGCGTACAACACCACCCGGACGTCTCCGCGGCCGATGCCGCGTGCCGGCCGGGCGCTTGAAAAACGGCCGGCGATGACCCATAATGAGAGTGCTTATTCACCAGGCGACACGGAGCAGATTCGCCACCGGGGATGCGGCTGCATCAGCCGTCTGACCGGCTGTTATATTCTTGATCTTTCAGATGGGGAATAGCCGATGACCGCGCAGGTTCCCGATTCAATCCGGTACGACGGCCAATACTACGCCATTGCCGCCATCGAGCGCGCCTGGCCCTTTGACCCCAACGTTCTCGGCCTAACCAAAGGACGCACCATCATCGACACCAGCTGCTGGCGGGGATACAAAGCCAGCTACGAGGTCAGGGACGGGTTTCTGTTCCTCGTCCGGCTGAAGTTATCCTACAATCCCGACAAGACCCCGCCGGCATGGAACGGCCTCGAGCCCCGCCAAACGCCTATAGACCCCAGCATGTGGGAATACCCGGACCCTCTATATCCCATCGATTATTCGGGCGGTCTGATCATCGGTCGTGAATTCCTGCAGGAGTTTTACGTCCACATGGGCTTTCAACGGCCGCACTGTTATGAGGTGGTGCACGAGCTCGTCTTCGAGCACGGCTGGTTGCGCCAGGCCACCGACCACTCGCTGCGGATGGAATTCGCCCGCGAGCTGATTCGTTCAGGCCACGGAGAGTGGGC
Source organism: uncultured Acidobacteriota bacterium (assembly GCA_937925645.1). Classification (GTDB taxonomy): domain Bacteria; phylum Acidobacteriota; class JAAYUB01; order JAAYUB01; family JAAYUB01; genus JAAYUB01. The sequence goes on from CALAMB010000486.1 coordinate 21,577, forward strand.
GGGCGTCAACCTGTCCCGTGACGATACGGACCGTTTCATCGACGAGTCGTTTTCCATGTCGTACGACAAGAAGTGGCGGTGACCCGTCGCACCGTTGAATGATCCATGCAAAATAGGGAACGACAGTCCGTAATTTCAAAGACGCGCCAGTGTTTGGCTTCCGGCGGAGCGCTCGGGGCGGTGGACATCACGCGCAGTCTCACCCCGCGATCGAACCGGGGATTTCATCAGGCGGGCGCCGGCCTGGTCCCTGACGGCCGGGTGGTTGTCGATCCCGGCACCGAGTTATATCCGCTGACCGAGCACACGGCGGCCGTATCACTTCGGGCGCCGGGCATCATAGTCAGCCGTCAAGCGGGCCATCTTCCAAATCGTTGAGGCAACCTGTGATTCATTTTCTTGAGCCAGCCACCATCGACCCCCTCACAGCGTTGTTCAGCCTGTCGCATGACCACAGCGAATTCATGCGGGTCTGGCGGTGGGCGACTGAGGTGACGGGACGACCGCCGGGCCGACTGGCCCTGCTGGAGCTGCTGCCGCTGCGCGTCAATCTGGACAAGGGAGAGGAACGGCCGGTCTGGCGGAGCGGTGCGGCCCACGCCGAGTGTCCCCTCTGCCCACTGCTCGCGGAGGTTCTGGCGCCCCTCGGCTGGGGGTCCGTCCCGATGGAACCCTTCCCGCGCCACCTCGCCTGGCGGCCGCCCGGCACGGCCGACCCGCCGGCGCTGGTCGTCAGCCGCGGCAGCGCCGTGGTCGCGGCCGGCTTGCACGGGGATGTGGGCGCCATCGCCGGCGCGTGGTCGGCCCTCGCGGTGCAGGCCGTCGACACGCCGCCCGGGGAACTGGGCCGGCTGCTGATTCCGGATGCGGCGTACGCCCCCCCCGGCTCACTCGCGGCGGCTATTCGCGCCGTCGCGGCGGCGATCGCGGCGGCGGGCGCGGGGCGCTGGCCGTTCCTGCGTGCTCTCCATTACGCCCTCCCGGCGGGCGGATCGCCCGACGGCGAACGGCACGCCTCCCCGCTCACCCACCGGCAGGTATTGAACATCGAGATGCGTTGAGCCGGTCTACCTGCGGGCGCGGATGATCAAGAGAAGACCGAGGACGAGCAGGAGCGTGGCGCCGATCCCGGGCACCGAGACCAGCGCCACGGTGAACCCCTGGAGCCAATTCAGCACGCCGATCTCGGGCATCAGCATCCCGCCGATAAACGCCAGTGAGAGGTACTCGAAGGCCATGAAGCCGAGCACGGCCGCGCCGAGGCCGATGCAGATCCACGCCAGCACGAGGCGCCCGCGATCCGGTTTCCCTGCCATGGAACCTGCGCCTCCGTGAAATCACAGCCCCCCGCATCCCGTCATGGCGAGCCGGTGGCGGTGGCGGCGCACCCCGTGCCGCCGCCGGTCAGCGCGGTTCCGCCTGCGGGCCCAGCCAACCGTCCCGCAACTGCTCCAGCGCGGCGGCGGCGGCCTCGTACTGCTCCCGCACCGCGGCCACTTTCTCGTTCCACGCCCCCTCGTACTCCGCCCGCAGGGTCGCGAGCTTGTCCGGCCAGACGTTTTCGTAGTCGTCCTTCAAGCGGGCGATCCGTTCGTTCCAGGCCCGCTCGTACTCGTCCCGGATCTCGGCCAGGCGGGCCACCGCCGCTCCGTATTCGTCCTTGAGGCCTTTCCAGCGCTCCACCAGGCGGGCGTACTCTTCCCCGATGGACCGCACCGCGGCTTCGACGGCGGCCGCGTATTCCGCCATCAAGCCGTCCATGAGTTCCCGGACGGACACAATCCGGTCCACCCGGTGCGCGTTGGCGCCGGCGAAGGCGAAGCCGTCGTCCAGGCGTCCCTGCCGCGCGTTGTCCAGCGCCAGCGAGATGCAGTAGGCGGCCGCCCGGGCGTCGCAACTCTCCAGGCAGCGCCACGGACAGCGGAACGACCGGCGCGCGCCGCGGGCGACCTCGTCGAGAAAGGCGTTGCGGATCGCCCGGCCGGGCAGGCCCACCGGGCTTTTGATGATGACGATGTCCTCTTCGCGGCATCGGACGTACGCCTCCTTGAAGCGCGCGTCGGCGTCGCATTCGTGGGTGGCGACGAAGCGGGTGCCGAGCTGCACGCCTCTCGCCCCGAGCCGCAGGATCCGGTGGATGTCGGCGCCCGTGTACACGCCGCCGCCGGCGATGACCGGGATCGGCCGGCCGAACTCCGCCTCGAACGGCCGGACCTCGGCGATCACACCGGGGACGATCCGCTCCAGGGCGTACGCCGGATCATCGATCTGCTCCGGTTTGAAGCCCAGGTGGCCGCCGGCCAGCGGGCCCTCCACCACCACCGCGTCGGGCACGTCGTTGTACGCCTTGCGCCAGGCGGTGAAGATCAGCCGGGCCGCCCGGCCGGAGCTCACGATGGGGGCGACCTTGACGTTGGCCGTCCGCAGCGCCGCCACCGGGATGCCCCGCAGCGGCAGGCCGGCGCCGAGGAAGACGATGTCCGCCCGCTCCTCCACCACCACCTGCAGCAGCTCGTGGAAGTCGTTCACCGCCACCATCAGGTTCACCCCGATCACCCCGCGGGTGCGCGCGCGGGCCCGGCGGATCTCGCTCCGGAGCGCCCGCTGGTCGGCGGCGCGGCCGTCGGCGTAATAGTCGGGCTCGATCATGCCGATGGCGTTGGCGGCGATCACGCCGACGCCGCCGGCCTCAGCCACGGCGGCGGCGAGCCCGGCGAGCGAGATGCCGACGCCCATGCCGCCCTGCACGACGGGAACCGCGGCCCGCAGGTCGCCGATGACCAGCGGGGGCAGGTCCTTTTTCGGCGCGATCCACTCGGGCAGTTCCAGGCGGGGCAACTGCAGCTTCGGTAACTGGAATTTCGGAAAATTGTTGAAGTTCAATGAGATTTCCTTGCCTGTGATCACAACAGTCTGCTTGTATTGTACTCCAGTCCGGGTGATAAAAGGCCAAAATGATGCCTGTTCCACTAATTGTGGTTGATCTGCGGCCGGATCGCCGCCGCCACCGGCCGGGGACGGACGTATAATATCAGCCGAGGGAACGGCCATGCGTGAAGCGGACAGCGACCGGCGGTACCGCGTCGGCGAAGAGATCGCCAACAGCATCATCCACGGCGCGGGCGCCCTGGCCGCCGTCGCGGGGCTGGTGGTCCTGGTCGCCGCGGCCGCCGCCACCGGCGATGGGTGGCGCATCGTCAGCGCCGCCATCTACGGCGCCACGCTGGTCCTGCTGTACACCGCCTCCACCCTGTACCACGCCATCGCCCACCCGCGCGCCCGGCGAGTGCTCCGCTTCATCGACCACGTGGCGATCTTCCTGCTCATCGCCGGCACCTACACGCCCTTCACCCTGGTGAGCCTGCGCGGGCCGTGGGGCTGGTCGCTGTTCGGGGTGATCTGGGGACTGGCGCTGGCGGGGATCGCCGCCCAGTCCCGCCTGCTGCACCGCTGGACCGCCCTGTCGCTGGTCCTCTACGTCGCCATGGGCTGGGCGGCGGTGGTGGCCGCGCGGCCGCTGCTCGACGCGGTGGCCCCGGGTGGCCTGCTGCTGTTGCTGCTCGGCGGGATTGCCTATACCGCGGGCATCGGGTTCTACTTGTGGCGCCGCCTGCCCTACCACCACGCCGTCTGGCACGGCTTCGTGCTGGCCGGCAGCGCGTGCCATTATTTTGCCATCCTGGGTTTCGTCATTCCGCCCGCCTAGCCGCGTCGCCCCGGCCGTGCTATAATTCCGTTCAAAATCCGATCCGTTCGCCTGTTCGTGAAACCCGCATCCCGGGAGGGCGCCATGACGGACGTGGCCGCGGTTGAGCAGAAGCTCAAACTGGAATACGGTTTCCAGGCCGGCGCCGGTGCCAGCCGACCCAACGCCACGACCGGTCCCGACGAATCGGGATCCGCAGCCGTCTCCGCCGAACCCCGGCTGATCCACCCGTCGACTGGAGGACATCGATGAATCACGACGCCGTCCAGATCCTGTTTCAGGTGTCCAACGCGTTCCTCAGCGTGATCGACCTCATCCTGCTCGCCGTCGCCGTGGTGGTGGCCGCCATCTGCACCAGGCGCCGCCAGAACCCGGCGGCGGCCTGGGTGCTCGCCGCCGCCTGCACCGGGCTGTTCGCCATCGGCCTGACGCGCTGGGTCGTGGAATTCAGCGCGACGGCACTCGTCGGCCGGCTGAGCCCCACCGGCTTTCAATGGGTGGAGCTCGCCCTGGCCTCGGCGGAGATTCTGTTAACCGTGCTGTTCGCCGCCGGGCTCTTCATGTTCCGCCCGGCCGGACCGCCAGTCGCGCCGGCCGGGGAGGTGCGCCATGGATAGCCTGTCGCTGGGCTGGCTCTGGATGGCCGTGAGCTTCCTCTGGATCGTCGTGTACGCCGCGGCGGCCGCCGCGGCGTTCTGGCGCTTCCGCACGACGCTCCCGGGCAGCCTCATCGGGGGGGCCTTCACGCTGCTGGCGGTGAAGGTGGTGGCGATGCAGCTCCTGCAGCGTTTCGCCTTCGCCGAACGGCCGTTCAACGATCCCGCCCGCCTGATGACGTACACCGCCAACTGGCTGCTCGCCGCGGCGCTGCTGCTGGCGGTGGCGGTGGGCGTGGCGCTGATCCCGCGCACGCTGAACCGGCGCGGCTGATCCGACGCGACCTAGTCGGAACCGAACCCTTCCGCATAAAAACAACCGGGACCCGAAGTTAAAACTTCGGGTCCCGGTCAACTGATTTCACTACCGGTGGTCGACCGGCGCGCGGGCTAGCGCGCTCCGGCGGCGATCCCTTCGATTTCGTCGGCCAGGGCGTCGGCGTCGTAAAGCACCCGCAGGGCGTGGATCATCCCGGCGGCGTGCACCGACACGGTCCGGTTCGCCGTCATGTCGAAGACGAAGCGGCCCGGCAGGCTTTCGATGTTGCCGTCGAACACCAGCCCCACCAGCTCACCGGCCCGGTTGACCACCGGCGAGCCGGAGTTGCCGCCGATGATGTCGCAGGTGGAGACGAAGTTGAGCGGCGTTTCCATCCGGACCTTGTCCTTGCGCTCGAGGAACCTCGCCGGCAGGTCGTACGGGGGTTTCAGGCCGAAGCCGAGCGCCCGGTCGTACAGGCCGTGGAAGGTGGTGAGCGGCGGGGCCTGGGTGCCGTTCATCGGGTAGCCGGTGACGGTGCCGTAGCTCAGGCGCAGGCTGCCGGTGGCGTCGGGGTAGGCGTTCTTGCCGTACACGGCGAAGCGCGCCTGTCCGATCTTTTCGCTTGCGGCCACCTCGACGCTGGTGATGTTCGCCTCCTGCCACTGCCGCCGCTCGCGGAGGATGGGCGCCACCTGGCTGGCCAGCACGATGAGCGGGTCGTCGCTCGCGGCCACCGCCGCCGCGCCGCCTTCGAACAGCCGCTGCCGGACCTTGGGATCGGCCAGGCCGGTCCCTCCGATGAGGCGGCGCGCCACGTCGGCCGGTTCCCCGCCGCCAAGCAATACCTTCACGAACGCGTCATCGGCGCCGAGCTCCTCCCGGGCCTGGCTCAGGAAGTCGGTCAGCAGCACTTCCTCGAGCCCCGGGTAGACAGGCGCCCGCGACAGGAGGCGGAACCGCAGCGTCTCCAAATCGGCGTCATGGAAGCCCTCCCGTCGCTCGGCGTCCGGCTTGCCGATCTCGGCCGCGTATTGCACGAGGGTCAGCGCCGTCGACGACAGGCGCGACCGGTACCCGCCCAGCGATTGATACTCGAGGGCGGCCGCGTGTTCCCGTCGCAGTTGCGTCGTCGCGGCGATCGCCTTCCAGGCGCCACCATACGCCTTCTGCCATTCGGGATTGGCGGCGACCTTGGCGCGGAATTCCTTCTCCTCGACGGCCTTGCGGTCCAGCAGGCTGCGGTTCAGCATGCCCTCGTACTCGCCCGTGGACGACTTGAGCGAATTCTCGACACCGAAGATGCCGCCCAGGGCCTGCCGGGCCTCCTCGGACCCGCGCGCCGCGTAGGCCCGGAGCACGCCCAGCATCCGTTTCAGGGAGGCGATGCGGCGGGGCAGCAGCATGTCGCGCTGCAGTTCCAACTGCGCCAGCGTGTAGAGCCGGTTCGTCCGCGCCGGGTGGCCCGACACGAACACCAGCTCGCCGTCGGCGGCGCCGGCGGCGTTCCACTTCAGGTAGTGCTTGACCTCCAGCGGCTCGCCGTTGTCGTACACCCGGAAGATGGTCAGGTCGAGGTCGTGGCGGGGATAGGTGAAGTTGTCGGCGTCGCCACCGAAGAACGCGGCCTGCTGCTCCGGGCAGAACACCAGGCGCACGTCGGTGTATTTGCGGTAGCGGTACAGCCAGTACTCGCCGCCGTGATACAGCGAAATCACCGAACAATCCAGACCGGTTTGCGCGTTACCTTCCTTCTCCAGCCGGGCGATCTCCGCCCGGCGGGCCTTCAGCGCCTCCGGGCCGGTGGCGCCGGCCGGGACCGCCCCCAGGACGCGAGCGGTGACATCCTCCATGGACACGAGCACGCGGACTTCCTGGTCCGGACACTTCAGCTCCTCGGCGCGGGTCCTGGCATAGAAGCCGTTTTGAACCAGGTCCCGCTCCCGGGTGGACAGTTTCTGGATCTGCCCCAGGCCCACGTGGTGGTTCGTCAGGATCAGGCCGTCCGGGCTGACGAACGAGCCGGATCCGCCGGATCCCACCCGGACGCTGGCCAGGCGGACGTGCTCGAGCCACGCCGCGTCGGGCTGGAAGCCGTACTGGTCCGCCAGCAGCCGCAGGGGCGGATTGTCATACGTCCACATTCCCTCTTCGGCCGAGACCCAGGGGGCCGCGCCCCAGCCGCACACGACCACCGCCACGGCGGCCAGCCACACCCACCGACATGTTGTTCTGCGATCGTTCATGATCACCTCGTGAAATGATGATGGCGCGCGGCCCCGAACCGGCCGTCGCCGGCAGCCGGTTGCACCCGGCCGCGTGTGACACGGCGGTTCACGATCGCGCGGCGTCGATATCGGCGGACTTTCGGGGAGGATGCACCGCTGTCGTTCCGTCCGTCCCGCCCGGCCCGCTGGCGCACGCCGGCGGCCCGGCCGTCGGCGTGGAAATAGAATATACGGGCGCGAACCGCGAATGTTTAAGCCTTCCACCGTCGGCCGCCCGGCTCCCGGCGCCGGTGAAAACCGCCGCGATTCGTGATACAGTCGCGCCATGAAGGTCAAGCGGTTCACCAGCAGCGCCGGCCTGGAGATCCTGGCGGGTCAGGACGACGCCAGCAACGAACAGGTCACTTTCCGGCTCGGTCGGCCGGGCGACTACTGGTTCCACGTGCACGGCTTCTCCGGCTCCCACGTGGTCCTGCGCGCCCCGGCCGACGGCGACGCCGATCGCGACAGCATCCGCGAGGCGGCCGCCGTCGCCGCCTGGTATTCGCGCATGCGCGCGGGCGGAACCGTCGCCGTATCCATGTGCCGCGTCCGCGACGTGCGCAAGCCCGGCGGCGTCAAGGCGGGCACCGTGAGCATCCGCAACGACCGCAAGATCACAGTCCGGCCGGCGCTCCCCGACGAATCGGACGGTTGAGTCGCGGCTCCCGGAGGCACCATGTTCGAGGCCTACGAAGAACTCGCCGGCGAATTGGCCCAGTTGTCGAACTACTATCAGAAGTACGCCCGGATCATCCGGGACCACGGGCCCGTCCTGCGCCAGCGCCTGAACGAGACCGGCAGCCCGGGTCGCGTTCACCTCTGGCGCAAGGCCCACAACTACCGTCGCGAAATGTCGGCCGTGATCCACGCGGCGCGGGACGAACAGGAGCAGCGAACGTTCCTGGGCACGTACTTCGCGTTCCAGGTGCTCCATCTCCACGCCCTGAGCATTCACACCGTCCGCCGTGACACCGCGGCCGTTCACGACCGCCTGCCGGTGTACCACCAGATCCTGACTCGGCTGCGGTTCCAGTTGCGCGACCTGACCACCGCCTACCTCGGCGCACTGGTGGAAACCTGCGCCCGCGGCGAACCGCTGGACGGCGTGGCGTTCTGCAACGTCGGGATGATCCTGGATCAGGACGACCTGGACATCGCCATCTTCGCCCGCCCCGACGTGGACGCCGCCCGGTGGAATCCCGTGGTCAGCGCCGTGGGCGCGGAGTTCTTCCGTTACGCCACCAAGATGCATTTCTACCTGGCCGAGAAAACGGTGGGCCGGACCTTCCTGACCACGATCGAGGACATCCGCAACTACCTGCGCCGCGGCGCCCATAACTTCGTGCTGATCTCCGAGCTGCTCCTGACGGAGCGGCTCGTGGGCGACGAGCGCCTCATCCGCGACGTGGAGCGGGAGATCATCGACCTGTTCTACCACGCGCAGGGCCGGCCCCGCCTGCACGAGGGCTACCTGCGGGGCATGATCGGTGAGGTGCACGAGCAACTCCGCTTCGATCTGAGTTCCCCCTGGGTCAGCCCCAAGACAAACGGCCTCCGGCTCATCCACAATCTCACCAACATGCTGAAGACCATTCACGACATCCGCGCCCACGGCTCGCGCGAGACGCTGGAGCTGCTGAAGGTCCGCGATCCGGAAAACGCCGGGCTCTACGCCGGCCTCCAGGACGGATTCAGTTTCATCGAGATGTTCTTCTACGTGTACCAGCTCATGGTCTCGGTGGAGGATGCGTTTGACAGCAACGACGCCGCGGCCGTCCGGCACCTGGACCGCGTCGCCGAGGCAATGGGATTCGCCCCGCAGGGACCAGTCCGGCCCGCGCTCCGGCTGCTGACCCACTACTACGAGGAGCTGGACCGGTTGCGCACTCTGGCGCCGCAGGCGTTGGCGATGGTGAACCGGCATCTCCAGCAGATCACCGTGTTCAACCGGATCGTGGCGGGCGGGCGCCCCGCCGACTACCCCGTCGCCTGGACCGACAATGTCTTTCTGAACATCCTGCAGTTGTTCCAGGTCTACCTGGGCATGATCTACTGGGATGACATCTTCCAGTTGCTCGCCCGCGACTCGGGCGCCGCGATCCAGATCATCATGGACAGTTTGGAACAGTTGCCCGAAGACCAGCGGTTGCCCGCTTTCGAACGGTTGATGCGCCTGCTCGCGTACGACATGGACTCGATCGTGCAGACCGTCGTGCTCTTTCAGAGCTTTCCCGACCGTCCGGCGTTCGCGCAGTATGCGGCGTTCACCCGGGAGTGGCTGCTGGAGCACTTCGAAGTCCGGCCGGCCCGACTCGCCGCGCTCATCGAACTCCTGCCCCATCAGCCGGCGATCCTGACCGAGTTCCTGATGGGTTTCGACCGGAGCCTGTTGCGCCGGCTCCGCCAGCTCGCCGAGCACCCCGCCATCCGCACCGCCGCCGCCGCCCGGACCCGGAAGCGGTTCAGCCTGCTGTGCGACCTGCTGGCGTTTTCCTCCAATAACTACCGCCGGTTCTTCGCCCGGGTGTCCCGGCAGTGTCCGGAGATCGTTACCCATCTCGACGACTCCGCTTACCTGCGGGGCACCGCCGACACCCTGTGGGCCGGGCTGGCCGACGCGGCCGATCCGGACGCGCTGAAACAGCGGCTCGCCGTGTACTACGAATTCAACTTCTGCCGCTGCGGCCTCATGGCCATCCGCCAGCCCGGCGATTTGAAACTGCTCTACGGCGCCTACCACGAATTCTTCCGCCGGTATTTCCGCTGGCTCTACCGGGCCTGCCAGTGGCAGGTGGAAGCGCTCGGCCGGACCGGGCTGCACTACCTCGAGCGTGACGAGGACGACCAGCCCATCGCCATTTTCAGCGTGGGCAGCTACGCCCGCGAAGAAGCCTTCGAGCAGGACCTGGACCTGTTCGCGCTGACCCGGGAGCAGCGCCCCGAGTTCAGCCGGTACGCCACGGAGTTGATCAACGACCTGAACCGGGAGCTGACCCGCCGCGGCGTCATCCCCCATCACCGGATGACGGAATTTTTCGGCGCGTTTCTGTTTTCGCTGGATCAACTGGAGGAATTTCTCGCCACCCCGCGGGAGTTCGATTTCATCGAGCTGTCGCAGTTGATGGGCTGCCGCCTGCTGATCGGCAGTCCGTCCTTTGAAACCGAGATCGGCGCGTTGCTGGACCGTTACCTGTTCCGGCAACCGGACCGGTTCATCCGCGACATGCTGCGCGAGATCGCGGAGCGGCAGGAGTACCAGCGCGGCCGTTGCAGCGACACGGTGAGCGTCCGCGAAGATCCCGGCGCCCTGCGCGACATCCAGACCGTGGTCACCGCCGCGCTCGCCCGCATCGGCCGGCGGGAGCCGAACCTCTGGGCGGCGTGCGAAAAACTGGCGGACGCCCTGCCGGCGCAGGCGGCCGACCTGCGGACACTGGCGCGCGCCTACCGGTTCATGCGCTATTTCCGCGACACCTACTCCCTCTCGCAAACCGAGGATGACCACATTCTGCGGGACCGCCTGCTGAGCACCGCCCACCGCATGGGGTTCGAGGCGGGGGAGATCGCCGGCGAAACCGGTACCGCGCCGCGGCTGCTGCGCACCTACCGGTATCACCGGCTGCGTTCGCAACGGGCCATCGCCCGCATCGCCGCGGCCATCGCACCGTGACGCGCGCGGCTCGCGCCGGCCGGACCGATTTATGGTTGACACTCTTCCGTCTTCTATCTAAAGTAGGCATACGTTCGCGTATCGAACGTTCCCATGCAGACAACACGAGCGCGCGCACAGAACGATCACGGCCATCCGGCGTCAGCCGGTCCGGCGCCGCCAGCCGGGACGCAACGCGATGCCCGTCCGATCCAACCGCAAGGATGACGGCATGCACATCGGGATCGCTTACGATCTGAAGGACGATTATCTGGCGGAAGGTTTCTCCGAGGAAGCCGCCGCCGAGTTCGACCCGCTCGACACCATCGAGGCGATCGAAGCGGCGCTGATCGCGCTGGGTTACACGACCGACCGGATCGGCAATGTCCGCCGGCTGATCACCCGACTGACCGCCGGCGACCGCTGGGACATGGTCTTCAACATCGCCGAGGGCCTGCACGGCCTCGGACGGGAATCGCTCGTGCCGGCGCTGCTCGACGCGTACGGCATTCCGTACACCTTCTCCGATCCGGTGGTGCTGGGCCTGTCGCTGCACAAGGGGTTGGCCAAGCGCGCCGTCCGCGACCTGGGCGTGCCGACGCCGGACTTCGCCGTGGTGGCGGATCGGCTCGACGCCGGCGACGTGACGCTGCCCGGTCCCCTGTTCGTCAAGCCCGTCGCCGAAGGCACCAGCAAGGGCATCAACGCCAGCTCCAAGGTGACCGATCCGAGTTCCCTGCCGGACCAGTGCGACAAACTGATCCGCGCCTTCCGCCAGCCGGTGCTGGTGGAAACTTACCTGCCGGGACGCGAGTTCACGGTGGGCGTACTGGGCACCGGGCGCGCCGCGCGCGCCGTCGGCGTGCTTGAGGTGGCAGTGCGCGGCCAGGCGGACACCGACGCCTACTCCTTCGCCACCAAAAAGAATTACCGGGACCTCGTCGACTACAGCCGGCTCGACGGCGAGCTGGCGCGCGCGTGCACGGAGCTGGCGCTGCGCGTCTGGCGGGGCCTGGGTTGCCGTGACGCCGGCCGTGTGGACCTCCGCTTGGACGCGGCCGGCACACCGAATTTTCTGGAGGTGAATCCGCTGGCGGGACTCCATCCCATCGACTCCGATCTGCCGATCATCTGCCGGTTGTCCGGGATCGCTTACGGGCAACTGATCGACCAGATCATGCGGTCCGCCCGCGAGAGAATGAACGAATGAACAAAAACAAACGCATGGTCATCCTGCACAATCCGGTCCCCCCGGACGCCCCCGAAGACGACAAGAATCTGATCGACCAGGTGAACGCCGTTCAGCAGGCGCTGAAAAAACTGCGCTACGAACCGTCGGTGGTCACCTTCGATCTGAACATCCCCCGCACCATCGAGCGGATCCGGGAGGCGGACCCCTGCTGCGTGTTCAACCTGGTGGAGTCGGTCAACGATGACAGCCGGCTGCTGCATTGGGGATCGTCCGTGCTCGACCATCTGGGCATCCCCTACACCGGCTGCCCCACCGAGGCGCTGTTCATCAGCACCAACAAAATCCTGGCCAAGCAGGTGCTGCACCACAACGGTTTTCAGACCGCCCCGTGGGTGACGACGGACGTGTGCGCCGCCCCGCCGGGCAAGCACACTTTCATCGTGAAGTCATGCTGGGATCACGCGTCGAGCTGGTTCACCGACGACGCCATCATGCGAGTGAAGACATCGGAAATCGTCAAAATCCTCAAAGAACGCCGGGCTCGAACCGGGCGGGACTACTTCGCCGAGTGCTACATCGACGGTCGGGAATTCAACGTCGCCGTGCTGGCCGGTCAGGTGCTGCCGGTCCCGGAGATCCGCTTCATCGATTACCCGAAAGGCAAGTACAAGGTGGTCGACTATCAGGCCAAATGGGACGAGGAGAGTTTCGAGTATCTGCACACGGAGCGGAGCTTCGATTTCGAGCCCGAGGAGGAACCCTTGCTCCGGCAACTCAGCGAGATCGCCGACCGCTGCTGGCGAGCGTTCGGGCTCGGCGGTTACGCCCGGGTGGATTTCCGAGTGGATCCCGACGGCCAGCCCTGGGTCTTGGAAGTCAACGCAAATCCATGCATCGCCCCGTACAGCGGTTTTGCCGCCGCCGCCGCCCGGGTCGGTTTGAACTACAACCAGATGATCCGGCGCATCGTCCGGGACGCGCTGGACCGACATCCCGTGGAGGCCCGCCATGCCCCCCAAAGCTGTCCGGTTTCGTGACCAGCCCGCTCCCGACGATCCCCGCCACGTTCGGGAGATCCTGAACTCGGCCGGTTTTTTCTACTCCTTCGAGGTGGACGTGGCGGTGGAACTGGCGGACACGTGGCTGGAGCACGGTCCCGAGAGCGGCTACCATTTCCTCTTCGCCGAAGCGGACAACCGGGTGATCGGCTACACGTGCTTCGGCTCCATCCCGTGCACCGTCGGCAGTTTCGATCTGTACTGGATCGGCGTCCATGACGATTTCCGCGGGCAGGGCGTCGGCAAGCTCCTGCTGCGCGAGTCCGAGCGGCGGATCGCGGCCATGTCCGGCCGGGCCGTTTACATCGAGACGGCGTCCCGGCCGCAATATCTCCCCACCCGCGAATTCTACCTGCGCACCGGCTACATCATCGAGGCGGTTCTGAAAGATTATTACGCCCCGGGCGACGACAAGGTCATCTTCGTCAAGCGTCTCGGCGGCTGATTCCCGTCGTCACAGTCCTCCGCCACATTTCATTGTATCGATCCGCTCGCGGGCGCTCCGTCCCGCCAACGGCGTCCGGCTGATTTCCCCGCTTTGTGTTCGGCGGGCCAATGTGATGAAATAGGCCATCATCCCGTCCCGTTCGGCGGAGGTTGCATGCGCGGACATCGAGTGATCCTTGGGTTGCTGGCGGGCGTCCTGCTTTGGGGGACCTCGGCGGCAGAGTCCGGCCAGGCCCCGCGCCGATCCGGAGTCTGCCTGGTGTTGAGTGGCGGCGGCGCCCGCGGGCTGGCCCACATCGGCGTGTTGCAGGCCCTGGAAGAAGAGGGACTCGCCCCGGCGGCCGTGGTCGGCACCAGCGCCGGCGCGCTGGTGGGATCGCTGTATTGCGCCGGATACACCAGCCAGCAGATCGGCGATCTTTTCCTGACCATGGACTATGTCGACCTGATCCGGGAAGAGCCGGACCGACGCCTGGTGGATTATGACCAGAAGGCGGCCGGCCGCTTTCCGGGACTCACGCTCTATCTGGACGGCCGCGCGCTGGATTTGCCGTCGGGGATCATCGCCGGCCAGGGTGTCATCAAGCAACTCGACCGCGCCTTCACCGCGGCGGGAGTGCAGCACGTGCACGACTTCGACCGGCTGCCCGTCCCTTTCCGCTGCGTGGCCGCCGATCTCCGGCACGGCCGCACCCACACCTTCAGCGGCGGACGACTCACCCAGGCCGTGCGGGCCAGCATTTCAATCCCGTCCGTGTTCACGCCGGTCGAGCTGGATGGCATGCTGCTGGTGGACGGAGGCATCCTGAACAACATCCCCGTCGACATCGCCCGGGAGCTGGGCTACCCGGCGGTGGTCGCCGTCAACGTCTCCGGCTCCACCGCGCCGGAGCGGAAAAAACTGAAAAACCTCATGGAAATCTGGGACGAATCCAGCACCCTCGTCCGTCAGGAAAAGGACCGGCAGCTCATGGCGATGGCGGATCTGGTCGTCGCCCCGGACGTGCTCGACTTTTCCATCGCCGACTTTCACCTGGCCGCCGAGCTCATCCAGAAAGGGTACGCCGCCGCCCGGGCGGACCTTCCCCGGCTCCGTGAAGTCTTCGCCGCCGCGCCGGGCGCACCGCCGCGCGCCGCGCCGGACCGCCGGGGTTACCAGCGGACGCTGGAGGTCGTGGAACTGGTGGGCGACGACACGGACAACCCCCTCGAAGCCTTGACCAAGTCGGAAGCCCGACTCGGCAAGCCGGCCACCCCCGACGCGCTGGAACGCTCCGTAGAGAAGATCTACGCCATGGACCGCTATCGCACCGTGGGCTATGACCTGAAACTGGACAACGGCGAAGCCCAGCTGGCCTACCTGGTGGACAAGCTGCCCAAGGCGTCCCTGACCCTGGCCCTGCGCTACGACACCGACTACCAGTTCACCGGCCGGGCCCGGTGGCTCGACCGGAACGTTCTCCGCTCCGGCTCCGATCTGGAACTGGACATGCTCCTGGGCCAACTCAAGGAGTTCCGCTTCGGCCTGCGCACCCCGGTGCCGGCCGGCATCCCCGTGGTCTGGCGCAACGATCTGTTCTTTTCCCGAACGCCGCACAAGATCCTGTACCAGAAGGAGCCGGTGGAAATGTACGACGAGAAGCATTACGGGTTCACCACCGGTCTCACGGTCGACGCGGGCAATGTGGTCGGCCTGTACGGCGCGCTGGTTTTCGAGAAGGCGAACATGGCCACCTACGGCCGGTTCGACGAGCGCGGCAGTGACCGTATCACCTTACTACGGGTGGGAGTCGGGCTGGACACTCTGGACCGGTGGGTGTTCCCCCGCTCGGGCTGCCGCATCGACGCGCACGTGGACCGCGCCCTGCCCGGGCTCGGCGGCGACCTCGATTACACCCGCATCACCGGAACGGCCGACGCCTACTGGCCGCTGACCGAAAACAACGTGCTGCGTGTCTCCGGTTACGCCGGCTGGGGCGTCGACGTGCCGGCCTACTTCATTCATTTCGCCGGCGGGCAGAACGATCTGCGGATGGCCTCGACGCCGCTCCCCGGCTACGCGGTGGACGAGATCTTCGGCCGGGACCTCTGGACCGGCCGGGTCGAATACCGGCGGCGCTTCCCCAGTCCCACACTCGGCCTCAGCAGCGATGCGTACCTGCTGGTCCGGTACGGCCTGGCCGGCGCCCGCTATCCCGACTTGGCTGGCGGGGTGATCGAACTCGGCGTGCCGTACCGTTATTTTCACGGCGGCGGCGTGGGTTACGCGCTGGCCACCCTGCTGGGCCCCTTGCAGATTTTCGTGGGCGCAGGCGAATCGGGACGCTGGGAACTGACCATCACGCTGGGGCCCGATTTCTAGCGCCCGGCCTTGGGCCGCGCCCGCTCTGGGAGGGCAGGAACGAAACGCGCAGCCCGCTGTTGCGGCGTTGGCGATTCGGCTCGCATCGGCCTACCTTGTGGGGCGCCCGCGAAGACACCAGCACGCAGCCGCTCGCGGGCGGCCGGTGGCGCCGTCCAGCAGAAGGCACTTGACACAACGCTCGACAGGGATTGAAATGTCGAAACAAGACGCGTCGATCAGAATTCCAATTACGGCACGAGCAAAGGCACTACTCATGATCTCGATCGTGAACCCTCATCTCTCAAAACTCAAATCGCCACAGTTTGAGCGCGTGCGACCACATCCTTCCCCATGCGCATCGCTTCCACAGGCCCAGGCGTTCCGCGAGCCGATCCGGGGCTGCGCAACGGGGGTTGCCGTCCGCGTGACGGGCGGCGATCACGACCAGCCTATCGATGTCATCGTCCCGCCGGCCGCCTGCGGCGTCCCGTATCGGGGAAAAGCCGCCCGACCCGGCGTGGTGTTCTACCCAGAAACCGCACCCGCGCTCCTCGTTTATGCATCCAAGGCAACCATATCTGAACTAATGATTAATTTTAGGAGGCTAATGTGAAACTACCTATGCGTTCTGTTTTCGG
Organism: uncultured Acidobacteriota bacterium; assembly: GCA_937925645.1. Taxonomy (GTDB): domain Bacteria; phylum Acidobacteriota; class JAAYUB01; order JAAYUB01; family JAAYUB01; genus JAAYUB01. The sequence continues at coordinate 37,796 of CALAMB010000486.1, forward strand.
ATTACTCGTGTTGGGCCTGTTCACCGCGTCGTTCTACGCGGCGGATGTCCAGTTGACCACGACGGTCTACCCGGAAAAACGAGAAGTGAAAGTGCCGTTCCACGCCACCGACCGCGCTCCGGTTGCTGAAGTCAAAGCCAAGGTCAAAGGGGCGGCCGGCCAGATCACGGTCGAGCTGGAGTACAAAAATCTGGTACCCGCCATTCTGTTCGGCGGCGACATCACCACTTACGTCGTCTGGGCGATAACACCCGCCGGCGAGGTGGAGAATCTCGGCCAGGTGGCCACTTCCGACAAGAACGGCAGCAGCCGGTTCGCCACGGCGAAGAAAGATTTCGCCCTGGTCATCACCGCCGAACCGCTTGCCCCGGTCAGCAATCCGTCCGACATCCTGATCTTCTATTCCGGCGCCCCCGCCCCGAAGGATGCCAAGAGCCGCACGTTCGCCTTCGCCGGCTTGGTGGACAAGTCTGAACTCTTCACCTGCAAAAACAAATCCATCCGCGGGATGAGCTATTCCAACACGACTCCGGTGACACTGTTACAGGCCCAAAAGGCCGTGGAACTCGCCGAGCGGTTTAAGACGGACCTGGTCCTGCCCGAGGCCGTCAAGTCGGCCAAGAGCGCCCTGGCCCAGGCGACCAACCTGCTGACCGAAAAGGGCGCGGGCAACAAGGCCGGTCAGGACAGCGCGCGGCGTGCCGTCGAGTTCGCCAGCCAGGCGCTGAAGGAGCATTTCCGCATCGTCGAGGAGAAGGCCGCCGCCGCGCTCGAGGCGAAACGCCAGGCTGAGAAGTCGGCGCTGGAACAGCAGGCGGCCGACGCCGACGCCGCCCGCCGTCAGACTGAAGCCTCGCTGCAGCAGTCCGAGGCCGCCCGCCGGCAATCCGAAGAAGCCCGTCGCCAGGCCGAGGAGGCCCGCCGGCAGGCGGAAGCGTCCATCGCCCAGTCGAAAAAAGAACTGGCCAAGCTGGACCAGGAGCGGGCCCGGCTGAAGACGGAGCGCGACGCCCTGGCCAACCGCCTGTCGGGCGCCCTGGCCCAGGTGTCGGCCACCACCGAGACCGCCCGGGGGTATGTGGTCAGCCTGTCCGACATCACCTTCGACACGGGCAAGGCCACCCTGAAGACCGATGCCAAATACTCGCTGGCCAAGCTGGCGGGAATCCTGACCCTTCTGCAGGAGATGACGCTGAGCGTCGAAGGGCATACCGATTCCACCGGCTCCGCCGAGACCAACCAAAAGCTGTCGGCGGCCCGCGCCAATTCCGTCATGACCTTCCTGAAAGAGATGGGGGTGGCCGAGACGCGGATGACCGCCCAGGGCTTCGGCCCGGATCAGCCCGTCGCCCCGAACGACACCGCCGAGGGCCGGGCGCGCAACCGTCGCGTCGAGATCATCCTGCCCAAGACTCAATGACATTGTCCGCCGGCGGCGGCGCCCGGAACGCCGGGCGTCGCCGCACGGTTCACGTTCGCGCTTTGCTCAGGGGCGAACGGACGCTCAGCGTCCGCCTTTCCGCTTTTTCTTCCCCTTGCCCGGTTCCTCTCCTCCCTCCGGCTGCGGGTCTTCCGGCTGGGGCGGTGGTTCGGGCGGCGGCGCGGTCTTCTGGCTGCGCAGCGCCAGATAGATGATGCCGCCGAAAAAGCAGGCGGCCAATATCATTACAAAGATGACATCCGGTTTCATGTGACCTCCATGGCTGGATGCCCGGCCATCGGTTCCGGCGCCGATTGTGAAGGCGGCACCCGACCTCCGACGGTCCGGTTCGGTTTGCATGGCGTGAAACAGACCCGGGTCCGCGCCGGTCGCTGGATCGCCGCACCGGCGGGAACGGTCCGGTTGGTCAGGCGGCGGGAGGAGCTCTGCGGAGTGGCGACAGCCGGATGCCCGTCGCCGCGGGCATGGCGCCTTCGGACACGGTCCAGCCGGCCAACACCAGTACCGGCGGTGAAACCGGACCGTCCGTCGGCACGAGCCCCGCGCCGCGGCAATCGAGGCCGTCGGGACCCGGAACGGCCGGCAGGAACCGCAGCGGCTTTCGGGCCGGCGCACGCGGCGGTTGCTTGCCGTCGCTCCGCGGATGGTCCACCCGGGTGAAATCGAGGCCGGACGGTTGCTCCGCCGCGTCGGGCATCAGCGCCCGGAGGGCGGGAATCAGGATGTGCAAAATCAGGGCGGACAGGATCAGTCCGTAAAGCATGCGGTGCGGTTTCGCTGTCTGGAAACGCTGCGCCATGTGTTGTCCGTCCGGATTGCCGGTGTGGTTGGAATCAGCCGAGTACTCAGTGGGAGTATAGTGGCTCCGCCTCCGCAAGTCAATGCGGGCACGCGTAAGACCGGCTTCTGGAACGCAAGTTCTCTCCGATCCGGTTGTCAAACCGGCGATGAACCGGTATAATTTCTTGAAATTTTGCGGGGGAAGAGAAATCATGCGCACCCGATTCTGGACATTATGCTGCATCCTGGTTGTCGCGACCGCCGTCCTGTCACCCGTTTTCGGCCAGCACCGGCCCGCAGACCGGCGGGAACTGCTGGAACGGCTCCGCCGGGAGATCGCCGAAAACGGCTACACGTTCACGGTTGGGAACAATCCCGCCCTGGACCTGCCCCTGGAGGCGCTGTGCGGCACCTACCCGCACGACCCCAACTGGAATCTGGAAAACGCTGATCCGCCGGATGCCAAGCGCGACTTGCCCGCCCGGTTTGACTGGCGCGAAGCCGGCGGCCTGCCGCCGGTGCGCAACCAGGGCAGCTGCGGCAGCTGCTGGGCGTTCGCCGCCGTCGGCGTCCTGGAATGCCAGATCCTGCTGGTGGACGGTGAGGTTGTCAACTTGTCCGAACAACAGCTCGTGGACTGCAACCGCGGCGGCCCGTTCGGCAACAGCGGCTGCAACGGCGGCTTCACCTCCAACGCGATGTTCTACCTCTCATCCCAAGGTGTCACCTTCGAGGCTTGGTACCCGTACAAACAGATGGACTTCCCCTACGGCGAGTGCATCGGTGACACCGTCTCCAAGTCCTACAAGCCGGCTCGCCGCGGCGGCGTCGCCAACGAAGTGGCGGCGATCAAGCAGGCGATTTACGACCACGGGCCGGTGGCCTGTTCCGTCGCCGTGGACGACCTGTTCCAGGCGTACACCGGCGGCATCTACAACGGACCCGGCGCCACCTACACCAACCACGCCGTGATCCTGGTGGGCTGGGACGACAACAACGGCGACGGCTACTGGATCATGCGCAACAGCTGGGGCACCAGCTGGGGCCTGGACGGTTACATGCTCATCCGCTGGGGCGCCGCGCAGATCGGCAGCGACTGCATCTGGGCCGAGACTGACCCCGCCGCCACGCCGGCCCTCGTCCAGAGCGCGGTCGCTGTGGACTCCGACGGCAACGGTGTGCTCGATCCGGGCGAAACCGCCACCGTCCGCCTCACCGTGCACAACCACGGCACTGCGGCTACCGGCATCTCCGTCGGCCTGGCGTCCGACGATCCGCTGGTGACGGTGGCCCAACCGGCGGATACGCTCCCGGATCTGGCCAAGGGCGCCGAAGCGGACGCCGAGTTCACCGTCACCGCCAGCCCGGATGCACCCAAAGCCCACCGGCTGGAGTTCGCCCTGAACTTCGCCGGCGACGGGTTCGCAGCCAACGGCCGCTTCTGGCACCGCCTGCGCCGGCCACAGGCCCTCGTCATCGATCTGGACGGCAATGCCAACAGCGGACCGGCGGTGCTGGCCGCCCTGCTGGCCAACGGCGTCGATGCCGTCCGTTTCACCGAGTATGATCTGTCCGAGCTGAGTGGCATCCCCATGCTGTTCGTCTGCCTGGGCGTGTCGCCCGACGATTACATCCTGTCCACCCTGGACGGCGTCTACCTGCGCCGCGCCCTGGCCTGGGGACAGAACATGTACCTCGAGGGCGGCGACGTCTGGTCGGTGTCGCCGATGAATCAGATCGTCCAGCCCTGGTTCAACGCCACCTGCGTCAGCAGCGGCGACGCGCCCCTGACCGCGGTGACAGGCGCCGCGGGCACACCGTACGAAGGGCTTGACCTGCCGTACACCGGCGACAACGAGAATATCGACCAGATCGCACCGGCGGCGGACGGCTGGCAGATCCTGCAGAACGCGCCGTCCGCCTTTGGCTGCGGCGTCGCCACCAACGGCCACGACTACTGGGGCACCTGGTACCCCTTCAAGGCGATCGCCACCTCCTTCGAATTCGGCGGCCTGGCCGAGGGGAGCGGCGACAACTCCCGGCTGGAACTGATGCGTCGGATCGCGGAGTATCTCACGCCGCCCAAGCCGGGCGACCTGAACCTCAACGGCACCTTCGACACCGAAGACCTGCTCTGGCTGGCGGAATGCCTGGCCGACCGGCGGCAGCTCCCCGCCGGAATCAATGCGGATGTCGACGCCGACGGCCGGCTCACCATCGGCGATCTGATCCTGCTGCGGCTGGCGGTCGAGAGCCGATAAGACCATTCCGGCGTATCGGCATGGTATAATTTCGTACATGTCGAAATCCGAGATACATCTCGCTCGTGAGATGTCCCTCATGCAGGTCACCATGATCGGCGTGGGGGCCATGATCGGGGCGGGTATCTTCGTGCTCACCGGCATCGCCGCCGGAGAGGCGGGTCCCGCGCTGATCCTCGCGTTTTTCCTCAACGGTGCGGTGACGCTGATCACCGCCATGGCCTACGCCGAGCTGGGTTCGGCGTTCCACGACGCCGGAGGCGGCTACCTGTGGGTCAAGACCGGCCTGCCCGATCCCAACGGTTTTCTGGCTGGCTGGATTTCCTGGTTCGCCCACGCCGTGGCTTGCTCCCTCTATGCCCTGGGCTTTGGCGCATATTTCGCCGAAGTCTTGAAATCCATGAACATCCGGCTGCCGTTCTTCGCTCACGCCACCGACAAGATCCTGGCCGTGGCCGTCATCCTGATCTTCGGGCTGATCAACCTCCGCGGCGCCTCGGAGACCGGCAAGGCGGGCGTGTTCGTGACGTTCGCCAAGATTCTGGTGATCGCTTTCTTCATCGTCATCGGATTGGTGGCCACCATTCAGCACCCCGACTGTTGGAGCAATTTCGTCGACTTCCTGCCCAAGGGTTTCGGCGGCGTGGTCATCGCCATGGGCCTGACTTTCATCGCCTTCCAAGGGTACGAGATCATCGCCCAATGCTCCGAGGAGGTTTTGGAGCCCAGAAAGAATATTCCCCGTGCGGTGTTCCTGTCGCTGATCATTGTCATCCCCATCTATCTGCTCGTGGCGTTCGTGGCCCTGGCCGCGGTGGACGCCGGCGGAATCCCCACCTGGCAGTACCTCGGCCTGAAAAAGGAGCTGGCCCTGGTGGAGACCGCCCAACAGTTCATCGCTTTCGGCGGCGTAGTCATCCTGGTGGGGGGGCTGCTATCCACCATGTCGGCTCTCAACGCCACCATCTTCTCTTCGTCCCGGGTGGCTTTTGCGATGGGCCGGGACCATAACCTGCCGGATTTCTTCGCCCGAATCCATAAACGATTCAAGACACCTCACCTGGCCTTGCTCGCCTCCAACCTGATCATCGTGATCATGGCCGTCGCCCTGCCCATCGAGGACGTGGCCTCCGCCGCCGATATCATGTTCCTGTTCCTCTTCCTGCAGGTCAACGTGGTGCTCATCCGGCTCCGCAAGATCCTGCCCGATCTGGACCGCGGCTTCCGGGTCCCCTGGGTGCCGTTCATCCCCATCCTCGGGATCGTGATCCAGGGGGCCATCGCGCTCTACCTGGCGTTCTATTCTCCCAAGGCCTGGGTGACCATCATCTTTTGGATCGGCTCCGGCTTTCTGGTGTACAAAACTTACGCTTCAAAAAAAGAGCGGGCCGCCCTCGATTTCGCCCGCTACATGGCCAAAATGGACCGGATGGAGTACCGAATCCTGGTCGCCATCTCCCATCCGGACACCTACCAGTCCATGATGCAGGCCGCCCTGCCCATCGCCCAAAAACACCAGGGCGAAGTCATCTGCGTCACCGTGGCCGAGGTGCCCGACGGCTTGCCCCTGCTGCACGGCATGGACCAGCTGGGGGCGCTGGAACCGGTTCTCGACAAGGCCGTGGCCATGGCGCAACAGGCCGGGTTGCCGAACAAGCGGATCATCAAGTTCGCCCACCGCATTTCGCAGGGCATCGTCGAGACCGCCCGCGAGGAGGAATGCAATTTCATCCTTGTGGGACGTGGCCGGAGGCCGAACTTCGTGGAGAAGCTGTTCGCCTCGGTGGTGGACCTCATCATCCAGAACGCTCCCGTCGAGGTGGGCATCGTCGTGGGCAACATTCCCAAGCGGATCCACACCATCCTGTTTCCCCACACCAACGAACCCCAGACCCAGCTGGCCCAGAACTTGCTGCCCGCCTTCTGCAAACATTTCGGGGCCCGGGTGCGGGTAGTTCGAGTGGTCCCGCCCGGTCTGAGCGAAGCCGATCAGGCCGCGGCCATCGAGGAGATTCGGGCCTCATTCACCGATGCCACGTTCGATATGGACATCGAACTCCTGCCCGGCCTGGACGTGGCCGCCCAGCTCAAGCGAGCCGCCCAAAACTGCCAGCTCATCATCATGGGCGGCTCCGCCATGACCCTGCTGGAGCAGTTGATCGCGCCGCCCGTCCCCCTTCAGCTGGCCGACCAGACGAACAAGCCGGTGATAATCGTTCGGAAATACGGGAAGGATTACGATGGAGAAATCGTTTCTTAAAACCTTCAACGACGCGTTCGGGCAGATCATCGTCTTCCTGCCCGACCTGTTCGCCGCCCTGGCCATTCTGCTGCTGGGCGCCATTGCGGCGGCCGTGGTTAAAAAGCTGACCCTGCGCCTCGGCCTGCTCATCCGCCTGGACCGGCTCGCCGCCCGCCTGTTCGCCAAGGGCGACGTGCGCCACACGTTCCTGAACCTGCTGGGGAACGTCCTGGGGGTCATCGTCTTTCTGGTCTTCCTCGACAGCGCCCTGTTGGTCCTCCGGCTTCAGGCGTTGGAGAAAATGGTCCAGAAGACGGTGTTCTTCATCCCCAATCTGATCATCAGCGGGGTCATCCTGGGCATCGGGCTCCTGGTGGCCAACCGCGTGGCTCACTCCACCGAGCAGTTGTTCAGCGGGGAAGGCCTGCGGCACGCCTACGCCCTCAGCCGGTTCATCCGAGCAGGCATCCTGTTGTTCGTGACCGCGTTGGTGCTCCTCCAGCTGGAAATCTCCCGGGAAATCGTCCTGTACGGTTTCATCATCACGCTGGGTTCGGTGGGGTTGTCGTTCGTCCTGGCCATCGGGACCGGCTCACGGGATGCGGTGAAGAAGCTGTGGGACATGCTGTTGGAGCGACTGGAAAAGTAGACGGGAAGACCGCCGGCGGGCACTGTTCACACCCTTCTTGATGCCGGCCGAACATCCGGCTGCCGCTCTCGCTGCCGTTCGCTCAGATGTTCCAGGTCAGCCTCTGGCTGCACTCGTACAGGTCGCAGCAGGTGTGACAGACGCGCTTGTAGGACTGGTATCCGACCAGCCGCACATCGGGTGACAGGAAGTCGTCCTTGACCGGCTCCTTGCGCAACAGGTCGGTGCTCAGGTATTTTTTATTGTCGTCGGGAAAGACCGTGGCCACGACCGCGTCGGCGCCGATAGCGTTCTGCACGGTCAGCGCTCCGATAAAGTTCGCCCCCGACGAGATGCCCACCGCCAGCCCCAGTTGCGCGGCCAGAATCTGGGCCATCAGGATGGCGTCGCCGTCGTGAACTCCCACCACCGGGTCCAGCGCTTTCAGGTCCACGATGGCGGGGATGAATTCGTCGGAAATCCCCTGGATCCGGTGCTGGCCCACCTTGTGGCCGGTGGACAGCGTGGGCGATTCGGCCGGCTCCAGCGGATGGACACGCACGCTGCTTGAACGGGTCCGGAGAAAGCGGCCCACACCCATGACCGTGCCGCCGGTGCCGACGCCGGCGACGAACGCGTCGGGCATGCGCCGCAAGAACTGGAGCTGCCACCAAATCTCCGGCCCGGTGGTGAGGGCGTGGGCCTCGATGTTGGCGGCGTTGGCGAACTGGCGGGGCAGGAACACGTCAGCTTCCCGCGCGGCGATTTCCTCGGACATCCGGATGCTGCCCACGAAGCCCCCCTCCTCGCGGGTTACGGGCACGATCCGGGCGCCCAGGCTCTGGATCAGATCCACCCGCTCCCGGCTCATCCAGTCGGGCATCAGGATGGTCACCGGGTGGCCCAGCGCCCGGCCCAGCGCCGCGAATGAGATCCCGGTGTTGCCGCTGGTGGCCTCGACGATGGTGTCGCCCGGCCGGATCGCCCCGACCGTGTACGCCTGTTCCAGGATGTGCAGGGCCATCCGGTCCTTGATGCTCCCGGTGAGGTTGACCTGTTCCGATTTGGCATAGATCACGCGCCGCTGGCCGCGGAATTCGAACTCCACCGCCAGCAGCGGCGTGTTGCCGATGATGTGCCACAGGCCGCGGAAGCGTTCCGCCAAGGCCTGTTCCATTGCATGAGTGGGAGGCACGGCTGCCCTCCTGTCGCGGACCGGATTCTTTTGCCCAATATGCCCGGGCGCCTGCTCCGGGGCAAGCAAAAAAACCAGGGCCGGACGTCCCGGCGCCACCGGCGTTGAACCGTTCCCGCGACTCGGCTAGAATGGGGCATCCTTCCGGGGAGTGACGCGGATGAGCTGGCCGATCCGGATGACCCTGGTGACAGCTCCGCTGGTGCTCGCGGTCGCCCTGTACGCCGCGCTCCGGCTGGCCGGCGCGGCGGCTCTGCTGCGCCGTACCCCGCCAGCACGGGCCCGCTGGGTCGCTCTGGGAATGCTGCTGGCGCTCAACCTGTGGCCGCTCGCCCTGGTGTCCGCCCACCTGCTGGGCTGGCCCGGCCGGCCGTGGCTGGAGGGGGCCCATCCCCAACTGATCGATCATCTGCTGGTCTATCCTTTCTGGTGGGGCTTCGTGCTGGCGCTGGAACTGGCGCCCTGGCTGCTGGCCTTGGAGCTGGCCAGCTTGGGCACGTGGCTGGCTCACGCCGAAGCGTGGCGCCGCCGCCTGGCCTGGATCCGGCTGGCGCTGGCCGCGGGGCTCGCCCTCCTCGTGGGCGGCCGCATGGCGTGGGATACCCAGCGAATCCAGCTGGTGGACGAGACGGTGGCGGTGCGGGAACTCCCCGCCGACCTCGACGGGATGAACCTGCTCCTCCTCGGCGACCTGCAGGTGGATCGCTACACCCAGGGGAGCAAGCTGGAACGGTTCCTGGCCGCCATCGGCGCCGCCCGGGCCGACCTGGTCCTCTACGCCGGCGACCTCGTCACCGACGGCACCGACTTCCTCCGGCCGGCCCTGGCCGCCATGTGCCGCGTGCGCGCTCCGGCCGGCCGTGTTGCTGTCATGGGGGATCATGACTTCTGGGCGGATCCGGAAGCGGTCCGGCAGGGTCTGCGCGGCTGTGGCTGGACTTTCCTGGAGAACGAGCATCGCCTCTTCGCCTGGCGCGGACGGCGGATCCTGGTCACGGGCATCCGCTACATCTACAGCGATCGAGTGCCGACGGGCCGTTTGCGGTCCCTGCTGGCCGCCGCGCCGGCGGCGGATCTGAAGATTCTGCTGGTGCACCAACCGGCCACCGGTGTCATCGCTGCGGCCGACGCCCACGGCTATCAGCTCGTGGTCGCCGGCCACACCCATGGCGGCCAGATCGTCTTCCACCTGTTCGCCTGGCCCATCACCCCCACCCAGTTGGAGAACGATTTCTACTCCGGCAACCACGCCTACGGACGGCTGCGGGTGGTGGTGACCAACGGGGTGGGCCTGACTCTGGCTCCGGTACGCTACGGCGCCCCCGCCGAAATCACCCGCATCCGCCTGTGCCACCCCTGAACGCGGATCGCCGCTGCAGGCTTGATGCGACAGGTATTATTCCATTCCCGGGCAACACCGTTCCAGAATTCCAGTCAGGCAGCCGACGGCGCCCGCCGCCTTGGCCAACTCGTCCACCGGAACGGATCGGCACTCAATCCCCGCCTGTTCCAGGAACGCCCGGGTGGCCGGGTTGCCGTCCGGCATCAGGATCCGCCGCGGCCCCAGCGTCACGAAATTCAGCGCCCGGCCCACGTCCAGCTCCGGCCCCGCCGGTGGTTCCAGCAGGACGAAGCCCCGCGCCCGCAGCGCGGCGGCGGCCTCCGGCGGCACGGCGCCCGGCCAGCCGACAGCAAGGTCGCGGTCCACGATCCGCAAAAGCCCCATAAGATGCATGGACTGGGGCGGCAGCTCCGTCCGGATCGCGGCGACGTCCAGCTCCGCCAGCAGCGCCGCCACCTGGGCGGCGCCGGCGGCGTTGGTCCGCCGCCCGGTGGCGAGCAACACCGCGCCGGGGTCCAGCCACATGGCATCCGCCCCCTCGAATGTCCCGCCACCGCGGATGGTGCGCAGAATCGGCACTCCCAGCGCCGCCAGCCGTCGGGCCACGAGGCGCTCCTCGCCCGCCCGGACCGTCGAGGCCGGCCGCCCGAGGATCGCTCCCTCCGGAGTCATGAACAGCAGATCGGCGACGAACAGCAGGTTCGGCGGCGCCTTCCCGGCCGGCCGCACCACCCGGACCGCCACCCCCGCGGCCCGATAAGCGTCCGCCAGCCGTTCGTGCTGCGCCCGCGCCCGCCCCGCATCCAGCGGCGCCAGCATCTGGACGGCCAGCGGATCCGCCAGCCCCTCGATCTCGGCGCCCGGCCGGTGCAGCAGCACGGCCCGCAGGGGATGCCATTCGGTGACCGCCCCGCACGCCGACCAGACCCGGCCGATCTCCTCCCGGTGGGAGGCATGGCGGGGCGACCAACCCGCACCGCCGAATGCCGGTGTGTCGTACTGCCCGCTCATGGTCACCTCCCGTTCACGCGGTCTGATCCGTTTGCAATCACCCGACCCTCATTGTAATATACTCTTGACTACCCGAGCGTCTGCAGCACCCCGTTGACCATCAGGAGGTCACGCCGATGAGCCAGCCTCCCACCACCGACGGCCGCGGGCCCACCGGTTCGGGCGGCGGCGATTTTCAGGCCCGGATGAACCGGTTGATCGAGATCTCCATCGCCCTGTCGGCGGAGCGCAAGCTGGACGTGCTGCTGGAACGGATCCTGACCTCCGCCCGGGAGATCACCGGCGCCGACGCCGGCACGCTGTACCGGCTGCAGGACGGCCGGCTTCACTTCGAGGTGATCCAGAACGCGACGCTGGGCATCGCCACCGGCGGCACCACCGGCGAAAAAACCCGGCTGGAGCCGGTGAAACTGGACAAGGCCAACGTCTGCGCCTATACCGCCATCCTGGGCCGGACGGTCGCCATCGCCGACGTGTACGAGTCCCGGGAGTTCGATTTTTCCGGTCCCCGACACTACGACCGGATGACCGGCTACCGTTCCCGATCAATGCTGGTGGTCCCCATGAAAAACCACGCCGGCGTGGTCACCGGCGTGCTGCAACTCCTCAACGCCACCGAATCCGCCACCGGCGCCGTCGGGCCGTTCCGCCCCGAGGACACCGCCATCGTCGAAGCCCTCGCCTCCCAGGCGGCGGTGGCCATCGACAACGTCACCCTGATCCAGGAGATGAAGGACCTGTTCGATGCGGTCATCCGGGTCATGGCCGCCGCCGTGGACGCCAAGTCCCACTACACCGGCAACCACATCCAGCGGGTGGCCATCTTCAACACGATGCTGGCCCAGGCGGTGCACGACATTGCCGACGGGCCGCTGGCGGGCGTGCAGTTCACCGAGCAGGACATGGAAGCGATCCGGATCGCCGGCTGGCTGCACGACATCGGCAAGATCACCACGCCGGTGTGGATCATGGACAAGGCCACCAAGCTGGAGACGCTGATGGACCGCATGGAGCTGGTGGAAACACGGTTCCGGCTGATTCGGGAGCTGCTGGCCCGGCAGCCGGACGATCCGGATCTGGCCACCCGGCTGACGGAGCTCGATGCCGCCCTGGACGCCGTCCGCCGCGCCAACGTCCCGGCGGAAAACACCGACCCGGAGCTCCTGGCCCGCGTTCAGGAGATCAGCCGGCGCACATACGCGGACGACGGCGTCGAGCGCCCCTACCTGACCCCCGACGAGACCGAGAACCTGACCATCCGCCGCGGCACGCTCACCGAGGAGCAGCGCCGCGTCATGCAGACCCACGTGGACTGGACCAACCGCCTCCTGAGCCACATCCCCTTCAAGGGTCACCTCGCCGACGTGCCCGTGTTCGCCGGCCAGCACCATGAACGGCTCAACGGCCGCGGCTACCCCGACGGCGCCGGACGGGACCGGATCCCGATCCAGTCCCGGATCCTGGCCATCGCCGACCTGTACGAAGCGCTCAGCGCCCGGGACCGTCCCTACCGCCGGCCCATGTCCAAGGAGGAAATCGTCGCCGTCCTGCGCGATTCGGCCGCCCGCGATGAGATCGACGGCGACATTCTCGAAGTGATGCTTCGGAGCAACCTGATCGACGTGTTCGAGACGCTGTTCGAGTCCCTCCGGCAGGAAGGGCTGTCCGCCTACACCATGCCGCCCGTTTGAACCGGACGCCCCCCGATCCGCTTCAGGAACCAGCCGCTGAACCGGCGGCGCCTCAACTGAACGGCCGCGTCGAGCTCATCAGGTCGCCGACGTTGCCGGCGTCGAAGAATCCCGTGAATCCGCCGAAGCGCTCGATGTATTCGGTGATCTCGAAGTGGTGTGGTGACGGGGCGGTGAAGATCTGGTACAGGCCGCGTTCGGGGGAACCGATGATCTCCGGGGTGGTGAAGGCGATCCCGCGCGTCCGCTGCACCGCCACCGTGGACAGGATGCCCGGAGTGTAGTAGGCGGTGTGATGGACTCGCGAGCCGTGCCGGGCGACGTACATCGCCACCACCGACGCCGGATCCCAGCCGTAAGAAATGACAATGGCCGGCTTGCGGTCGCCGAGGCGGTACACAGTGGTTTCCGCCTGCTCCTGGTGGACGGTGAAGCACTCGCTGTAGCAGTACGGGGTCAGGCGCATGATCCACTCGGCGGCGGCCCGGATGCCGTCCGCCCGAATGCGGTAGGCGATGTGGTCCACCTCGCCCACGGTATGCGCCGACGCCGGCTCGGCCACCGCCGGCGGCTCCAGCGGCTCGAAGTCGGCGCCGCTGAACCAGTCATAGTCCGCGCCGTCGGTGTAGGCGAACCGGTCATCCAGCCCGGGGATCGGATCGGTGACAATCCCCATGCCTGTTCGCCGGCAGGCCACGCCCGATCCGGCAAGTGCGCGTTCCGCCGCCGCCAGGTCGGCGCAACGAAAGGCCAGGCCGGCCAGACGGGGGAAGCCAGACAGGGGACCGGGCTGTTCCTCGATGACGATTCCGGCGGCCGCGCCGGCCAGGCGCAACACGTGGTAGCGGCGATCCGTGGTCCGGTGCCGAAAGCTGCCCGCCGGCCGGAAGTTGGTGCGCGCGGTGTACTCGGCGGCGAGCGCGGCACCCTGCCCCCAATCCACCACGTAGTGCAGATGGTGGACCCCGTCCACGAAGGGCTCCAGCGGTGACGGCCCCAGCCGCTCCCGCAGGGTTTCCAGATCGTGGCGCACGCTGATCATGACGGCACCTCCTCGTTGTCCCGCGTGGTTTCCTCATTTGGCGGCGGGGCTTCGGCCTCCAGATCGCCGCTCCACAGATAGCGCCGGGTCTCGGCCACGGCCACGCCGCTGAGCAGGAGCAGGGCGACCAGGTTGGGCACGGCCATGAGCGCGTTGGCGATGTCGGCGAACGACCAGACGATGGGCAGGGTGGCCACCGACCCCACCAGGACCATGGCCACCCACAACCAGCGGTACGGTTGGACCACCCGTGGTCCGGCCAGATACTCCACGGCCTTCTCTCCGTAATATGACCAGCCCAGAATGGTGGAGAACACAAAGGTCAGCAAGCCGACCGTGAGCACGGCGGGCCCCACCACCGGCAGATCCGCGAAGGCGGCGTGAGTGAGCTTCGCCCCGGCCAGCCCCCGCGTCCATTCCATGGAGTTGACCAGCATGACTCCGGTGATGGCGCAGACCACCACCGTGTCCCAGAACGTGCCGGAGGAGGAAACCAGCGCCTGCCGCACGGGATTTTTTGTCTGGGCCGCGGCGGCGACGATGGGGGCGCTACCCAGGCCCGACTCGTTGGAAAACAGGCCCCGGGCGATGCCGAAACGCACCGCCTCGCGCATCCCGGCCCCCAGGAAGCCGCCCACGGCCGCCTGGCCGGTGAACGCGCCCTGGACGATCAGCCCCAGCGTGTGCGGTAGCCGCTCCCACCCCATGACCAGCAGCACGAGGCAGCCCACGACATAAAAGCAGGCCATGAACGGAACCAATCGTTCACAGATCCGGGCGATGGACTTGATCCCGCCCAGGATCACCACGGCCGTGAGGGCGGTCAGGATGCCGCCTGTCCACCACGGCGAAATACCGAAGGTGGTATTGACCATCTCGGCGATGGAGTTGGCCTGAACCATGTTGCCGATGCCGAACGCGGTGATGGATGTCAGGAGGGCGAACAGCACGCCGAGCCACCGCTGCCGCAGACCGCGCTCCAGCACGTACATGGGTCCGCCGGCCATGGTCCCGTCCCGCGTGACGACGCGATATTTCACCGCCAGCAAGGCCTCGGTGTACTTGCTGGCCACGCCGAACACGCCGGTGAGCCACATCCACAGCACCGCCCCGGGGCCGCCCGCCGCGACGGCGGTGGCCACGCCTACGATATTGCCCGTGCCGATGGTGGCCGCCAAAGCGGTCGTCAGGGCACCGAACTGGCTGATGTCGCCGGCGCCCTCCTGCCGCCGCTTCAGGGATAGTCGGATGGCCTTGCCCAGGTGGCCCTGGATGAAACGCAGCCGGACAGTCAGGAAAATGTGGGTGCCGAACAGGAGGGCGAGCATGGGCCAGCCCCACACCACGTCGCTGGCGGCGCTCAGCCAGGACTCCAGCGTCTGCATCACGGTCGCCGTCCTCCTCGGACCTGATTTCCGGCCGGACCGAACCCTCGCGTGACGCGCGGCGGTACCGAAGCCGGATTATGGAACGTCCGCTCGGTTCAAGGCAAGGGGATTGTGCGGCCGGCGGCCCGCGCCCGGCGGACGCGGACTACGACGCGGATTGCAGCGGCCGGGCGACCGCGGCCTGGATCATCAGGAACTCGCCCACGTTGTCCGCGGTGAGCAGACCCACCAGCCGCCCGTTGCGGAGCACGGGCAGGGTGTGGCAGGCGCACGCCTGCAGGCTGGCGAACGCCGTTTCCAGCATGTCGTTGGCGTCCACCTGCCGGATATCGCGCCGCATCACCGCGCCCACGCCGGCGGAGGCGCCCTCACGGGCCAGCACTTTCAGCAGGTCGTCCCGGGTCAGTACGCCCGCCACCCGGTCGCCGTCCATCACCGGAAAATCCTGCTGGGAGCCGGCCAGAATGCGGGTCACCGCCGTCTCGAGCGTGTCGCTCTCCGCCAGGGTCTGGAAGTCGGTGATCATGGCCCGGCTCACCGGAATGCCCCCCAGCGCGGCTTTCATCTGAACCATGCCGGCCTCCTGGCCCGCTCCGATCCAGACGAAGAGGGCGATGAACAGCAGGAACGGATTGGTGAACAAGCCCACGAATCCGAACACCAGCGCCAGCCCCTGCCCCACCGTGGCGGCGATCTGGGTGGCCCGCGTGTATTCCAGCCGCATGGCCAGCAGCGCGCGCAGCACCCGGCCGCCGTCCATGGGGAAGGCGGGGATCAGGTTGAAAACCACCACGAACACGTTGAGCACCATCAGCCGTTCCCAGAACGATCCGCTGGCCAGGCCGAGCGATCCCAGCGGCTCGAGGGTATCGCTCAGGGTCAGCCAGGCGTACAGCGCCGCCGCGATGACCACGTTGACCGCCGGTCCAGCCAGCGCCACCCACAGCTCCTGACGCGGCTCGTCGGGCATCCGCTCCAGGCGGGCCACGCCGCCGATGGGCAGCAGGGTGATGTCGCGGGTGCGGATCCCGTACTTCTTCGCCATCAGGGCGTGTCCGAACTCGTGCAACAGGATGCAGCCGAACAGGGCCAGCATGAACACCACGCCGGCGACAGTCGCCGCCACGGTGTGGCCCTGCAGCCAGTGGCTGAGCACCACCCACCCCAGAATCAGCAGGAACGTCGCATGGATGTAAACGCCGATACCGGCAAACGAGCCGATCCGCCACGACCACTTCATTGTCCAGCCTCCCTCCGCGTGTTGGCGCGCCGCGTCCGGCGGATCGTTCCGGGCACCCGGTCGCGGCGCCCCCGGTTAGATGCATCTTCCCGGGCGCGATGTTCACGCCTGCCGTTTTTGCATGCGGCGGCTGCGCTTTCAGGTGAACATTGATCATCGCCGCCGTATAATAGGCACAATCCCTCGACCGGGAGGTCTGCCATGTCCAGAAATGGAATCCGACTATTTGTGCTCGCATTCACGCTGCTGGCCGCCACCTTCCTGGCCGCACAGGCGGCGCCGGCCGACACAGTAAAGGCGCCGCAGCTGGAGAAGGCCAAGGTCAAAATCGCCCTCAAACAGTACGACCAGGCCGTGAACGCCCTGCTCAAGGCCATGCAGGAGGATCCCAAGAATCCGGAGATCCCCAACTTTCTGGGCGTCGTCTTCCTGCAGACAGGCAACTTCGACGCCGCCCGCTCCTACTTCAAGCGGGCCATCCGCATGGACAAGAATTACGCCCGCGCCTACAACAACCTGGCGGCCATCTATCACGTCCGCAAACAGTATAAGACCGCGATCAAGCAGTACAAGAAAGCCGTCGAGAAGGATCCGCAGTTCCTGCTCGCCTACTACAACATGGCCAACGCTTACTTTGCGCAGAAGAAATATCTCCAGGCGGTGGACACGATGCACAAACTGGTCCAGATCGATCCCGATTACTTGATGAAGGATCGCGGCGGTCTGGAGATCGGCTCGCTGGACATCGATGCCGCCAAGCGGAATTTTTATTACGCCAAACTGTACGCGCAGGTCAACGACCTGGAAAAAGTGGTTTACTTCCTGAAGCTGGCCGTGGACAGCGGCTTCAAGGATTTCAAGACACTCCGGGAGGACCTGGACTTCGCGCCCTTCCTTCCGGACCCGCGCATCCAGGCGCTGCTGCCCCAACCCTGAACCGGAGGCATGACCCGGGTGAACGAGCGTGTCCGCCTGACCCAGCTGGTCCGCTGCGCCGGCTGAGCGTCCAAGATGAGCCCGGCGGAGCTGGGCTTGGCGCTGGCCGGTCTGCCGACCGTCCATGATCCCCGCCTGGTGGTGGGGTACGAGACGGCCGACGACGCCGCGGTGTACGAAATCGCCGACGGGTTGCTGCTGGTGTCCACCGTCGATTTCTTCACCCCGGTGGTGGACGATCCCTACCTGTTCGGCAAGATCGCGGCGGCCAACGCGCTCTCGGATGTCTATGCCATGGGCGCGACCCCCGTGACCGCGCTCAACATCGCGGCCTTCCCCAAGAAGCTCGGCATGGCCCTGCTGCGCGAGATCTTCCGGGGCGGGGCCGAGAAGGCCGCCGAGGCCGGCATCGCCATCGTCGGCGGCCACACCATCGACGACGCGGAACCGAAATACGGGCTGGCGGTGACCGGGCTGGTGACCCGCGAACACCTCCGGCTCAATCGCGGTGCCCGGCCCGGCGACGCGCTGATCCTGACGAAACCCCTCGGCATCGGCGTGCTGACCACCGCTCTCAAGAACGGCGATCTGGCCGACGCGGATCTGGCGCCCGCCGTCGCGGTCATGGAACAGCTCAACGCCGCCGCCGCGCGGATCATGCAGAATCATGAAGTCCATGCCGTCACCGACATCACCGGCTTCGGTTTCCTCGGCCACCTCCACGAGATGTGCGCCGCCAGCGGCGCGGGCGCCCGGGTGACCGCCGGCGCCGTCCCCGTCCTGCCGGCGGCGCTGCCCCTGGCGCGCCAGTGGAAGATGCCCGGCGGCAGCGTGGCCAACATGGAGCATATCCAGCCGCACGTCACGGTGGACGGCACGGTGGACGAGGGTCTGGTCAACGTCCTCTACGACGCCCAGACCTCGGGCGGCCTGCTGCTGGCCGTGGCGCCCGCGCACGCCGACCCGCTGCTGCGGGAGTTGCTGCCCGCCCATCCCTGGAGCCGCCGCGTGGGTGAGATCGTCCCGGGCGGCGGCATCGTCATCCGGCCATAGCGCCGCCGGCGCGACCGGCCGCCATCATCCGGAGTGAAGCGACCATGAGAAAGATGCTGGTGCTGGCTGTCGCCCTGATCCTGCCTGCGGCCGCCGCGGCTGCCGGCCCGGACTACCCCATCGTGCCGGTTCCGTTCACCGCCGTGCAATTGGCGCCCGGCTTCTGGCAGCCGCGCCTGGAAACCAACCGCACGGTCACCATTCCGTTCGCGCTGCAGAAATGCCGGGACACCGGCCGGATCGACAATTTCGCCGTGGCCGGCAAGCTCCAGGACGGCACATTCAAGGGGTTGCGCTACGACGACTCCGACGTATACAAAACCATCGAGGCCGCGGCCTACACCCTGGCCCAGCACTCCGATCCGGCGCTGGCGGCCCAGCTCGACGGCATCATCGTCAAAATCGCCGCGGCGCAGGAGCCGGACGGCTATCTGTACACCCTGCGGACCATCCTCGGCACCGCCGTCCCCGCGAACGCCGGCGCCGAGCGGTGGTCCAACCTGCGCGACAGCCATGAGCTATACAACGTCGGCCATATGTACGAGGCCGCCGTCGCCCACCACCAGGCCACGGGCCAGCGGACCCTGCTTGATGTCGCCCTCAAGAACGCGGACTTCCTGGTGGCCACGTTCGGCGAGGGGAAGCGGGTCGCCGTGCCGGGTCACCAGGAGATCGAACTCGGCCTGGTGAAACTCTACCGAATCACCGGCCGGCGCGCGTATTTGGATCTGGCCCGGTTTTTCCTGGACATGCGCGGCCGGGCGGACAAGCGCCTGCTGTACGTGTACGACTGGCTCCCGCCGCCGTACAACCGGTACTACGCCCAGGATTTCGCCCCCGTCACCGAGCAGACGGAGGCGGTGGGACACGCCGTCCGGGCCGGCTACATGTACGCCGGCATGACCGACATCACCGCCCTGACCGGCGACGCGTCGTTCCGGAAAGCCATTGACACGCTCTGGCAGAACGTCGTGGGACGAAAAATGTACCTCACGGGCGGCGTGGGTGCCTCCGAATCGGGCGAGGACTTCGGGGAGAATTTTGACCTGCCCAACGCCACGGCCTACAACGAGACCTGCGCCGCCGTCGCCCAGATCCTGTGGCACCAGCGCCTGTTCCTTCTCACGGGCGACGGGCGCTACCTGGATGTGCTGGAGCGAATCCTGTACAACGGGTTCCTGTCGGGCATCAGTTTGTCCGGCGACCGCTTCTTCTACCCGAACCCCCTGGCCAGCGACGGCCGGACACCCTTCAACGAGGAGTGCGCCACCCGCGTCCCCTGGTTCCGGTGCGCCTGCTGCCCGCCCAACATCGCCCGCCTCATGGCGTCCCTGCCTGGCTACGTGTACGCACAGGCCGGCCGCGACGTCTACGTGAACCAGTTCGTCAACGGCACGGCCCGCCTGAAGCTCGACGGCGCCGAGCTGCGGCTGACCCAGCAATCCGACTACCCCTGGCAGGGGGATATCCGGATCCGTGTGGAGCCGGCCGCCGCGGCCACGTTCACCCTCCGGGTGCGCGTCCCCGGCTGGTCCCGCCACGAGGCGCTGCCCGGCGGTCTCTACCGGTTCCTCGACCGGCAGATGCGACCGGCCACGTTAGCCGTGAACGGCCAGCCGGTGAAGCTGCAGCTGGACCGCGGCTTCGCGGTCATCGAACGGGAATGGCGCCCGGGTGACACGGTGACGCTGCACCTGCCGCTGCCGGTGCGCGTGGTGGGCGCTCGCGACGACGTGACGGCCGACCGGGGCCGGATCGCCTTTCAGCGCGGTCCCATCGTCTTCTGCGCCGAGGGGGCTGACAACAGCGGTCGGGTGCTGGATCTGGCGATCCCGCTGCGCGCCGAATCCCGAGCCGATTTCGAATACACGTTCCGGAACGACCGGCTGGGCGGCGTCGGGCTGCTCACGGGGAACGCCCGGCGGCGGGGCGCCGAGACCCGCGAGCGGATCACTCTGGTGCCGTACTACGCCTGGTCCCACCGCGGCGCCGGCGAGATGACAGTCTGGTTCCCGGCGGAAGTGCCGGTGCGGCCGGCGCGGACCCGGTCCGAATAACTGCGGAACGCCCATCACCGCTGGTGCTTTTTCGCGGAAATCGGCTACAATGGGAAGCAGACGGAAGGTTGGAGCAGGAGTCAATTCATGAAACTGGCGACATGTCTGATCCTCATCGCAATCGTATTTGCCGCAACGGCCGGCGCGCAGAAGATCAAAATCGAATACGACCGCGACGCGGATTTCGCCAGCGTACGGACATTCAGCTGGCGCGTCCTGGTCGAGGGACAGGGGCCCATTCCCGGAACCAGCTCAGAAGTGCTGGACGGCCGGATCAAGGACGCGGTGAACACCGAGCTGGGCAAGAAGGGACTGGCGCTCAAATCCACCGTGGCTGAAGCGGACGTGTTTCTTGCTTACTATGTGACGGTGGACTTCAACTCCAGCGCCCAATCCGTGGACCCGGGCAGCCCCACCTCCAACACCAAATTCGAACAGGTCTGGGTGACGGAGGAGCTTCGGGGCGTCCTGGTGGTGGAGATGTTCAACGCCAAGGACGGCCACCGTGTCTGGCACGCCGCGGGCAACGTCAAGGTCAATCCGAAAAAGCAGGAAAAAAACGTGAAGCACCTCGTCGAGAAGATGTTCAAGTATTACCCCCCGAAAAACCGCTGACTCGAACTCATCCGCCGCTGAAAAAGTGAAACGCCCGGCTTCATCGCCGGGCGTTTTGTTTGCCGTGATCCGCTGCTGCGTCAGCCATCCGGGAATGGCTGACGGTAATCGTCGCCTGCGCCTGATGTTGCCCCCCCGGCCGCAGCGCCAGCGTCCCGGATGATTATTCGACTAGAACCGGAGGATCATGCCGGCGCTGAGTTCGAACTGGTGGGCGTACTTGGCTTCACCATATTCCCAACACCCCCAGTACGGATGGCACCAGATGCCTTCCGTCTCCGAGTAGATGTACGTGGGCGTCCATCGCGCCAGGAGCCGGGTGCCGAGGTGCTCGTTGAAGTACACCTTGACGCCGCCGCCGAAGGTGGTAGAGAACTTGGTCTCGCCGTCGATCTCGACATCCCGGTAGTTGCCCGGCGCATACTGGGTCGCGCCGACGCCGACAAAAACGAACGGGCGCACGGCGCTGTCGGCATCGAGGAACTGGGCGGTGAACACACCATGGTAGTTGCGCACCTTCATGTCGGCAATCTCCTCCCGGCCGCCGCCCACGAATCCGATCTCCAGCGCGCTGTCCTGCTCGGAGAACTGAAAGCCCACGCCGAACTGCTGCTCCCGCCCGAGGAAGTAGTCGGCGGCCAGGCCGTAGCTGAACCCGCTGACGGGCGTCACTTCGTCGATGTACTCGTCCGGATTGAATTCGTCGGGGTAGATCTCCACGCCGGTGCTGAACGTGTAACCAGCGAACGGCGTGATTTCAAACGATCCGCCCTTTTTGGCGCGGCCGTAGCGTTGAGCCAGGGCTTCGCTGGCGATGGCCGGCATCAGAATCACGCAAACGGCCAACAGCAGTAACGAGCGTTTCATACACAATCTCCTTGATGAGTAAGATGACTGACCAGGCATACCGCTTGATGCCCATCTTAGCAGAACTGTTCAAATTCCTTCAACGGATATCAGCTCAGCACGCCGACTGTTCGCCCGGAATGACCGGCCAGGCATTGTTCG
Organism: uncultured Acidobacteriota bacterium; assembly: GCA_937925645.1. Classification (GTDB taxonomy): domain Bacteria; phylum Acidobacteriota; class JAAYUB01; order JAAYUB01; family JAAYUB01; genus JAAYUB01. Next base: position 59,726 of record CALAMB010000486.1, read on the forward strand.
GTCGATCGGTTGAGGCGTGCCGGAGCGCAAATATGGATGCCGATTTTCCCCCACGGGTTCATCATCTCGAGTTGCCAGACTGTTTGGCTTTTGGCACAATGGGAGCGCCGGGAACGGAAAGATGTCTTGCGAGAGGTGTCCGGGTGAACGCCCAGGAACTGGTGGAGCCCGCCGAGCGGTTGTGGGATTTTTTCGTCACCTCCTTTCACGCCGCCGATATTGCCGATCCTCTCCTTTCCTTTGACGCGGAGACCGATCCCGCGGTGGTGCGGACCGCCATGGACAACCGCGACCTGGTCGTGGCCGGCATCCGCGAGGGCGGGCTGGTCACCCGATACCGGTGGGTCGACGCCACCGCCCCGGCCGGTCAGGGCGACGCGCCGCCCATCCGGCCCGAACAGGTGGTCCACGGCGAAACCCCGCTGCACCTGGTGATCGGCCGACTGGCGGACGAGCCGTTTCTGTTCGTCCGCACCCTCGGCGAGGTCAACGGCGTCATCCACCCGGCGGGAATCGAAAAACCGCCGGGACGGATGTGGCTGTTCGGGATGGTCACGCTGCTGGACATGCGGGCCTCAGTGGCCATCGATCTGGTCTACGCGGACCAGACGTGGCGGGAGCACATCGCTCCCGGCCGGCTGGCCAAAGCCGAAGAGCTCCGGGCCGAGCGGCTGCGCCGGGGACACCCCTGCCGGCTCGAGGAGTGCCTGCAGTTATCCGACAAAGTTCAGCTGCTGGCCCGCAACGGCCACTTTTGCACGGTCACGCAGGTCAAGTCCCGCCGCCAGTTCAAGGCCCGGGTGAAGGAACTGGAATCCCTGCGCAACAACCTGGCGCACGCCCAGGATCTGGTACCCCACGACTGGCCCATCATCGTGGCCCTGGCCACCGAACTGGACCGCATGCTGCTGCGTCCGCGGTTGCAGAAGTTGCGAGATGAAGCGGCCGCCTCCCTCGCCCCGGCCGGACCTGCTGTCACCACCCCTTGATTTCTTCAGCGCCCAGCAGCCAGACTCCCCGCCAGTCCGGATCATAACCCACGGCATCCCGCAACCGCGCCACTTCTGCCGGAGTCGCCCGGCGCACCGGCCAGCGACCGAGCCGGGCGCAGACGCCCTCCTCGACGAGCACGCCGTCCACCAAGAAAAAACGCCGTCCCTGCCAGGCAATCCGCGGGGCGTCCGGCCGCCGGGTCCGGCACAATTCCGCCAGGCGGTTCGTTGGGTCGCCGGCGGCCAACCCCTTGGATTGTTCCGCCTCGTTCAGCTCGAGCCGCGCCGCCCCTGGGGCGGCACCACTCTCCGCCCGGGGCGCCCGGGCCGCCTTGGCGGCCGGAGCGTTCCGGGCGATTTCCGCCCGCCCATATTCCGCATCCCCGCGGTCGGCGGTTTCCATCGTCAACCGTGTTTCGTCGATGTCTTTCCGTTCCCGCGCCGCATCAGCCGCGGGGGGCGTCGGTGCCACGCCCAGCGATATTTCGGGCGCGTAGCCCGACTCCGGCGCCGCCGGGGCGGCCGCCGGCGGGGCGTCCGCCGACGGCGATTCCGCCGGTTCCCTGATCCGATCCGCCTTGCGGCGGGGCGGCTCCGGCCGGACCATCAGCTCTTCCTTGTCCTTGACAGCTGTGGCTGGCGCTGCCTGGGATTCCGGTTGCGCCGGCGTCACTGGAACCGCAGGGACCTCGGCCTGATCAGGCCCCCGCAATCCGCCCACGCCCCCCAGGTACAGGAGACCGGCCAGCACAAGCGCCGCCGCCGCCGTGGCCGCCGGACGCCAAACCGCCGGCCAGACGCCTGCGCCCGAACGGTGGAACAGGGGTTCCGTCGCGCCCGCCAGCCGGCGGAGCAGCAGCACCTGCTCCAGGCAAGCCGGGCAGCGGGCCACGTGCCGCGCCACCCGACGGCGCGCCCAGCGCCCCGGCGACTCACCGGCGGCGAACATGGCCAACTCCTCATCGCCGACGCAGCCGTCACCGCCGCGGCGGCCGAAGCCGCTGAGCACCAGACGCCAGAACTGTTCCGCCGTTCGTTTACTCATGTCACCCCATAGACGCATTCCCGGCGCCGGACTTGCAGGCCAGACATCAATCCGTCTGCAGCGACCGGCGCAGCTTCTCCAGCCGTCCGACCAGGTAGCCGAGGCAACGTTCCATGAAATCGGTCACATCGGCCGTCGTCCAGCCCCGGTCGCGGCGGAGGAACCGGTCCATGCGCCGCTGCAGCTCCCCGAGGATCGCGGCGTTCCACCGGCTGGCGGTGGACTCGTGCACCGTCAGCTCGGCCGCCGCCTCGGCCAGGGTCAGGCCCTGGAAATAGTACATGTTGAGGAAAGCCGCCTTGACGCGCGGCAGCGCCCGCAGCGCTCCAGCCAATCCGTCGGCCAGCTCGTTCAAGAAGCTCGGGCTGAAGTGCTGCTCGCACTCGTTGTCCGGCACGGCTTCAACCGCGGCGCGGTCGGCCTGATTGTCCAGCGGTTCCCACCGCATCTGCCGGCGGCGCCGCTGCCCATCCAGAAACAGGTGGGCGGTCACCGCCCGCAGCCAGCCGCGGAACGATCCACGGCCCGCATAGCGGGCCATCTTGCCGCCGGCCATCAGCCCCTCGATCACCTGGGACACCAGGTCCTCAGCGTCGGCCGCCTGGCTGGCGAGCCGTCCGGCCACAAGCCGCAGGAACGGACGGTACTCCCGGAAGAACGCCTCCCAAGCCGCCGGATCTCCGGCCGCACAGCCCGCCGCCACGTGCAACTCCTGCAGGCGATCCGGCGCCAACTCCCGGAGCCGGAGGCCGCGGACGCGCAGATACTCGCGGAATGCCGCGTCGGGGAAGCGATAACCGGACGGGCCGGTGCCGGGCGCGGCTTCGGACATCAGGCGGGCGCCTCCTCGTCGAAGTGGAGGTCCACCGGGATCCGCCGGTCGAGCACAATCCCGTCCAACGAGACGCGGCATGTGTAGGCGAGAATCTCCAATCCCTGCCGGAAGCCACGCGCCAAGGCCCGGGCAAACACCGGATCCATCGCCCGGTGCGGCGACATCACGGTGGCGTCAGACCGCTGCACCAGGAACAGCACCGTGCCGACGAAGCCGTCTCGGGCAGCCGCGGCCAGCTCCTCGAGATGGCGTGCGCCACGGCGAGTGGGCGCGTCGGGAAACAGTGCGCGGCCGTCCCGGACCAGCGTGACCGACTTCACCTCCAAGAACATGTCCACGCCCGCGGCCATGAGGTGGAAGTCGAATCGGCTGCGGCCGTATGGCACCTCTCGGCGGGCCACGATGTAATCACGAAATTCGTACAGGGCCCCCGCCCGAAGGCAGCGGTCGAGAAAACGGTTGGGGAGCGAAGTGTCCACCGAGACCAGGACACCGTCCGTCCGGGCCAGGGCCACGGTAAACGGCGTGCGGCGGCGGGCGTCATCGGCGGGGCGCAGGAAAATGTCCGCCCCGGGCGTCAGGATTTCCGCCAGGCGGCCCGGATCGTGGAGATGGGCTGACACGGTGCGGCCGTCCAGCTCCGCCTCCACCACGAACCGGTTGAGCCGGCGCAAAAATCGGGCCGGCCGGCAGGTAAAGGAAAAGGGGTCAACGAAGCCCATTGCCGGATCAGATCAGCGACCCGTCGGTGGCGCCCAACCGGACGAGTTCGATGCGGTCCATGGTGCTGGGGCCCAGACCGAACTTGGTGTCCGCCGCGGCGATGTGCAGCGGCGGCGGGCTGATGGGCCGATCTTCCTTGAAATACTCGAACCGCTTGGCCTGGATGATCCGGGCGCCGACACTGTCCACGGAGACCGGGTCGCGGCCCACCACCAGCCCGGCGTACGGCCACGTGTAGGTGGCGCTGAAGTGGTGCGGCCCGATGCCGTGGAACAGCGGCGTGAGCATCACCAGGATGTTCAGGCGGGTCTTCCCCTTGACCAGCGGCAGCTGCCAGAGGGCGCCGAGGTTTTCGCAGGCGTTGGGATGGTAGGCCCACGGATCGGGGACGAACATGATGTAATTCTTCAGGCACGTGCCCAGGCCGGACCAGTGGTGGGTGCGTGCCGTGCGGACGTTGACGAGAACCGTCGCCCGCCGGAACACATTGTTCTTCAACACGCCCCGATCGTCCACCGCAATGTTTTCCGGGACCACGCCCGCCGCCTGCAGGCGGCGGCGGATCGCGTTCTCCAGGGCCGGCGGGGTGGGCAGAAACTGCCACACGTTGCTCTTGATGCCGACGACATCTCCGGGTCCGGCGATCTGCCGCCAGGCCTCCGGAGCGTTCCTGGCGTCCCGGATCCCGAACAGGCGGCACACGGCTTCATCCAGCATGGTTTCCAGCCGTTCGACGACGAGCTTGCCGGTCGCATCGAGCACGGCCGGATCCCGCGTCAGAACCACCCGACTCCGGGTGGCCGGACCGGCCGGCGGCATACCCGGCAGGAAGGCACCCAGCGCCCCGGCGGCCGCCGCCAACGATCCGGCCCGGATCAGGTCGCGCCGGGTGATGGTCCAGGACGATGCTTTCATTTCCCGCCTCCGGAGAGAGTTTCACGCACCAGGGCTTCAGCCGTACCAGCTTCGCCCGCCTCCAGCACCACCGCTAACCGCCGGCCCGCCCGCTGCACCCCGGCCCACCGGCCGTTCTCGAGACGGACCGCTTCACCGGGGCGTCCTTCGGGCAGGTAGGCGGCGCGAAAATCGGCCTCGGCGCGCTCCGCCTCGGCGGCGTCGGCATATTCCACCACCAGGAGTTTGGCAACGCCATCGCCGCGACGGTAATCGGCCAGCACGGCTGCCGTCTCCGGTCCCAGCCGCAGCAGGTTCACATTCGCCAGAAAATAATGCGCGCTCAGAATGACCGGGTGGTGAAAGTAGCGCACGCGCCCGCGGTCCAGCCCCTCGGCCGGCAGTGCGTCCAGGATGGGCGGCCGGGTTCCCGCCGCCGGGATCAGGGCGGCCACCGCGGCGCCCAGGTCACGCACCGCCTCGGGGACGCCGTCGGCCTCGGCCTCGGCGTAGATTGAGGCGAAGTAGCGGCCCTGCCAGAAGCTCAGCCAGCCGGGACGGTATCGGGCTCCTTCGCCAATGGCGGCTTCCTCACCGTCGAGATCGTGAGTGAACACGCCGTACGCGTCAGCGGGCGTGGCCATGGCGAAGAGGTCCAGCACCAGCGCGGGTCCGCCCGGACGGTTGTAGCGGCGCGAGAGGCAGCGATTCATGTTGAACGCCCGGTACACCTCTCCCGCACCGTCGATGTAGCTGAAGATCGAATCGGGATCAAACTCCCGGTCCGATCCCTCAACCTGCCAGACGCCGACGGCAAGGGGCAGCCGGTCCCGCACGCCGGCAAGCGGATCGGCGGCGGCGCCACCGTCGGCCGGCAGTCGGCCGCGGCCCCGCCAGACCAGCAGCACGGCGGCCAGGACAAGGACGATGGCGACGATGCCCGCGGCTTGTTTCAGCGACAGATACATGCGCTCACCCAACCAACTGCTTGACCGATCGCCGACACGTGGACAATCAGGAAACGGGCGACCGCATTATACCATGCCGGCCGTCCGCGGCCGGACTCACTCGTCCGCGATATCCATCTGCATGGCCAGCACGTAACGGTCATAGCGCGGCTGCCAAGCGATCTCCCGGCGGTAGGCGTAGCCGTCCCGCAGAAAGTAGAGGGGGATCCAGACCATTTCGTCCACGCACTTGCCCATGATCTCCTGCAGCACCGCCAGGCGCTGTTCGCGATCAGCGGTCTGGGTGCTGCGCTCGATCAGCTCGTCCATGACCGGATCGGTATAGCCCACCGGATTGAAGAAGCCGAAATTGGGATTGCCCCGGCCCGAATGAAAGCAATTCTCGCAAAAATCCGAGCTGTCCCCGGAGATGGCCAGCCACCCGCACACGAAGCAGTCGTATTGCCGGTTGGTCAAGTTGGCGAGGAAGGAGTCGAACTGCATGGGCATCGGCTCGGTCCGGATCCCCACCGCGGCGAGCTGCCGGCTGCATGCCTCCACCGTCTCCCGAATTCGGAAGTACTTCTGGGCGGGATAGTAGAGCGGAAACACCCGGTCGAATGGGAACCGGCGCCGCTGCAGGATTTCCACCGCCTGCGGCGGATCGAACGGCGGGATGGACACCTTGTCGGCATAGCCGAACACCAGCGGCGAGACGAGTTGCTTGGCCGGCTCGCCCATGCCGCTCATGGTCTGGCGGGTGATCATGTCACGGTTAACGGCCATGGACACCGCCCGGCGGACTTCCGGGTCGACAAACGGATTGGGCGAGCCGTCAGCCAGGGTCGGGTTGAAGGTCAGGCCGATGAAGATGAGCCGGATGCCGGTCACGACTTCGGTCCTGAAACCGGCCGCCGCCCGGATCTCCGGCAGGACCGCCGGATCGGGATCCTTGACGAAATCCACCTTGCCAGCCAGCAGCTGCCGCGTGCGCAGGATGTTGTCGCCGATGACCCGGAACCGCACCGTTTCGAACAGGCGCCGGTGCCGCCAGTGCCGGCGGGTGGCCCGCAGCGTGATCTCCTGGTTGCGCTCGTAGCGATCCAGGCGGTACGGACCCGAACCCATGGGATTGTAACTCAGAAAATCGGCGCTCTTGTCCCGGTAGTACTTTTCGGGCACGACCAGGATTTGCGCCAGTTTCGACATGAGCGGCATGTACGGCTGCCACGTGACCACCCGGATGGTGGTGTCGTCCAGCACATGGAAAGACTTGATGCTGACGAGAAAGGGCTTGCGCGGAGAGCGGGGCAGGCTCAGGATCCGTTCAAAGCTGTAGACCACATCGCGGGCGGTGAGGCGGCTGCCGTCATGGAACACGATGTCGGAACGGATGGTGATGATCCAGGTGACGGGGTCCGGGTTGCGCCAGGAAGCGGCCACCCAGGGGATGACCTTGAAGTTGCGGTCCAGAAAGACCAGTGGATCAAACAAGTGGAAGCAGAGGGTATTGGTGATCTCTTCGGAATTCCCGTGCGGATCCAGGTCCACGGGCCCGGTGGCCGTGGCGATGACCACCTCGGAGCGGCCGTCGAGTTTCAGCCGCCCGTCATCGCGGGCGCAGCCGGCCATCAACCCGACCACCGGCAGGACGATGGCACACACCCACTGTCTGCAGCTCATGGGCACCTCGCAAACCGCTCGTCCACCGAATCGACCGTCCGCTCTCCGGCGGCTCACGGCCCAAGTGACGGAAGCGAAACGTACCAGTCCATCACGGCCCGGCCGACAAACATCCACCCCAGCCCCACCAGCACCACCAACGGAGTGAAGGGAATCTCACGTTGGGCGCCGCCGCGGCGCATCGCGACGAGACCAAGGCCGATCAGTGAACCCGACAGCGCGGCGACGAACACGATCAAAACACCACCTGTCACGCCCCAGAACGCCCCGATCATCATCAGGGTCTTGACGGCGCCGAGCCCCAGACCCTCGAATCCCCGCCGACGCATGTACAGCCGCCTGATCAGCCAGCTGCCGCCGCCCAGCAGAACGGCTCCGGCCAGGGCGTCGAGGGGCGCCTCCAGCGAACCGGCCGGCAATCCCCGCGACGGGGAAGCGCAGGCGGCGGCGAAACCCGCCAGCGCTCCGCCGACGGTGAAAACAGCCGGGGAGATGCAGTTCTCCGCATCCTGCCACGACACCCAACCCAGCGGCAGGGCGAACGTCAGAAACAGCAGGGCGTGCCGGAAGGTCTCGCTCCACCCGTGGACACCCAGCAGGCCGGCGGTCAAGGTCGCGAACATCAGCTCAAAAAGCGGACAGAACGGCGCCAGCCGGCATGCCGCCGCCAGACCGGGCACTTTCAGGCAGGCCCGGCGCACGGCCAGCAGCGTATCCAGCGGGATCGACGGGCGCATGGCCAGCGCCAGGAGCAGCATCAGCGGTTCCGGCGTGCCGGACATGGTTACGGCCCGGCCCGCGATCCGCCCGCTGTCGGCCGGCTCGACATCCGTCCGGTCGGCCGATTGGGCTGGGTCCAGCTCCCGGCGCAGATGCGCCCGCAGCCGGGCAGCGATGAGCAGGTCCAGCAGGAACGCCAGGATCAGCGCAGCAGCGGACACTCCGAACATGAGTGCGGGCGGAACGGGCATATCCGGATTATATCATGGGCCGGAGGCCGGCATCGGTCCGCCAGCGCCGGCTGATGGGGCCAGCCGCAGCGACCGGCGGGCCGATCCGCCGTCGCGGGGTCAGGCGATGTACTGAACGGCGCCCGGGTATGTCAGCGCCTCGATCTGGAGCTTGAGCTCCGCCGACCACCGGATCTTGAGAAACTCGTTCGCCTCCAGCCAGGCAATCCCTGCCTCCGGCCGCCGGAGCAGGATCTCCACGCCACAGTCGCCCCGCTGGGTGGCCAGCAGGTCAGCGAGCTCCACGGCGTTTTGCTCCGAGATCCTCTCCAGGTCCAGCTCGAGGCGGATCAGGCTGACCTGAAGGTCCTTGGCGCCCCCCAGCGGATACAGCTCCCGGACCACCACCTTCAGGTTGCCGTTCTCCTCCTGGTCCACCACGCCGATGGCCAGCAGCGGCCGGTCCGGCTGGATGAGTTTTTCGTGTGCTTCAAAAACCTTCGGGAACACCACGAAATCGATGGTGCCGGTCAGATCCTCGAGCAGTCCCACACACATCTGCTCCCGGTTCTTCATGGTTTTCTTGTACCGCAATTCGCTGAGGACGCACCCGATGCGCACCCGCTTGTCGATCAGGTTTTCGGTGATCTGGTCCAGGGTGAAATCCGTATAACGGCCGATGAAGTCGGCGTACTCGTTCAGGGGGTGGCCCGAGATGTAGAAGCCCATGATGTCCTTCTCGAACGAGAGAATCGTCTTCTCGTCCCACTCGGGCACGTCCGCCTCCGGTTCGGGCCCCGCCAGGGTGGCGTCATCGCCGCCGTCCATCCCGCCGAAGAGACTCTTTTGGCCGAGGCTCCGGTCCCGCTGGCGGTTCTGGGCGAACGCCATGGTCCGCTCCAGACCCTGCATGAGCTGCGCCCGGCTGCGGCCCACCTCGTCAAACACGCCGGCCTTGATCATGCTCTCCAGCACGCGTGAGTTGACCTGACGCAAATCCACCCGGCAACAGAAGTCGGCCAATGACTTGAACGGCCCGCCGGCGCGGCGGGCGCTCAGGATCTGCTGGATGGCCGTCTCGCCCACGTTTTTGAGCGCTCCGAGACCGAACCGGATCCCCTCGCGGGTGGGCAGAAAATCCAGTTCGCTCCGGTTCACCGATGGTGGCAGGATCCGGATGCCCATCTGCTTGCACTCGGAGATGTACTTCACCACCTTCTTGGTGTCGTTCTTTTCACTGGTGAGCAGCGCCGCCATGAACTCGTTCGGGTAGTGCGCCTTGAGGTAGGCGGTCTGGTAGGCGACCCAGGCGTAGGCAGCCGAGTGCGACTTGTTGAACCCGTACTCGCCGAAACCGCGCATCAGCTCGTACAGCTCCTTGGCCTTGTTGGGCTTGATGCCGCGCTCGATGGAGCCGACCACGAACTTCCCCTCCATCTTGTTCATCACGTCCTGCTGTTTCTTGCCCATGGCCTTGCGCAGCGTGTCCGCCTCGCCCGGGGTGAAGCCGGCCAGGCGGGACACGATCTGCATGACCTGTTCCTGGTAGGCGATCACGCCGTAGGTGTCCTTCAGGATCGGCTCGAGCTCCGGGACGATATACTGGCTGGTGCTCTCGCCGTTCTTTCGCCGGATGAACTCGTCCACCATCTTCCCCTTGATGGGGCCGGGGCGATAGAGGGCGTTCATGGCGATCAGGTCCTCGATGCGGCTGGGCTTGAGCTGCCGCAGGTAGTTGCGCATGCCCGAGCTTTCAAACTGGAAGATGCCGGCGGTGCGGCCTTCACAGAAGATCTGGTAGGTGGGCGCGTCGTCGATGGGAATATGGTCGATGTCCAGGTCGAGCCCGTGGTTGGTCTGAATCATCCGCAGGGTATCCTGGATCACCGTGAGGGTGATGAGCCCCAGGAAGTCCATCTTCAGGAAGCCGAGCTTCTCGATGTCCTTCATGTTGTACTGGGTCAGAACCTCACCCTCGCCGCGGGTGGCGATGGGGATGATGTCCACCAGCGGCTGCGGAGCGATGACCACGCCGGCGGCGTGGATGGAGCTGTGCCGGCTCAGCCCCTCGAGGCGGCGGGAGATGTCGATGAGCCGCAGCACCTCGGGGTTCCGCTCGGCCATCGCGTCGATGGCCTCCTGCAGGCGGGGCTCCTCCTTGAGCGCCCGCTCCAGGGTGATGTTCAGCTCGTCGGGGATGAGTTTGGCGATGCGGTCCACGTCGGTGTAGGACATGCCCAGGACGCGCCCCACGTCGCGGACCACCGCCCGGGCCTTCATGGTGCCGAACGTGACAATCTGGCAGACACAGTCCTTGCCGTACTTCTCGGTGACGTAACGGATGACTTCCTCGCGGCGCCGGGCGCAGAAGTCGATATCGATGTCGGGGGGCGAGATGCGTTCGGGATTGAGGAACCGCTCGAACAGCAGGTCATACCGCAGCGGGTCCAGATCCGTGATGCGGAGCGAGTAGGCGACCAGGCTGCCGGCCGCCGAACCGCGGCCCGGCCCCACGGCGATGCCCCGCTCGCGGGCCTGGCGGATGAAATCCCACACGATGAGGAAGTAGCCGGGAAACTCCTGGCGCTTGATGACGCCGATCTCGTACTCCAGCCGCTGGTGGTACTCGTCGAGGGTGTGGCGGGTCCGGCCGGCGGCGATGTCCGTCTCGATGGACTTGAGCCGTTCGGCGAAGCCGGCGCGCGTGACCTGTTCGAAATAGTCGTCGATGGTGGAACCGGCCGGAATGTCGAAGCGCGGGTAGTAGCGGGTCTGCAGGTCGAACTCGAACCGGCACTGCTCGGCCACCCGGAGCGTGTTGGCCAGCGCCTCCGGCACGTGGCCGAAACGGGCGGCCATCTCGTCGGCGGTTTTGACATAGAATTCCTTCGATTGGAATTCCATCCGGTTCTCGTCGGCCAGAAGCTTGCCGGTCTGGATGCACACGAGCACCTCGTGGGCCAGGGCGTCGGCGGGTTCGAGATAATGGCAGTCGTTTGTCGCGACGAGGGGGATGCCCGTCCGCCGGGACAGCGCGATGAGCCCCTCGTTGACCGGCGCCTGGTCGGGCAGGCCGTGATCCTGGAGTTCCAGGTAGAAGTTGCCGTCGCCGAAGATCTCCGCATAGCGGCGGGCGGCGGCCTCGGCACCGGCTTCGTTGCCGGCCATGAGGCATGTGGGGATCTCCCCGGCCAGGCAGGCGGACAGGCCGATCAGGCCGCGGGCGTGCCGGCGAAGCAGCTCGAAGTCGATGCGCGGGCGGTAGTAGAATCCCTCCAGGTAGCCCAGGGAAATCAGGCGGCACAGGTTTTGATAGCCTTCCCGGTCCTTCACCAGCAGGATGAGGTGGAAGCTGTCCTCGCTGGCCCGCGTCTTCTCATGCCGGCTGCCCGAGACGATGTACACTTCGCTGCCGATGATGGGCTTCACGCCGGCCTTCTTCGCCTTCTCGTAGAAGTGCACGGCGCCGTACAGATTGCCGTGGTCGGTGATGGCCAGGGCCGGCATCCCGCAGGCGGCGGCCTTCGCTACCAGCCGGTCGACGGCGCAGGCGCCGTCGAGCAGCGAGTAGTCGGTGTGCACATGCAGATGGACGAACGGTTGGCTCATGGGATTCGTGACTCCGCCGGATGTCTCAGTCCACGGTGATCGACTTGCTGACATTCTTCGGCACGTCGGGGTGCACGCCGTGCATCGGGATCCGCAGCCGGTTCAGGTATTTCATCTTCAGGACGCTCATTTCCAGCGCCAGCGACTGCAGGGCGACGATGGCGGAGAACGGGTAGAGGAACTCGCTGTCGGTGCGGGGCAGTGTCAGGTAGTAGCTCCGGTAGCCCGGAGCGTCGGCGGGTGCGCGGACCGCCGCCTGGCGCAGATCCTCGTTTTCCTCGGCAATGACGTAGATCGACGCGCCGCGGATCTTGTGCGTGTTCATTTGGGAGATGGTGAGCTCCACGTCCCGCCGGGTGGGCGCCGTGAGGAAGAGTAACGGGTACGGGGCGAAGAGCGCGGAGTAAAAATCGTTGGCCAAAAGCGGCGCCAGCGCCGCTTCCTCCTCCGGGCGCAGATGAAACGGCCGGCTGCGCTCCACCAGGAAATCGGCCAGCGCCGACGCCAGCGGGGCCAGCGCCTTCGGGGGCAGCTCGCCGCGGTCGACCCGGTCCGCCAGCGCGGCGCAGAGCCGCGCGAAATCCGCCAGGCCGTGCTGCAGCTGCTCCAGTCCGAAGGTGAAATTTTTTCCCAGGATGGTGTTGGGGCCGTGCTTGAATTCCGACGCTTCCATGCCCTCGGTGTGGTTCAGGACCACCTCGCGGATTTTCAGCGCGCCCTCCCGGGCCAGCCCTACGTTGGCGGCGGATAGGATGTGGGCCGACGGACTCAGGTAGATCTCCTCGGCCAGCTCCCGGACGCGCAGCCGCACCTGGCGGTGGGTCTCGTCGAGGAGCTGGGGAATCCGAAGGAACTGCTGACGGGCCGACGCGTAGGCGGCGCCGGTCTCCCCCCGCAGCTCCAGGCACTTGAGCGCCAACCCGAAGAGCAGCACCAGCTGGTTGGTGAAGCTCTTGGTGGCGGGCACGGCGATCTCCGGCCCGCACAAGACGGGGAGGTAAAAATCGCATTTTTCCTGGGCCAGCGTGGAGTTGACGTTGTTGACGATCATCAACCGCCGGACGGGTCCGCGCGCCGCCAGGGCGTTGCAGATGTCCACCAGGTCCTTCGTCTCGCCGCTCTGGGAGATCCCGATGAACAGGTCATCGGCACCAATGGACTCGTGGGCCTCGCTGCGGAACTCGCCCGGCAGCATGCAGGCGACGGGGATGCCGGCCAGCCGGTTCAGGATGGCGGCTCCGGCCCGCGCGGCGTTGTACGACGAGCCGCACGCCACCATGTAGATCCGCCGACCGCGGTGCGCTTCGAGCTCCGCCGCGAATCGCTCCACCCAGCCATGCAGCGAGTAACGATGCTTGTACTGGAACAAGGTGTCGACCAGCATCAGCCGGTCCCGCCACTCCCCGCCGGTGAGGCGGCGCATCTCCTGCAGGAAGCCCTCCTCGATGGAAGCGAACGGGCGGGTCTCCGGCGCCGCGGCGGCGTAGCGGCGGAACAGGCCGTCGGCGCCCGCTGCCGCCTCCAGCCGGCGGAACTCGTCGCCGCCGAATAGCGCCCGCAAGTCGCCGAGGAGGCGGGTGGTGTCGGTCTGGAAGCTGGCCTGGCGGATGGTCTGGCGGACGTGGAACACCAGGTCCCGCATGCCGTCGTACCGGGCGAACAGCTCCTCGCGGACGCCGTCGCCCGGGTAGAACAGCTCGATCAACTCCGCGGCGGCCTCGCCCTGGGCGGCGATCTCCTGCTCCATGAAAAACTGGAACGGCGGGCGCAGGGTCATGTCGCGGGCGCGGAGCTTGGACCGTTTGGGCGGCCGCCGCTCGGCCAGGTGCGGATCGGTCAGCGAGTACACCGTCCAGTCCGCGTTGTCGAAGTGGATGAACTCTCCTTCGGACAGCGGGATGAGGATGCGCGTCAGACTCAGCACCGCCGACAGGTCGCTCGATGTGAGAATGAAATCGCCGGTGTCGTCGGCGCCCTTGCCCACGTAGAGCGAGCTGCCGCTCTTGATGGCATAGGCTTCCTCCAGCACCGGGTCCACGATCACGGCGGCGTACGAGCCGCGGATCTTGCAGCTCCCCTGGCGGATGGCTTCGATCATGCAGGCCCGGCGGACCGCCCGGTCCTCGCGGCGGCCGGCGGGGTGCTTCTCCAGGTTGAGGAAGAAGAAATGCTCCATGGTGTGGACCAGCATTTCCCCGTCGTTGTCGCTGAGGATGACATGTCCCTCCAGGCGGAGGTCGTCCTTGAGGGATTCGCAGTTGGTGATATTGCCGTTGTGCGCGCCGTAGATCCGCGTCTTGCACGCGACCAGGTGCGGCTGGGCGTTGAGGTCGTCCACCGCGCCGAAGGTGGCCCAGCGGACCTGGCCGCAGAACAGGCGGCCCGGCAGGGTTTCCAGCTCCAGCGCCTTGACCACGTTGGACGGAGCACCCACCGATTTCTTGAGCACGATCCGTTGCCCGTCGTCCTGGACGCACAGGCCCGTTGAGTCGTACCCCCGGTACTCCAACTTCTCCAGCAGGCGCGATGCGATTTCGCCCAGGCGGATGGTGCGCGTGGCGCAGACCATGCCCAGCACCCCGCAGCCGACGGCGGGCACGGGGACCGGCAGGGTGAGCCGCCACCCGGCGATCCGGCGGCGGACCGTGCCGGCCAGCCGCGGCAGGCCGCGCGCTTCCGGGCACGCCCGGCGGAAACAGACGGAGACGGTCATGCACGTTTCTCCTGAGCGGGGAGCTCGGCGACCAGCCAAGCCGCCGGACTGTTAGTCTAGCGGATGGCCACCCGTCAATCAATCGGCATTTCGCCGGCCACGGACAAAACCCTCCCACCGCCTTTACATCACCGGGATTTTCGGCTATATTGGGCGGCTTTGAAACCGGACGCGCGAGCGAGCGTACTTACTCTCTTCAGACCAACGCCAGGAGGGCACGTGATCGAAGTATCCGGACTCACCAAATATTACGGCAATTTCAAAGCCATCGAGGACGTCAGCTTCACGGTCCAGCGCGGCGAGATCCTTGGATTTCTCGGCCCCAACGGCGCCGGCAAGACCACGACCATGCGCATTCTGACCGGCTACATGCCCGCGACGGCGGGCGTCTGCCGGGTGGGCGGCCTGGACGTGTTCGAGCAGCCGGTGGCGGTGAAACGCCAGATCGGGTATCTGCCCGAAAACGTCCCGCTCTACCCCGAGTTCACCGTGTTCGAATACCTGCAGTTCGTGGCCCGGATCAAGGGCGTGCCCAAGGCGGACCAGCCGGCCGTGCTGGAGCGGATCATCGGCCGCTGCGGACTGGAGAGCGTGCGTCACCGCCTCATCGCCCAGTTGTCCAAGGGCTATCGTCAGCGGGTGGGCCTGGCCCAGGCGCTCGTGCACGACCCCGCGGTCATCGTGCTGGACGAACCCACCATCGGGCTCGACCCGGCGCAGATCCGCGAGGTGCGCGAGCTGATCAAGGGCCTGGGGCGCGATCACACCATCATCCTTTCTTCGCACATCCTGCCCGAAGTGAGCCAGGTGTGCGACCGGGTGGTCATCATCAACAAGGGGCGCATCGTGGCCGAAGACACGCCGGAGAATCTGACTGTCTCCGCCGCCGGCCAGGCAACGCTGCTGTGCCGCGTGGGCGGGGACGAGGCGACGGTGCAGGCGCTGTTCGCGGCCGAAGGCCTGCCCGGCCCCGGCGCCGTCCAGCGCGAAGACGGCGGCCTGTGGCGCGTGACGGTGCCGCTGGACGACCCCGGCCGGCCGCCGCAACTCGCCCGCCGCATCGTGGAGGCGGGCCTGGAGTTGCACGAGCTGACGCCGAGCCGCGCCACGCTGGAGGACGTGTTCCTGGAACTGATCACCGATGAGCACCGCGAGACCCCCGTGGAGACCGAAGCGGCGCCCGCCGATCCCGCCCCCGAGTCCCCCGCCCCGGAGGAGGCCGGACAATGAAAAACACCATCCACCTGTTCGTCAAAGAGCTGAAGAGCTACTTTTTTTCGCCGATCGCCTACGTCACGCTGACTCTGTTCCTGCTCATTTCGGGTTTCGTGTTTTACCTGATTTTTTCCGACCTGGTCCGCGAGACCGCGATGGGCATGGGCTACCAGGCGGTGAACGTTCCCCAGATGGTGGTCCGCTACTACTTCGGCTGGTTGAGCACGGTCCTGCTCTTCCTCGTGCCGCTGATCACCATGGGCGTGTACGCCGAGGAAAAAAAGAAGGGGACGTACGAGCTGCTTTTCACCTCGCCGCTCACCAATCTGCAGATCATTCTCGGCAAGTTTCTGGCCAACCTCGCCTTCGGCCTGATCCTCTTCGCCGGTTCCGCTCTGGTGATGGTGCCGCTGTTCCTGAGCGAGCCACCCGACCTGATCCCCCTGCTGGTCGGGTACCTGGGTCTGGTGCTGTTCATGGCGGCGGTGCTGAGTCTCGGCAACTTCCTCTCGTCGCTCACCGAAAACCAGATCATCGCGGCCATCCTGACCTTTGTGCTGGTGCTGCTGCTCTGGTTCATGAACGTGTTCACCCAGTCGGGCACCGAGGGCGTTTCGGGCGTCCTGGCCTACCTGTCGCCCCTGCGCCATCTTGAGGATTTCCAGAAGGGTGTGCTGGATCTGGCCCACGGGGTGTACTTCCTGAGCGTGACCGTTTTCGGTGTGTTCCTGACGTACCGGTCGCTGGAATCTCTGCGGTGGAGGGGTTGAGATGCTGGACTACCTGAAACGAACCTGCCCCTGGGTCGGCCTGGCGCTCGCCGTGGCGGCGCTCGTCCACTACAGCGTGGTGGGTGATTGGCTCCCCTTCCATCTCTACGTGCTCATCGCCGGCGGCGTCCTGCTGCTGGCCGGCGCGATCCTGAACCAGGCCGAACTCGTGCACGCCCTCCGCACCCGAAAAGCGTTGCACGGCGGCAATTTCCTCATCTCGATCGCCGTTCTGCTGGCGGTGCTCGGCCTGGCCAACGTGCTTGTGGTCCGGCACAATCAGCGGCTGGACACCACTCCGGACAAGCTTTACTCCCTGTCCGACCAGACCCGCAAGATCGTGGGCGGCCTCAAAAACCCCATCCAGGCCTATGTGTTCGCCGACCGGGCGTCTGAACAGGTCACCGACCTCCTGAAGGAGTACCAGTCGGCCACGGACAAGCTGCGGTGGCAG
>CALAMB010000487.1 GCA_937925645.1 uncultured Acidobacteriota bacterium
AGCTCCCAATGCTCAACTGATCGTTGCGCTTTTCGTGCCTTGGCGCGCCGTGTCACTGCACCGCCGTTCCGCCTCCCGCCAGCGCCTCGATGACCGCGGCGGCCTCCTGCTCCAGCCGGTCGCACGCGGAGGCCACCCGCGGATCGGCGCGCAACTGCCGGCTGACCTGCTCCAGCCGGGTCAGATTGCCATAAACCACCTTCCAGAGTGGGATCATCCGCCGGCCGAATCCCCACAGCACCTCCGCGCTGAGACACCGGCTGAACGCCTGCCCCAGCCGCTTGTAGAGCACCCGTCCCTGTCGGGGCAGATCGGTGATCATGGCGCCGTCCAGGTCGCGCAGCCGTTCCAGAAAACGGCGGATCGCGGGCTGCTCGTAGGCCTCGGCGAAGAACCGGAGCATCTCCGGCGTGATGGCGTGCCGCAGTTCGCACAGCTCGCCGCTGAGGCACAGGTAGAGCAGCTCGATGGCCTGCCGGAACGCCGGCAGGTGGAAATGTCCGGCCACCAGGATGCCCAGCCGCTGGTCCTCGTGCCAGGCGGCCTGAAAAACGTGGCGCCCCAAATCGTACAGCATGCCGTCCACTGCTTCCTCGCCGGGGTGTGTGTCTCGCAACAGGGCCCGCACGGCGTCGCGCAGGTGCGCCAGTCGCAGGAAATACACCTCGTGCCCGACGTCCATCAGGCGCACGAACCGCTCGTCCAGGAGCGGGTAGCCGGGGCTCAGGTGGAAATCCTCCACCACCAGGCTGTACTCGCCCCAGTAGTCCCGGCGCGTGCGGCAGACGTAGTACGCCGGCAGCAGGTCGGGCAGCTGCCGCACGTCGTGGTGCAGGTCGTAATCGACCTCCAGCAGCGCCGTGCGCAGGGCGCGCGGATCCCGCAACGAGCAAGTCACCGGGCCGTAATGGCCCTCGACGCGCAATGGTTCGCTCAGGATGCGGGTCAGGACGGTCAGGTCCTTCACCGTCCCCCCTTCCCGCTCCAGTTTGAGGCGCTGGACGTCCAGCCGCCGGAGCTGGTCCATGACGGGCGCCAATGCCTTGCGGCGGTCCACCGCCGGCCGGCGACTCCACCAGTCGCCGGCGCCGAAGTCGTACGTTGACGACCAGCCACCCGTCGGTTTTGGCAGCGTCAGTGTGTCGGTGGATGTGGTCCGGTTGCTCATATCACTCTCCTCTCAGACCCGCGCGATGAGCCGGGTGCGTTCGCGGATACAGCAGGCGACGTACACGCCGACCTTTTCGGCCACCGCGGCGCCGTCGGACAATTCCTCGTGGGTGACACCGATGACCGCGTTGAGCAGATCCTCGAAGCCCGTCGGCCCCGACACGCCCAGCGCCACCAGGGTCGTGTGGACCTGGCCCGGAAAGCGCTCGTAGAGGTCCTCGAAGTAGCCGCGGACCTCCTCGGCGCCGGTCTCGGCTTTGTTGAAGCTGCGGTTCCAGCTGGTGTCGGTGATGAGCACCAGGTAGATCATGTGGCCGCGCGCGATCCGGCGGGCCTCGTCCATGATGAACGCGATGGACAGGGCGTCGCTCTGCACGCCGGTGCCGGTGTCGGGCAGCGTGACGACGCTCCGCACGGCGTCCTGGCGGCTCCGGGCGATGGACTTGCGCGGATGGTACATCCACTGGACCAGCGGCCCTGAAACGCCCGGCCGGATGTCGCCGCTGTGGTAGAGGGCGGCGAGCACCTGGATGCTGCTCCGGGCGGTGGACTGCAGGTAGGCGGCCGACAGCAGCTTGACCATCCGCATCTGCTTCTCGTTGAGCGAGCCGGAGCCGTCGCAGGCGATCACCAGCACCGGCGATCCCCGCGGATCGGCCACTTCGCGGATCCGGTAGCGCCGGAAGACCGTCTCCGAAAACGCCGCCAGCGGCAGGCGCGCGCCGTCCAGGCCGCCGCTGCAACGCAGGCGCTGGATCTCCGGCCGCTGCTCGATGTTCGGATAGAGGTTCTGGCGCAGAGTCGCAGTCAGGGGCGCCGCTTCCTCCATCAGGTTCTGACAGGCGCCCACGTCGTCCGACGGCGCCACCGGACGGTCGAACAGCTCCCCGATCGCGTTCATGTCGCCGTACATCGACACCTTGACCTCGTGCCCGTCGGCCGGATTCCCCTCGATGGGCCCGGCCTCGAATGGGATCGCGCGGAGCGAATTCTCCAGCAGATCGGACCGCATGTCCTCCCAGTTGCCGGACTGGCCGGCCGCGCCGCCCAGCGCCGCCTGAAATTCCTCCAGGGTCTTGTAGATCGCATCATCGACCGCCGCCGGCTTGTCGGCGTCGCGGAGGCGGTCGCGGCCCGACCCGTCCATCAACTGGTTCAAGAGCCAGTCGAGGGGATTATCCGGACGGTTGACGATGGGCGGCACGGGGCCGCCGAGCGGCGCCAGTTCGCTGTCGCTGTGGATGCCTTCGCCGGCGGGCATGGAGGCGCCCAGCAGCTCCATCAGCCGGCTCCTCCCTTTCCGCGTCTCCTTCGGCTGCTTCTCATCGGGCTGGCTGGGCGGCGGCAGATAGCGCAGCAGGACGGCCATCAGCCGCCAGGACCAGGCGGCGCCCATCTCCAGCAGCTCCCGGTCCGGCACCTCGGGCAGCCGCTCGTAGAACGGCGCGCTGGCCGTGATGAGATCCCGAAGAATCCGGGCGGTCAGCGGATGCAGGTTCAGGTGCCACGGCTCGCACAGTACGTCGCCGTAGAGGATCACCGCGCGGACAATGTCGTTCACCGTGGCGAAGCGGAGGTCTTCCTGGGCGGCAGCGAACAGGCGGTACACCTCGATGGCGGACAACGCCGCCCGCCGGGCCAGGTCTTCGATGAGCAGCCGGTAGTGCATCCAGTCAGCCACACTATGGGCCGTGAGCTCGGCCAGTTCGGAATCAACCCGGACGTCACTGTCCGCGATCTGCACGCCGAGCTGGGTGTTCAGATAGGCCAGGTAGCGGCTTTCCGTAATCCGGGCTTTGAATTCCAGAAACGCCGTCAGGCCGATCGCCGCGTACACCGCCAACCCGGCCGGGTAGCTGGAGTAGCAGGGCGAGAGCTGCGGCTTGACCCGCGGTTGCAGCAGGTGCGGCGCCTCGGTGCCGTCCAGCTTGGCCACCGCACGGACCGTCTTCTTGAGCTGGCGGTAAAACAGCCGCTGGGCCTGGGCCCGGTGGAAGTAGTCGAGGTTCTGCTTGAACGCGTCGCCGATGCTGATCCCGGCCCAGTCGGACTTGTTCCGGCGCGACCGGAGTGAAAAGGAATACCCCGCCTGTTCCGGCGCCGTTCTGACTTTCTTTCGTTTCGGTTTCATGGTCCCTCCCGATTGACGATCTCCTGCCGGACGATCAGAACAGATTCCCCACCATCGTCGGGTCTTCCTCCTCGTCGGTCT
>CALAMB010000488.1 GCA_937925645.1 uncultured Acidobacteriota bacterium
TTCGTGAAGTGCTTGACGGCGGAGAAGATCGCCGGCTGGTACATCCCCCAGCCCACCACCACGCACAGGATCCCCGCCAGCGACACCAGGAACAGCGGCGACGTCGCGCCGCCGAACCACGGCAAGAACGTGGGCCCGGCCGCGAGCAGCGCGCGGCCGGCCAGGACGAACGCCATCGCCGCCACCAGCGCGCGGCGGACGCCCCAGCGGTCGGGGATGCTGCCGAGGAACAACATGCCCAGGGTGATGCCGCCCGTGAGCACGCCCACCATCCAGTCGGCGGCGTGGTCGTCGAAGCCGAGAAAGTCGTTGTAGTAGATCGCCAGCAAAGCCAGCGTCCCGAAGTAGGCCAGCCCCTCGAGGCAGTAGCTCAGATTGGCCGCCCAGAGAGCCATCGGCGCCCGCACCAGGTTCACGAACGGTTCCACGATCTCGCGCCAGGGGCTCTTCTTCTCGGTGGTCCCGGGGGTTTCCGTCATACCGCTACTCCTTGGGTGGATTGTACGTGGATTTCGGTGTCTTGTTCCGCCCATCGGCCGCGATCGCCCCGTCGGCGCTCACGCGCAGGAGCAGGGCGGCCGCCGCCGCGGCCAGGGCGGCGCCCAAGCCGAACGCGGCCGGAGCGCCCCAGAGCTGCCAGACCAGGCCAAAGACGAGGCTGGCCGGCAGCGCGCCCAGTCCGACCACGGCATGGTAACAGCCGAAAGCCGAGCCGCGCAGCGCCGCCGGGGCCAGGTCGGCGACCCACGCCTTCTCCACCGGCTCCGTCAGGCCGAAATAGATGCCATAGACCATGAACGCGGCGATGAGTCCGGGCATCGTCGGTCCGGCGGCGAAGACCAGGTAGACCGCCGCGTAGACGGCCCAGCCCGCCAGCACCATGGGCCGCCGCCCCAGCCGGTCGGACAGGCGCCCGCCGACGTAGGTAGCGGCCATCTTGACCACATGGTGGAGCGACCAGAGCACCGCCACCCACGCCTCGGGCACGCCCGACTGCGCCAGCCGGAGCAGGAGGAAGGCGTCGGCCGAGTTGCCCAGCGTGAACACCAGCATGGCCAGCAGGTACCGGTGGAAGGGGCGTCCGAGCCCCTGCCAGTCCCGGCGCGCGTCCCAGCGCGGCGGCGCCGGCGGCGTGCCCCGCGCCGGCTCCCGGACCCCCGCCACCAGGGTCACGAGCACCGCCACGCCGGGGATCGCCGCCAGGAGGAACACCTGTCCGAGATCGAGTCCGGCGCCCACCAGCAGCGCCGCGGCTGCGAGCGGGCCCACGACGGCGCCGGCGTGGTCCATGGCGCGGTGGAAGCCGAAGGCGGCGCCGCGGATCTCCGGGGCGGTCACGTCGGCGATGAGCGCGTCGCGGGGCGAGGTGCGGACGCCCTTCCCCACCCGGTCGGCGAACCGCAGCGCCAGCACCGCCGGCCAGGCGCCGGCCAGGCCGATGAGGGGGCGGGCCACCGCGGACAGCCCGTAGCCGGCGAGGAGCATGGGCTTGCGCCGCCGCACCCGGTCGGCGAAGATGCCCGACACCAGCTTGAGCGCCGCGGCGGTGGACTCGGCCACCCCCTCGATGAGCCCGATCACCCACGCGCCCGCGCCCATGGTCGTGGCCAGGAACAGCGGCAGCAGCGGGTAGATCATCTCGCTGGACAGGTCGGTGAAGAAGCTCACCAGCCCGAGCGCCACCACCGCCGCCGGCAGCCGCTTGGAGTGGGGCGTGGGCTTGTTCATGCGGGACGGGAACTCCGCAACACGGATTGCACGGTCATCCCCGCGAAGATAAATGCGGGTCGGCGCAATGTCAAGGCACATCCGAATCGAGGCTAGAGGCTCGAGGCTAGAGGCTAGAGGCTCGAGGCTAGAGGCTAGAGGCTCGTTCCCGTAATGCGGACTTCGGAAATCGGACATCGGAATTGGGACCTGGGACCTGGGTTCTGGGCCCTGGGTCTTGGATTACAGAACCCAGATCCTGGTACCCATCACCAATCCACCCATTCACCAATCAACCTGCTCACCTCTTCACCCATTCACCGACTTCAGCCGTCCATCGATTCCATCGGTCGCACGACCGCAGGCAGCAGCAGTCCGCGCAAAAAGGGTTGGGCGAAACCGCCGTTTCCATTACAATAAGCGGTTGATCCGGGCGGCTGGCTCCAGGCCCGGATCGGTTGATCAATCAATCATGAAAACATCGAACGTCCGCCTGTTGTTGTACTGTTTGCTGTTCCTCACCCTGGTCGCGGGCGTGGGGGCGCCGCCGCTCCGGGCGTCCATCGGGATTCCCGAAGTGGAGACGCACGTCCAGGCCGGCCGCTGGCCGGAGGCGCTGGCCGAGGTGACGACCTTGCACCAGTCCGATCCGGCGACTTTCCGCCGCGACCGGCTGTACCTGCTGCAGGCCTGGCTGCACGATGCGGCGGGCCAGCGCGCGGAGGCGATCGCCCTCTACGGCGCCTGGATCCCCCGCGATCCCCTCTTCGCCGACTACATGCTGATGCAGCAGGCCCGCCTGCAGGACGCGGCGGGGACGCCCGTCGCGGCCCGCAAGAACTGGTACGAGCTGGTCAAGCGCCATCCGAAGAGCCCCTACACCCCGGACGCCCACTTCCTGCTGGCGGCAAGCTACCGCGACAGCGGCAAGCTCAACCTGGCCCTGCAGACGTTCCGGAACTGCGCCCACAAGTACAAATCCCGCCGCCACGAGGCCCGACTGGCCGCTGCCGGCATCCACGTCCGGCTCAAGCAGTGGGACGCCGCCTGGGGACTGTTCTGGCCGGCGCTGGCGTCGGGCCGGGCGCGCACCGAGGCGGCCGCGGCGCTGGGC